>DATGAF010000037.1:0-6264 GCA_035313645.1 Solirubrobacterales bacterium
AGGCAGCAGCCGGGACACCGCCGGGGCGAAGGAGATCACCGCGGCCGGCCTGGAGGGTGTGGTCGCCGACCCGGGCCGGGTGGGGACGGTACTGGACGAGATCGAGGGCGTGACCCTGGTGTTCTGGCTCCTGGGCACGGCGGTTGGAGACGAGGACGCGGTCGGGGCTCTCCACGGCCCACGGCTCGAGCGGCTGCTGGAGGAGATCGTCGATACGCCGGTCCGGGGCTTCGTCTACGAGTCGACGGGCAGCGTCCGGAAGGACCTGGTGGCGGGAGGCGCCGAGATAGTGAGGGCGGCCGGAGAGCGGTGGCGGATCCCGGTCGCGGTCGTCGACGCCGACCCAGGTCAGGTGGAGAAGTGGGTCGACGCGATGACCGCCGCGGCCGAGCGCCTCATCGGCGCAGGGCGGCTTGGATGACTCCCCCGATCCCGACGATGGTCGAGAAACCCACCCATATGTGCGGGAATCCATCCATCGCTGAGGGGGTGGGCGCTATTGGATGGGCTTGGGGTTGCTCTGGTGGACGCCGGGCTTGGACCAGGGTGCGGAGTTCGGGACGTTCTTTCCCACCGAGGTGTCGAGCGCGCCGATGAGGATGATGCCGCCCACCACGAGCGCCGCCACGACCGCCAGGAACACCATGTACACGGCGAGCTGCCTGGTCTTGCTGGGCCCGTAGCTCTGACCGACGACCGTCCGGCGCTTGTCGCGCCCCATCGCGTCGACCTCGGACTGCTCGTGGCGCGCGAGTCGCTCCTCCACGGGCTCGCGCTCGATGACGGTGTTCGGGCCCAGCGACGGGGCCGAAATGTTCTGCTCGGGGCGCTCGCCCCGGTCTGCCTCCTCAGCCATCCTCCCCGTACACCTAAGCACATGCCGTCGCGGTTCTCCACCCCGAACCGTGAGGCCTCCGACGCGCTCGCGGCCTTGATTTTCGTCCGGCGAGCCATCGAATAACCTAAACTCCGATAAGGATTTAGCAAATTGGACTGGAGGTAGCTCAGGTGGCCGACTACGCGAAGGACGTACTGGTGGAGACCGATTGGGTGGCCGAGCACCTGAACGACGACGACATTCGGATCGTCGAGGTGGACGAGAACCCCGCCCTCTACGCCGAGGCGCACATTCCGGGGGCGATCGGGTTCGACTGGAAGCACGACCTCCAGGACCAGGTGAAGCGTGACTTTCTCTCGGCCGAGGAGTTCGGCAACCTCATGGGCAGCCGCGGGATCTCGAACGACCACACGGTCCTGCTCTACGGCGACCGCAACAACTGGTTCGCCGCCTACACCTACTGGTACTTCCTCTACTACGGCCACGACAAGGTCCGGCTCATCAACGGACCCCGCGAGAAGTGGATCTCGGAGGGGCGCGAGACGACGACCGAGGTTCCGGACTATCCGGCGACCACGTTCAACGCCTCCGGACCCGACGAGTCGATTCGCGCGCGGCGAGACGAGGTCCAGGGTGCGCTGAGCAGCGACACCAAGCTCGTGGACGTGCGCAGCCCGCAGGAGTACTCCGGCGAGCTGATCGCGATGGCCGGATACGAGCAGGAGGGCGCGCAGCGCTCAGGCCACATCCCGGGAGCGATCTCGGTGCCCTGGGCACAGGCGGTCAACGAGGACGGCACCTTCAAGTCCGCCGAGGAGCTCCGCGAGCTCTACTCGTCCACGGGCGTGCTCGCCGACGGGAACCCAGTCATCGCCTACTGCCGGATCGGTGAGCGCTCGGCCCACACGTGGTTCGTTCTCCACGAGCTGCTTGGCGTCGGCGACGTCGTGAACTACGACGGCTCGTGGACCGAGTGGGGCAACCTGGTGGACGTCCCGATCGAGAAGGACGTCTGAGGTTCAGGCCTCGAGCCGCTCCAGCAGCTCGCCCAGGATGCGCGCGGTCGCGCCCCAGATCATGTGCTCGCCCACCTCGTAGGTGGGCGTGCGGATCGGGACGCCGCGGCGGATCAACCGGCGCATCGCGAATCCTTCGCGCAGCTGGTCGAGGGTGAACTCCAGGATCGCGGCGACCTCGGTCGGATTCGGACGGAAGCGCAGGCCCTCCGGGATCGTCCCCACGAACGGATGGACCTTGTAGCCCGTGACGAAGGTCCCCACCGGGGGCAGGGCGCCCTGGACGTCCACCTGCTGGGGATCGAGGCCGATCTCCTCCCGGGCTTCGCGCAGGGCGGTGTTCAGGAGTCGCTCGTCGGGATGGTCCTGGCGGCCGCCGGGGAATGAGATCTCGCCCGCGTGGCGGCGCAGGTCGAGCCGGCGCTCGGTGAAGACCAGGCCGGGGCGCTCGGGGTGGCCGTACATCGGCAGCAGGACCGCCGCATCCGTGCCGCCGGGGGCGCTCATCTCCTGCGCCTCCTCAGGACTCAGAAGGACGCCGGCGAGATCCACGCCGGCCGCTAGATGATCACCGGCACGGAGCCGCCGTCCACGCTCCAGGCCGCGCCGGCCACATAGGAGGCGCGCTCCGAGCAGAGGAAGACGATCGCGTCGGCGATCTCCCCGACCTCGGCGACCCGGCCAATCGGGCGGCCGCTCGCGACGGACTCCAGCGCCTCCTCGCGAGACGAGAAGCCGCCCGACTCCATCGTCTGATCGAGTAACCCGCCGGGCGCCATCCACAGCTCGCTCTGCGTCGGACCCGGGCAGATCGCGTTTACCAGCACGCCCTGCTTCGCGTAGACCTCGGCGTACACGCGCGAGAGCGAGAGCTCGGCCGCCTTGGCCACCGAGTAGTCGGGGGTTGAAATGGTCGGACGCTTGCCGGCGCTCGAGCAGACGTTCACCACGCGGCCCCAGCCGCGCTCGACCATCCGCGGGATCGCGGCGCGCATTGCCCGCATCGGCGCCATCACGTTCAGCTCCCAGGCGGCGTTCCACTCGTCGTCCGCGACGTCATCCAGGCCGCGCCGCTTCGACGTGCCGGCGTTGTTGACCAGCACGTCGAGCGAGCCGAATCGCTCCTCGGCGGCCGCTACGAGGCGTTCGCCGGCGTCGGGCGCGGTGACGTCGAGGCTGATCCCGGTCGCCTCGCCGCCGGCCTCGGCGCACCTCAAGACGGCTTCGTCCAACGCATGTTGCGAGCGAGCCACGAGCACCACTCGCGCTCCTTCGCGGCAGAGCCGCTCGGCCACCGCCAGGCCGATCCCGCGGGTCGCTCCTGTGACCGCGCACGACCTTCCGTCGATTTCCAGGTCCATCAGCGCGGCCCGGGTGATGTCACCCGGCGACCTCGACTCGGTCGGTGATGGTGACCTGGCGATCGTGGGCCAGCAGGCGGTGGACGGGACACTTGGCCGCGATGGCCCGCAGACGCTCGGCCTGATCCGAGGTCAGGCCGGCCGGCAGGTGGACGGTGACGTCGAACGAGCGCGGCACACTGTGGTCGCCGTACTCCATGTCGACGTCGACCCGCAGCTCGCCGACGTCCCATTCCTTCCGGGCTGCGTACATCTCGAGCGTGATCGCGGTGCATGCGGCGAGGGCCGCGGCGACGGTCCTGGTGGGCGAGGGGCCCTGGTCAGCCCCGTCGGCGACCTCGGGCTCGTCGATCACGAGCCGGTGTCCACCCTGGATCTCGACATCGTGGGTGAAGCCCTGGCGGCGCTTTGCGGTGACCCTAACCATCGGCGTCGGCAGCCTCGCGGCCCTCGAAGAGTTCGGGATCGTCCAGGTCGGCGAACCGCGCCATCGCGAAGACGAGATCCGATGCCCGGTTGAGGTAGCGCATCGGCGCCTCGGAGGCGAGTTGGCCCTCCTCCATCAGCGCGACAACGCGCCGCTCGGCCCGTCGGATCACCGTCCTCGCGACGTCGAGCTGAGCCGAAAGCGTCGTGCCCCCGGAGATCACGAACTTTGGCGGCAGCTCCACTCGATCCATGTATCGGTCGATCATCGGCTCGAGGGCGGCGACCATGTCGTCGTCGATTCGGGTGATTCCCTCCTGGAGGCGGTCCTCGGCCTCCGGCGCGGTCGCCAGCTCGGCGCCGGCGATGAAGAGCTCACGCTGCAGCTTCAGGATGTCGGCGGCGAGCTCGGCGTCGTCGGGGCCGCACAGCGACCGGGCGACGCCGAGCGCGGCACCCGCCTCGTCGATCGACCCATAAGCCTCGGTCCGCGCATCGGTCTTGGCGACCCTGCCGCCGTACCAGAGCGAGGTCGTGCCGTCGTCGCCCTTGCGCGTGTAGATGCGCGTCACGTTGCGCCGGACCCTAGCGCGGGCTCAGTAGAGGGGGTTGAAGACGATCCCCGTCAGGAGCTTCGGGAAGAAGAACGTCGACTTCGGCGGCATCGTCTCGCCCGCCGCGGCCACCTCGCGCACCAGCTCGACCGGGGTCGGGCGCAGCAGGAAAGCGGCGTCGTAGGCGCCGTCGCGGATGGCCGACCTCGCCGCCTCGATCCCCTTCGCGTAGCCGAGCCCCCGCTTCGCCGCGATGTCGTCGCCGGTCATGCCGAGCGCGCCCTTCAGGATCAGCTCCTCGAGGATCGCGGCATCCAGCCGCCGGTAGGCCTCCGAGCGGCCGTCCAGCGCCGCGTCCACCGCGTCCGTGTCGCGCAGCCGCAGGCGCAGCGAGCGCTCGGAGTCGAGGAAGCCGAAGACGCCCGCGCCCTCCGCGCCGGCGGGATCGGCCTCGTCGGCCGGAACGTCGGCGACCTCGAAGTGCTCGCGGATGCCCGCTTCCATGCGCTCGGGGTCTAAGCCCGCCAGCAACCGGTGCGTCCCGAAGATGGTGAGCCCCGGATCCTCGAGCGAGACGAGGCACATCAGGGTGTAGCGGTGCGGGCCGTCGCCGCCGATCTCCTCGGCGTAGGTCCGGGCGGTCTCGTAGCGGTGGTGGCCGTCGGCGATGAGGAGCTCCGCATCCGCGAGCCCCCCCGTCACCGCTTCGTGGACCTCGGGATCGGCGATTCGCCAGACGCGGTGGACGGTTCCGTCGTCGTCGGTCACCTCACCCCAGGGGTCACCGGCCACGTGGGGCCCGATGGCCTCCCAGACGCTGCCGGGATGGAGCGCGAAGATCGGCGAGAGGTTGTGCCGCGTGGCCCGGGTGAGCCGGAGCCGGTCCTCCTTTGGGCCGGGCTGCGTGCGCTCGTGGGGGCGCACGAGCCCCGGGCCGTAGTCCGTCACGCGAACGCGCGCCATGAAGCCGCGCCGCACGAGACGGGAGCCGTCCGGCGTCGCGTACTCCTGCGTAAGCGCCCAGATCGCCGGCTCGCGGTCGGCGGTGAGGACGCCGTCGAGCTCCAACGCCTCGAGCGTCTCCGCGGCGTGCTCGTAGGGATCGCGACCCGTGGGCGCCTCGGGGAGGTCGATTTCGACCACGTTCAGCGGTGAGCGCGCGAGCAGGGCCGCGCGCAGCGGCGCATCGATGACGTCGTAGGGCGGAGCCGTTACCGAGCCGAGGGAGGGGACGGCGGCGAGGTTGTAGTGGAGGGACGGGAAGGGCTTGACCTCGGCCATCGGCGGCGCGAACCCTAACCCCAGCGGTGGTTGTCGGATTTTCCGGACATATGCCGGGGTAATCCGACAACGTCGGGAGTGGGGGAACCGGCGCGACCACTCGAATGCCGATCTAGCATTCCGCCGGTCATGCGCAGACGATGGAGCGTCCTGAGGTGGGCACCGGTGCTTGTGGGGGTTTTGGTCGCGATCCCGCTGACCGTCGCCCAGGCGTCCGCGGAATCGGAGGGCTCACTTGGCAGTCTCGAGAATGCGCCGGAGACGTTCGGCGACCTCGCCGATGCGCATAACGCCCTCTCGCAGCGCGTCGCCGCCGACTCGACGGCCCAGTACGCGGCCGCCGCCCGCCAGCACAGCCGCCTGGTGAGGTCCGGCTCGTCCGGCATCTCGGGAACCGGCGGGCGCTGGCAGCCCGTCGGCCGCGGCCCGCTGAGGGCCAACGACCCCAACTATCCGAGCACGTACGGGGACGGATTTGCATTCCTCGCGGGGCGCGTCTCCGATTACGCGTACGACAAGAAGCACAACCGGCTGTATGCGGCGGTGGCGAGCGGCGGGGTGTATGAGTCCCGCGACAAGGGCAAGACGTGGCGATCGATCGGGAACTCGCTGCCGACGCAGACGGTGGGTTCGCTCGGCTACTCGCCCGCGCGCGGGGGCACCCTGATCGCCGTCACCGGCGACAACGCGTTCGGCGGCAACACTTATGGCGGCCTCGGGGTCTTCCGATCGACGAACGACGGGCGAACCTGGCACCGCTCGAAGGGCGTCCCGAGCGGGGCGATGGG
>DATGAF010000038.1:0-3432 GCA_035313645.1 Solirubrobacterales bacterium
GAGCCGGATCACCTGGGCGACGCCATGGTCGTCCTCGCGGATCCGTACAGCTTCGCCACGGAGGCGCTGCTCGCTCACGTGGAGGAAGCGAGCCCGGGAACACCGCTGCTCGGCGGGCTCGCCAGCGCGGCCGCGGCGGGCTCGGCCTCCCTGTTTCGCGACGGAGACGTGCTCGACGGCGGCGCGGTGGGTTGCTCCGTCTCCGGTATCCCGCTGCTGCCGTGCGTCTCGCAGGGAGCCGCGCCGGTCGGGCCGGAGATGACCATCACGGGCGCCGAAGGCAACGTGATCGCCGAGCTCGCGTCGAAGCCTGCGGTTCAGCGACTGCGAGAGGCGCTGTCGGAGCTCGATCCGCATCAGCAGCAGCTGGCGGCATCCGGGCTGATGCTGGGCATCGTCATCGACGAGAACAAGCCCGAGTACGAGCGCGGTGACTTCCTCGTGCGCCCCATCTTGGGGGCGGACTCCGAATCCGGGAGCCTCGCGATCGGCGAGCACGTGCGCGTCGGCCAGACCGTACGGATGCAGGTTCGTGACGGCGCCTCGGCCGACGAGGACCTGCGCGAGGCCCTTCGCGCCCAGACGGTTGCCATGGGAGCGGGAGGAGCGGCCGGCGCCCTCGTCTTCACCTGCAACGGGCGCGGCTCTCACATGTTCGACGGCCCCGACCACGACGCGACGGCCATCGCCGACACGCTCGCCGCCCCAGCGGGCGGCTTCTTCTGCGCCGGCGAGATCGGCCCGGTGGGCGGCCGCAACTTCCTGCACGGCTTCACCGCGACGATGGCCGTCTTCCCGGCCGATTAATGGACGCGGCCCTGCACGATCTCGTCGCTCGAGCGCTCGCCGAGGATCTCGGGACCGGTGACGTGACCGCCGAAGCGGTCGTTCCCGAGGACGCCAGCGCCACCGCCCGGATCGTCCAGAAGGAGGCCGGGATCGTCTTCGGGCTCGATGCCGCCGCGGAGGTGTTTCGGCAAACGGGCGCCGGTGAGCTCGAGCGCCTCGCGCCCGAGGGCGCGTGGCGCGATGGCGTTCCCGGCGACGTGGCGAATGTGTCTGGACCTGCGCGGGCGCTTCTGGCAGCCGAGCGGACGGCCCTGAACCTCCTCTGTCACCTCTCTGGCGTAGCCACCCTCACTGCCCGTTTCGTCCGAGCCGTCGACGGGATGGGAGTCACCATCCTCGACACGAGGAAGACCACCCCGGGCCTGCGGGCGCTGGAGAAGGCGGCGGTGGCGGCCGGCGGCGGCCAGAACCAGCGAATGGGCCTGTATGACGCGTACCTGATCAAGGAGAACCACGTCGCACTCGCGGGTGGTCTCGCGGCGGCCGTGAGCCGGGCGCGCGAGGAGGATCCGGATCGCGACGTCGAGGTGGAGTGCCGGGACGCCGCTGAGGTGGACGAGGCGCTCGGGGCGGGAGCCGACCGGCTCCTCCTCGACAACATGGACCCAGCCGAGCTGCGCGCGGCCGTCACCGCCCGCGACGAGCATGGGAGCCGGAACGCTCCCCGCCCCGCGCTCGAAGCGTCGGGCGGTATCACCCTCGACAACGTCGCCGAGGTCGCGGCGACCGGTATCGACTTCATCTCCATCGGCGCGCTCACCCATTCGGCGCCGGCGCTGGACCTGAGCATGCTGCTTGCGACGGGATAGAGTCGGTAGCCATGACCGTCACGGATGAGGTCCGGAGCAAACGCGAGGCGCTCGTGATCGAGCACATGGAGTCGGAGAACCGGCACGAGTTCGACGTCACGCTCGGCACCTTCGACCACCCTCGCTACGAGCTGATCGGCACCGGCGACGTCTACGACGGACCCGGGGAGGTCGCGCGCTACTTCGAGGAGACTCGCGCCGCGTTCCCCGATCAGCGGAACGAGCTGATCGCGATGCACCACGCCAACGATGCTGTGATCGTCGAGGCGAACCTCTACGGGACCCACAAGGGACCGTTCCGCGGGCTGCCGCCCACCGGCAAGAAGTTCGAGATGCGCTTCTGCGCGATCTTCGTGTTCGACGACGACCGCCTGGTCTGCGAGCGCGTGTACTTCGACTCGGCCACCGTCCTGCGCCAGCTCGGCATCGCGCACGACCCCCTGACGCTCTCCGGCCGCGTCGCAACGGTCGTGAACCACCCGATCACGATCGGCCGGGCGGTCGCCGGGCAGCTCCTTCGGCGCTGACCCCCACAGACAATTGCGGCGGCTTCGCCGCCTGACATGCGTCTGCGGCGACAAAGTCGCCGCCTTTCATTACTTGAGAAGCCGCGAGAGCCGGCGATCCTTCAGCACCCGGCCGCCGGTCTGCTCCTCCGGGCAGTAGGTGGTCACGTGCTCCGCGAAGTGAACGGCGGCGAGGGTCGCGCCGCACCGCGGGCAGGGCTCGCCCTCCCGGCGGTGAACGCGTAGCGGCATCGGGAGCTTGTCCGGCACCACATCGCCGATCACGTCCTCGTAGTGCTCGATCGCGTCGCCCAGGACGTGCAGGGACCCGTGGAGGCGCTCCACCTCCTCCTCTTCCAGATCGGAGCCCTGGCGGAACGGCGACAGCGCCGCCTCCCAGAGGACCTCGTCCACCCAGGAGCGGCCGATCCCCGCGATGACCCGCTGGTCGCGCAGCATCGGATGCAGGTGACGGGGGTGGTCGATGCGGCGGGCGAGATCCTCGACGGACGGCTCGGGCCAAGCCTCCGGGCCGAGCGTCGCGACCATCTCGTCGGCCTCGACATCGCCGGCCGCCATCAGCTTCGCCCACGCCCGCTGCTTCGTCCCGAATTCGCGCAGGCGCAGCTCGCGCCCGTCGGTCAGGCGGACGAGGACCCGCGCGGTCCGATCGCGCAGCGACGCCCGCTTGTCGAATAACTGCAGGCGCCCCGCGGACATCATGTGGACGAGCATCGCGATGCGGTCACCGGTGCCGTCTGTCGGCGCGAATTCGATCACGGGCATTTTCCCGATCCGCCTGACGCCGGAGATCCTGCGGCCCTCGAGCGCCGCCAGCGGCGGGTCGAAGGACTTCAGGGCGACCATGCCGGGCGACAGTGCCGAATCGACCTCGGCGTCGCGAAGGCCGGCATCGAGGCGCCGCGCCGTGATCTCGACCTCGGGAAGCTCGGGCATGAACTAAGCGTAGGCCCGCGCCCCGAACTGGCCACCGTGGGGCACTAGACTTGTGGGAGTTCATTCGCCCCGCGTCCATGGACCGGGCGAACATCAAACACTCACCGCCGCCAACACGGCCGCGATTCGCATACTCGAATGCATCAGCTACCCACACTCCAAGCGCCGCCCCCGGAGGCGCTCGAGCCGCGGGACGTAGAGCGTCTCTCCGAGGAGGTCCGCGCCCTCGCGGCGGAGCAAAACGCCGTGATCCTGGCCCACAACTACCAGGTGCCGGAGATCCAGGACGTCGCCGACCTCACCGGCGACTC
>DATGAF010000039.1:0-83129 GCA_035313645.1 Solirubrobacterales bacterium
TGATGAAGAGGAGCTTTTCCGGAACGGGGTCGGCGAGCACGAAGTCCCCCTCGACCCCGCCGAGGCGGATCACCTCGCCCGGGCGCGCCTGGTGCACGAGGTACGGCGTCACCTTGCCGCTCTCGACCAGCTTCGGGGTGACGGTGATGCGGCCGTCCGGTCGATCCGGGTCCGAGGTCAGCGAGTACGCCCGCCAATGGAAGACCCCGTCGACCACGACGCCGATCCGGAGGTACTGCCCCGGCTCGTGGCCCTCCCACTCGTAGCCGGGACGGATCGTGATGCTGACCGCGTTGCCCGCCTCGTGGTCGAGCCGCTCGATCCGCCCGCGGAGCTCCTGCGTGGACCACAGGGGGTTGATCAGCTCGAGGTAGTCGTCCGGGAGGAGCGGCGTGAACAGGGCGCGCACGGCCTGGAGCGCCCGGCGGCGACCCGGGGGGACATTCGGCTTCGCGCCGCGTTCAGCCACCTTCGGCCCGTCCCGTCATGAGTGAAGCATTACACGAATCCGTGTTCCATGATCTGCTGTCAGGGTGCGGCCTTCCTTCGTCGCCGGCGCGCGCGACCCGCTCCTCGCCGGCCTCTGTAAGTGATCGTACGGCGGGAGCGTCGTCTTCGTGCCCGTACGGCTCAGCGTCCGCGACTGGTGCGGTCGCTCACCCCAGGCCGAGCTGCGCGGCGAGCTGGTCGAGCTGGCGCTCCATCCCGTCGGCGTCGGAGGGCTCGACGTAGAACGTGCAGCGGTGGATCCCGGCCTCCTCGCCGCGCTCGATCAGCTCGCGATCGGGCCTCGCGCCCGAGAGGGTGACCGGGATCGGCTCGCGCCCCGCCTCCTCGGCCAGGCGCTCGAGCTTCGCGATCCGCTCGGTCAGCCCCGTTGTCCGATTCGGGATCCACTCGTCGCCGAACGCCACCACGCGGTCGAGCACCCGCTCGGCGTTTCCACCCACGAGCACCGGCGGGTGCGGCGACTGCGCGGGCTTGGGCCAGCACCAGATCGGGTCGAACTCGACGTGCTCGCCGTGATAGGAGGCCTCGTCCTCGGTCCAGATCGCCTTCATCGCCTCGATCCGCTCCCCCATGAGCGAGAACCGCCGGTGCGGGTCGGTGCCGTGGTTCTCCATCTCCTCGCGGTTCCACCCGGCTCCAACGCCGAACAGGAAGCGGCCGCCGGAGAGGCGGTCGAGCGAGGCGACCTCCTTCGCGGTGACGATCGGGTCTCGCTCGATCACGAGGCAGATCCCCGTGGCGACCAGGAGCCGCTCGGTCGCGGCGGCGGCGGCGGTGAGGGCGACGAACGGGTCGTATGTGCGCCGGTAGATATCGGGGAGGTCGCCGCCGGCCGGATACGGCGTCCGGCGGCTGACCGGGATATGGGTGTGCTCGGGGAAGAACAGCGACTCGAAGCCTCGATCCTCGACCAGTTGCGCGATCGTCGCCGGGTCGGCCGCGTCGTCGGTGGGGAAGACCGCGATCCCGTAGCGCATCGCGGGCATCCTACGGCCGCGTCCCGCGGCTGGACGCGAGGCGGGTCTGGGAATGGCGCGGCCTCGGCGGGCAGGTAGGGCGGCTCGCGCCCCGTCATCGCCAGCGCGCCGAACGGCGAGTGACCATCGCCCGCCGGCGCGCCGAGCGGCGAGTGGAGGCTTGTGTGTCATAGCGACACGAAATCGTCCACTCGAACGCGCCGAACCGTGCGCGCCGAGGATCGGGCCCGAGATCTCGCGGGATGGGACGAGCTCGACCCGCTCGTCTCTGCGTCGGTCAGATAGCGCGGGGCTAGCGGGCGAAGCGCGCGACGAGCGGCGTGACGAGGCGCTGGACCGCAGGCGGCGGCGAGGTCACCACGGTCTCGTCGCGGAAGCGCTGGGCGAGGTCGGCCACCCACACCGCGCCCCGCCAGCTCGTTGGCAGGTTGCGGCTGTTGTAGAGGCCCTCCTGCGCGGCGTGCGCGGTCTCGGTGAGGAACTCCTGGAGCCGGCCGGCGGGCATCACCTTCGCCCGCCCGAGGACCGTGCGGCCGCTCTCGTTCCGGACCTCGTGCCGCACGTTTCGGGCCACCACCACCGGCCCGTCCTCCGGAACGAGGTCGCGCCAGGTCCCGGCGAGCTTCACCCGCAGGGTGCCGTCGACCGCCTCCCAGTGCTCCTCCAGCGAGGGGTGGAAGTGCTCCGGCAGGCGGCCGCCGTCCTCGAGCCAGGTGTCCACCCAGATGTTCTCGCCCTCGCGCCGGAAGCTGTACGAGGAGCGGTGGATCGGGTCGTGGATCTTCTCGGTCGTGGTCTCGGGCATCGCTGGAATCACCTCCAGGTCGCTGGATCACGGTTACGTTATCACCATAAGTTACCCTTCGGTAACTATGCGTAAACCCGCCACCCGGGCCCGGTTGCCACTCGAAGAGCGCCGGGCGTTGATCGTCGAGGCGGCCGGCCGGCTGTTCGGCGAGCGCGGCTACGAGGGCACGCGGCTGGACGACGTCGCCGCCGCGGCGGGGGTGACGAAGCCGGTGCTCTACCGCCACTTCGACTCGAAGAAGGCCCTCTACCTCGCCCTACTCGAGCGCCACCGCGCGGACCTGGCGAGCTTCGCCGGCGCGATCCCCACCGAGGGCTCGCTGAGGGAGCGCCTGCGGGCCGTCCTCCGAGTCTGGTTCGCCTACGTCGAGGCTCACTCGTACGCCTGGAAGATGCTGTTTCGCGACACCGGCGGCGGGCCCGAGATCCGGGCCTTCCGGCTCGAGGTGCACGCCCGGGCGCGGGCGGTCCTGGTCGAGATCATGCGCTCGCTGAGCGAGGTGTCGATTCCCCGGCGAGAGCTCGAGCCGCTCGCCGAGCTCATGAGCATGGGGATGGCCTCGCTGGTCCTGTGGTGGATCGACAACCCCGGAGTCTCCCGGCCGGCGATCGTCGACGCGATGACCCGCGTGTGGGTCGGGCTCGTGACCGCGGAGGGCTGACGGGGAACCTGGCCGGGTCGTCTGCCTAGAAGACGAGCCAGAGGACCAACAGGACGATGATCACCACGATGACGATCCCCGGGATGACGAGGGTCGCCCCGAGGGGAAGCGCGAGCGAGGCTGCGGCCGTCATCTAATCCTCCCTTCCGTGGTCAGGTCCTCGGACCTTTACCCGCTGGGAGGGCCGCTACCCGTCCTGCTCCTTCGAGAGCGCCGTGCGAACGCCCCGCACCGCCGCCGTCGGACACCGAGCTCGCTTCGCGATCACTCGATCCGGGGCGGCGGGATCGCGGCGGATCTCAAACGCCAGCAGCGCCCGCCTGCGGTCCGCCCTGCCCTCGGCGGTGCTGGCGCTCGAAGCCTCGTCCATCGCGTCCTCGCGCCGGCACCTGAGGCACCGCCACGCGCCGTTGTCGCGGACCCAGCCGTCTGGCCGCGTCGGTACATCCGCCTCGGGCCCGTAGCTCACGATCACCGCGCAGCGGCCGCATGTCCAGCGGCGACTCACGTCGTCACCTCCAGGTGCCCGCGTGGGTCGAGGTCGCACGTGCACGGTCGGGCCATCGGAAACACCCGATCAGAGCCCGCGTTCCCGGGAGTACCGGTCGAGGGCACGGGCAACCACCGGGGCCTGCGTCTTCGCCTCGAGCGCCTCGATCTCCCTGCCCTGCCGGGCCGTCTCCCGGTGCACCGAGTCCTGGAGGCCCTCCAGCAGGGACTCCAGCTCCTCGACCCGACGCTCGAGCGCCCTGATGCGCTGATCGTTATCGACTCGGTCCGGATCGGCCGGTCGCTCGGTCTTCTCGCTGCGGCCCTGCTGGATCACCCGATCGAGCAGCTGTCCGGCGCGGCTCGTGCGACGGCTCGGGTTTCGCCTCGGCGTTGGCACGCTCCCCGGACGCTCTCGGACTGGGGCGGCTAGCTCGCCTGCACGTCGACCGCGCGGGGCCCCTTGTCGCCGGCTTCGGCCTCGAAGGTCACCTTGGCACCTTCCCGAAGCGAGCGAAAGCCGTCGCCGGCGATCGCGCTCTGGTGGACGAAGAGGTCCTTCGAGCCGTCATCGGGAGTGATGAAGCCGAAGCCCTTCTCGTCGCTGAACCACTTCACGGTTCCTGTGGGCATGTGTTACTCCTCTGCGTAGATGTCCTGCGAACGCGGAGGATGCACGAAAGCAACGACGGCGAGCGCGGGCGCGATTTGTCAGGCGACATGGCCTGGCCTGGTACCCATTCACGGTAGCAGCCGGGGTCGGAGCGCGAGCAGGTCCGTCCCCTCCAGGCGCGAACTGCGATCCCCTGACCGATGACCCCCGCCCACACGCCCACGGTGCTCGCCTGCTCGACCGATCGGGAGCCGGAGTGCAGGACGAAGGTCGCGATCACGCCGAACGCGGGCGCGAGCCCCCAGGTGGTGATGGCCCTGAAGCCCGGCGGCACCCCGTACTCGAGCATGCCCGATCTCGCCCCCGGCGACCGGATCGACGTCACCGCGGAGCTCGAGTTGACGACCGACGCCCAGCGTGCACGCGATGCCGTCGGAAAGCCCTACGCCTACAGCCCGAAGGTGAGGACGCAGCTCCTCCTGGCGCCCGCCTCGGGCCCGGGCTCGAAGGCGATCCAGCTCACGCCGGCGCGGACCGAGACCTGTGCTCAGGCGCAGCATCACCACCGCGTCGTCTTCGACACGCCCCGGTACGAGGTGCCGGCGGGGGGCCTGCCCTGGCGAGGCGCCTCGCGGGTGAACCTCGTCCTGAGCGCGTACGCTCCGGCCGCCGAGGCCGGCCAGGTGCTGCTGATCGGCCAGAACGAGCCCCCAGCCGACGGAAAGCCCGCCTACGCCAAGGGCGACATGGGGAAGATCAGCGTCGTCCGGTACCGCGGCCGGCCGGAGCCGAGGGGAACGCTCCGGTCCGACACGTCGGCCCGAACCTCCCAGGTCCCGGTTGCCAAGGGCCAGTCGACCGTCGTCTTCTCGCTTCGCCTCGATGGGCTCCACAAGGACGAGCAGCTCGTGCTCGAGGCGGGGCTGCCGGTCGCGAATCCGCACGGCTATCCCGTGCGGGCCGCGACCCAGGTCATCCTCGGCGACTCGCCACAGTGCGCCGACCTCCACAACCGGGCCCGCGACCTCGTCTCCTGCGCGGGCGAGATCGGCAAATACAACGGGACGAACTGCCTGCCCCGCTCCTCGTACACGACGCAGAAGTTCGGCGCCGTACGGATGCTCAAGACGGCGCGGATCCCTCTGTTCGCGAACCTCGTGGTCAGCTGCGGCGACCCCGAGCACCGCGCCGCGGCCCACGACGCGATCGGCGTGGAGCGGGGCGGCTATCTCAAGGTCCGGCGTTTCCCTGCGGAGGTCGCGGGCTAGGGCCCCGTTGGTCGGGGGCGCCCGGCGGTCGATCTGTGCCCGGGCCTCATCGGTTGAGCAGCTTGCGGAGCCGGCTGCGGAACTCCCTGGTGTCGCGCCGAAGCCAATCGGTGTGGTCGTTGCGCCACCCCTCCCGGTCCATGAAGTACGGACTGTCATTGGCCATCGCGTGACCGATCACGTTCCGCATCTTGATCCCGTAGCGCTGCTTCAGCCACCCGACCAGGCGGAGGGCGCGATGGATCTGCCGGTGGCGGTGGAGGATCTGCCGATCGGCCCAGTGTGAGCCGCGGCCGCCCTCCTGGACCATCTCGACCCCGAGCGCCGCGTAGTTCAGCCCGATCGTGTGCCGGCAGCGGATCGATGGCCTGACCAGCCGGTGGATGTGCCCGTTCTGGCCGATCACGAACTGCGAGCACACCCCCGGGCGCTCGCCCATGCTGGGGGCGTTGGAGGCGAACGTCGACCACGCGGATCTGTAGCTCGGGCCGTCGGTGAAATGCAGCACGATCACCTTCGGGTGGCGGAGCCTCCACTGACGTCCGCCGTAATGCCGCTTCGAGTAGGCGGCCATCTGGCGCTTTCGCCGGCGCCCGTAGGGGATCGGGTCGCGGTGGATCGGGGGGCGCCGCAGGCGGGTGCGGGCCGTGGCGCTCCGAGCGGCGCCTGATTTCGAGTCCGTGTGGGCGCCGCGCCCAGCTCCGCCGGCGGCCACCTTCGCCGCCGCGCGCGCGTGGCGGCGCGCCTCGCGGTTCGGCAGCTCGCCGGCGCGGAGCTCGACCACGAACGAGGTGCCCGGGAGGTTGTGGTTCTGCCAGCGGGTGGCCGTCCCCGGGAGCCGCTGCCCGCGACAGCGCTTGGTCGGGAAGCGCGCGATCCGCGCGTAGCGCCGCTGGATCGGCGCCGGCCCGTGACACGGCAGGAGAACCTGGCCCCACGGCTGGTGGTACCAGATGGTGACCCGCGGCTTGATGCGCTCGGCGAGCCGCCTGACGGCCCGACTCTCCGGCTCGGAGAACGGGTGGGGCCCCGGGTAGTAGCCGCTCGAGCGCGGGACGCCGCCCTTCCAGCGGTAGGAGAAGTTTCGGTTCAGGTCGACGCCGTGGGCGTTCTTTCGGGTTCCGGCCGCGACCCCGTCCGGGTTGACGGTCTTCACGACCCAGAGCTGGACTCCCCGCACGTGGCGGTAGCGGTGGCGCAGGATGCGAACGATCTCCTGCCCCTCGGTCTCGTCGCCGTGGATCGAGCCGACCACCAGGGCCTTTCGCGAGGCGTTGGGATCGCCCAGCCGGATGGCCCGGAGCCTCGTTCCGCGGACCGAGTGCCCGAAGGGCACCCGCCGGCGCCGCAACTGCCGCTTGGCGGGCGCTGAAGCGGGTCCTCCGATCCCGGCCTGCGCCCCGACCGCCGTCGAGCTCGGCGAGCCTGCGGTGGCCGGTCCGCCTGAGCGGGCGAGCGCCGCCAGCGCGAGGCCGGCGAGCGCCAGAAGGAGGGCTAGGCGAAGCGTCCGGATCGACATCGGCCCGCCATCACTCGACGATGTGACGATCGCCGGGTCAGCCCTTGTGTGCGCTCCAGTTGTGGTCGCCGCTGCATCCGGTCACGCCGATCGCCGTGAAGTCTCCGGAGATCGAGATCGTCCCGTGCGCCTTCCTGCCGTGTTGCGTGAACGCGCCTGTCACGGCGACCGTGCCCCCGCCGGTGAAGACGCCGGTACCGTGGAAGTGGCGGTGCTTCACCCGCATCGCGAAGTTGAAGTTGCCGCTGACGGTCTGCGGCCCCTGATCGCAGGTCATCGGGACGTGGGTGAACGTGAAGCCCGGGCGCACCTTCGTCACCTTGCCGGAGTGGGTGGTGGCGCGGAACGAGACCGATCCCGACGGGACCACGGGCCCGGTGAAGTGCCTGACGCCCGCCCCCGCGGCGGCGGGCGCGAGCAGGGCGAAGATCGCGATGGCGGTGATCAGATATCGCTTCATAAGGCCTCCGTTCCCGGCGATAGGACCTCGGACCGTAGACCCGACGGAGGGCCAAGTCAATCCGCTCGGAGGTTCGCGCGGCTCTAGTGCCGGGCCCCCGGGATCCCGGCGCCGAACGGCCACAGGTAGCGGCGCCCGCAGCGCCGGCATCGCTTCAGGAAGCGTTGCCCCACCGCTCCGCAGTGGCGGCAGGTCCGCTGCGGCGGAACGACGGCTCGCACAGGCTGAGCGTACCCGCCCCGCCGCCCCCGCGCGGTGGTGAGCCCGGGTAGATTGGAGCCGCGAACCGGAGCGCGCGGAGAGAGGAGAACCAATGCCGGATCCACAGCCCTTTGTCTGGGACGAGCTCGCCGTGTACAAGGCGGAGAAGCGCTTCCTCGACGGCTATCCCGCCGACGAGTGGACCTTCTACGCGCCCCGGGACGACCTCCACGGATTGCTGACCGCGCTGATCACGAGCACGCAGCGGTCGCTCGTACTCAACATGTACGGCTACGACGACGACGAGCTAGACGAGATCATCCGCGGCAAGCTGGCGACCAAGCAGGTCTACGTGCAGATGAGCCTCGACAAGTCTCAGGCGGCGGGCGTGCACGAGAAGCAGCTCCTCGCCAAGTGGTCGAACGACGAGTTCGGCAACTCGATCGCGATCGGGACCTCGGTCAAGCACGCGATCTCCCACCTCAAGGTCCTGATCGTCGACGGCGTCTACACGGTCACCGGCTCGACCAACTGGTCGATCTCGGGGGAGACCGAGCAGGACAACCAGCTGAGCCTCAACCGAAACGCGGTGATCGCGGCCGAGATGCGCGGCGTCCTCGACCTGAACCACGACTGGATGCTGAAGCAGATGGCCGCCGACGCGGCGGGAAAGCCGGCACCCAAGGAGCATTGACCACGAGTCCGTTCGAGGAGAGGTGAGCATGGAAGGAGCGCGCGAGAAGATCAGCGACCTGCTGCACGAGGTGGGCGAGACGCACCACATCGTCTACCGGATCACCGACGGCGAGGACGCCGATTGGGCGTCCTGGTACGCCGATTGGCTGGTCAACCACTCGGAGCTGCCCCAGCTCCTCGGGACGACGCCGGTCAGAAGCGAGCTGGTGTTCACGCTCGTGAAGCTCGACAAGGACTTCACCGAGCAGGCCCCAGAGGGGCGCTGGGAGGACTGGTACGCGACGCGGATCGTCGACGAGCTCGGCGCAGGGTGAGGACGAGGGCGGCCTTTGGCGCCTTGTTGCTGCACACCAGCGATAAGGCGCCAAGTCCGCAGGCGCCTTCGCGGGGATTCGGCGGTTCAACGAACGCCGTGGTTGCGACGGGCTTGGACGGGAAGGAAGAGAGGCGCCGAGTCGTTGCGATCGCTCGGCGGCGATTGACGATCGACGAAACGGAGGAGGACGGATGGCACAGACGAAGGCACAGCGCTCGGCCGCGGCGAAGAAGGCGGCGGCGACCCGGAAGCGCAGAGCGGCCAAGCGTGGCGAGGCGCAGGTCGCCCGCGACGTGAAGACCGGCGCGACGGGCGCGGTCCGCGGCGGCGCGAAGCGGGCCGTCGGCGCCGCGAAGTCCGGTCGCAGGACCGCCGGCAGCGCGGCGAAGTCCGGTCGCAGGACCGCCGGCAGCGCGGCGAAGTCCGGGCGCCGGACCGCCGGCACGGCAGTCAAGGCGGCTCGAAAGCGCGCCGACGCGGAGACCACGCGGGCCAAGGCGGCGGCCAAGAAGCTCAGGTCGCGCTGACGCCTACTCGGCTGACGCCTCGCGGCGCAGCGTGTCGCGAAGGGCCTCGAGGCCCGTGTATCGCGGGGCCCAGCCGAGCTCCCGCTTCGCCTTGCTCACGTCCATGATCGCGGGGTGGCTGAGCGCCTCGACCCACTCGGTCGCGGGCGGGAGCAACGGCGGGGCCGGGAGGGCGGCCACCGCACGAGCGGCCGCCTGCACGGGGGCGCCGGGCACCGGCACCGGGGCCAGCCCGAACTCGCGCGCCACGTCGGTGCCGCTCAGCACCCCGTCGCCGGCGATGTTGTAGGCGCCCGGGGGGCCGGCGCCGGCGATGCAGAGCACGAACGCCTGCGCGACGTCGTCCTCGTGGATGAACTGCACCGGCAAGGGCGGGACGGGCGCCGGCAGGGGCACCGGCGAGCGGCCCCGCGCGAGGTTGACGAGCCGGCGGCCCAGCGGCGCCAGCGGGCCGGGGAGGACGTCCTTGGCGCCGACGGCGTGCGGGCCCAGCACGATCGGGGGCCGCAGCAGGTAGAGGCCGAGCTCCGGGTGGGCAGCGGCCTCCTCGTTCAGGAGGCGCTCGAGCTCCGCCTTCTCCTGGGCGTAGAAGAGATGAGCCGCGGGGCGGACCGGCCAGTCCTCGCTCATCCCGACCGGGTTGTCGCGGTGGAATCCGTACGCGGCGACCGATGAGGCGTAGACAAAGCGCTTCGCTCCCGAGGCGGCTGCCGATCGGAAGGTGTTGAGCGTCCCCTCCACGTTGATCGCGCGGGTGGTCTCGCGCGACGCGGTCCCCGTGATCAGGAACGCCAGGTGCACGACGACGTCCGCCCCCTCGAATGCCTGCTCGAGGGCGGCGGGGTCGCGGACGTCACCGCGGCGGTACTCCATCTTCGACCACCCGCGCTCGGTGGGATCGAACGGACGGCGGGCGATCCCCACGACGCGGGCGATCCGCTCGTCGTTCTCGAGCAGGGGGACCAGCGCGAACCCGAAGGTACCGGTGGGTCCGGTGACGGCGACCGTGAGGCGGTCTTCGGCCACCCGGCGACGGTACCCGATGCGGGCCGGATTTCACGCCGGTCGGGCGATTACCTTCCGCGGCGTGGCAGAGTCCGACGACGCGACCAGTCGCCTCGACGAGCTGGAGACGCTGGCCCGCGAGTACGGGGTGATCCCCGCGTTCAGATGGCCCGATCGAGACGAGGAGGAGGTCGAGGCCTGCTACTTGAGGCTGCGGTGGGACGGCGCCAAAGGCGACGGGCTGATGGTGCTCGAGGTCGGGGCGGTGGATGGGTCTTGGGCCGACGACTACCTCGTCGGCGCCCGGCACTTCGTTGCGGCCGCCCGCGGAGCGGCCGTGCTCGAGGGCTCTGACGAGCCCTTCGGCTCGGGCCCTTCGAGCTGATCCCGGGCGGCTAGGTGCGTCCGCGCCCGGTGGGCTCCCCGCCGATGACTCGACCGATGGGCAGGGGATCGCGCTCCAGGCCGCGGCGGTGGAAGAAGGCGGCGAACGACCCAGCGATCGCCGTGACCACCGTGATCGCAAAGAACTCCAGCGCGACGTCGATCACGCGCGCCCCGGTCGAGACTGGGTTGTGGAGCGAGGAGGATACGGTCAGGAGCTGCGTCGTCGTCCAAAAGGCGGCCGAGCCGATCGAGCTGATCTCGCTCTGCGGCTCGTGCCGCTCTAAGAAGTACACGGCCACCGTCGCGATCGCGTCGACGAGCAGCGTGACGATCCCCGCGGTGAGCAGCCGGTCGCGAAGGTGCTCGTGGGTCGCGGTCGCGGCGCGAGCGACGCCGCTTGCCTCGCGTGCCAAGTCCCCGAGCATCTTCCGCGGTCGCACATGGTGAACTTTCGCGCCGGAGGCGGACGGCCACGCCGCGGCCGGCTGACGACGCGAATGCGGCCCTGGGCGCCCGATGGCACATGGGAGCGACGCTTGACCCCTCACGGCGTCCGGCGTATGGTGCGAATGGAGGTGAAGGAGCTGGCCGCCTACCGACACCCGGAGGCGTCCGGCTTATTGGGCCGATGAGGTGCCACGCCTGCGGGAGTGAGAACCGCGAGGGACAGCGGTTCTGCGCCCAGTGCGGGGCCTCGCTCCAGCTCACCTGCCCGACGTGCGGCGCCGGGCACGAGCCGGGGGATCGATTCTGCGGCTCCTGCGGCGCCGCGCTGATCGGTGACGGCGAGCCCCGCGGGACCGCGGCCTCCCCGATCTCCGAGCGCCGCCTCGTCTCGATCCTGTTCGCCGATCTGGTCGGGTTCACGACCCTCTCGGAGCACCGGGACCCGGAGGAGGTCCGCGAGCTGCTGAGCCGTTACTTCGAGCGCTGCCGATCGCTGATCGAGCGGCTCGGGGGGACGGTCGAGAAGTTCATCGGCGACGCCGTGATGGCGGTTTGGGGAACGCCGGTCACGCGCGAGGACGACGCCGAGCGGGCGGTGCGCGCGGCGCTGGCGCTGAATCAGGCGGTTCGCGCCCTCGGCGAGGAGGTGGGCATGCCCGACCTCCAGGCGCGCGGCGGCGTTCTCACCGGCTCGGCGGCCGTCGAGCTCGGGAACGAGGCCGAGGGCATGGTCCTGGGCGACACCGTGAACACCGCCTCACGGCTCCAGAGCCTCGCCGCGCCCGGCGAGGTCCTGGTCGACGACGTCACCCGTCGCGGCAGCGAGGCCGCGATCACGTACGAGGACGCGGGCGAGCACGCGGTGAGGGGCCGCGAGGGGTCGGTGCGGGCGTGGCGGGCGTTGCGGGTCGTGGCCGGTCGCGGCGGGGCGGGGCGCCGGGCCGGTCTCGAGCCGCCGTTCGCCGGGCGCGAGCGCGAGCTGGAGCACATCGTCTCGGCGTGGGAGGCGTCGGCCGCCGAGGGGCAGGCGCGGCTGGTCTCGATCGTCGGCGAGGCCGGGATGGGCAAGTCGCGGCTCCTGTGGGAGTTCTCGAAGTACATCGACGGGCTCGAACGGACGGTGCTCTGGCACACGGGCCGATGCCTCTCCTACGGGGAGGGAGTCGCCTACTGGGCGCTCGCGGAGATGGTCCGCGCGCGTATCGGGGTGGTCGAGGAGGAGGGTCCCGAGCGAACGCGCGAGGCCCTTCACGCGGCCGTCTGCGAGCACCTTCCCGACGAGCGCGAGCGCCGGCTCGTCGAGCCCCGCCTGGCGCATCTGCTCGGGCTCGAGGAGCGGGTCGCGCCGGACCGCGCCGACCTGTTCTCGGGTTGGCGCCTGTTCCTCGAGCGGCTCGCGGACCAGCACCCCGTCGTGCTGGTCTTCGAGGACCTCCAGTGGGCCGACTCGGGCCTGCTCGACTTCATCGAGTACCTGCTCGAATGGTCATCCGGCTTTCCGATCTTCATCCTCGCGCTGGGGCGCCCGGAGTTGAGCGAGACGCGATCGGGGTGGCCGTCCCTGGCCCTCGAGCCGCTGGAGAACGAGGCGATGTTGGAGGTCCTCGGGGGGCTCGTGCCCGGCCTGCCGGACGAGCTCGTGGATCAGATCGTCGAGCGCGCCGAGGGCGTGCCCCTCTACGCGGTCGAGACCGTCCGGATGCTGCTCGACCGCGGCGTCCTGGCCCAGGAGGGCGCCCGGTACGTGCTGACTGGGGAGATGGGGGAGCTGGCGATCCCCGAGACGCTCCAGGCCCTGCTCACCGCGCGCCTCGACGGGCTCGAACCCGCCGAACGGGCGCTGGTCCAGGACGCCTCGGTCCTCGGGCAGTCGTTCACGGCGGCCGGGCTTGCGGCGCTCGGCGAGCGATCGATCGACGACGCCGAGCGCATGCTCGAGCGCCTGGTCGCGAAGCAGGTGTTCGCCTTCAACGACAGCGAGCTCTCGGCGGAGCGAGGCCAGTACAACTTCCTCCAGGCGCTGCTCCGCGCGATCGCGTACGGCACTCTCAGCCGCCGCGACCGCAAGGCCCGCCACCTCGCCGCCGCCCGCCACATCCAGGAGGCGTGGGGAAGCGAGGCGGGGGAGATCGCCGAGGTCCTCGCGTCTCACTTCCTGGCCGCGGCACGTGCCGACCCCGACGCGCCGGACGCGCCGAGGATCCGCGAGTCCGCTCGAGAGACGCTCGCCGAGGCGGGCCGGCGCGCGTCGTCGCTGGCCCTCGGAGAGGAGGCGCGCCGCATCTTCGACAAGGCGATCGAGCTCGCCGAGGACGACGCGACCCGGGCGGCGCTCCTGGAGCAGTCCGGCCGGGCCGCCTGGCAGGCGGACGACGCCGACACGGCGCGTGAGCGGCTCGAGGCAGCGATCGACCTGTATGAGGCGGAGGGACGCGGCGACGCGGCGGCGCGGGCGACGGCTGCGATCGCCGAGGTCCTGGCGATGACCGATCGCCTCGACGAGGCGCTGCCGCTGGCAGAGCGGGCCTACGCCGGCCTCGACCCGGGCCCCGAGCGGGCCGCGGTGGCGGCGCAGCTCGCCAAGCTCCACATGTTCCGCACGGACCTCGACCGGGCGGTCGAGGCGACCGACGAGACGCTCGCGATGGCCGAGGCGGCGCGCGCCTGGGAGACGATCGCCGACGCCTTGATCACCCGGGGCACGGTGCAGACGTGGCGCGGGCGCCCGGAGGAGGGGCACGCGCTGATGACGCGCGGCCTCGAGCTCGCGCTCCGCCACGACCTACCGCTGATGGCGATCCGCGCCCACAACAACCTCGGGGCGGTCGCCTGGGCGAGCGACCGGACCGCGGACGCGCTGGCTCACAACGAGGAGGCGGTGAAGCTGACCCAGGCACGCGGGGACCGCGTCTGGGAGCACCAGCTCCTCGGCTCGCGCGTCTCCGCGCTCATGGCGCTCGGCCGCTGGGACGAGGCGACGGAGATCTGGGAGAACCTCGGCGCCGAGCGGGCAGCCCAGCGGGACATCTTCTACCTCAGCGATGCGTTGATCGGGATCGCCCGGATCTACGCGGGGCGGGGTCAGCACGAGGCGCTCGGGCGGATCATGGAGCAGAGCGAGCTCGGACTCGAGAGCACCGACACCCAGGTCCGGCTGAGCTGCGCGACGGCGAAGGCGATCTCGCTCCAGGCGCTCGACCGCCCGGGGGAGGCGCTCGAGGTCGCGCGACCCCTGATCGGCGGCGACGACCCCGGCTCCCGCAGGTTCGCCTACGCCGAGGCGTGCCTGGCGGCGTGGCGAACCGACGCGGAGGCCGAGCTGGAGGAGCTGATCGCCTACGTCGAGGAGCTGCCGCCCGCGGGCCTGATGCCGTCGATGCGCGCCCACGCCGATCGGTTCGCGGGGCTCGCGGCGGCGCGGCGAGGGGATCGCGATGAGGGGGACAAGCGACTGCGGCGTGCGGCGAGCTGCTTCCGCGAGCTCGGATACCCGTTCGAGCTGGCGCAGGTCCTGCTCGAGCACGGCGAGACCGAGCTCGAGGCGGCGCACCCCACCGGCGCCAAGGCGCTGCTCGCGGAGGCGGCCGCGAGGTTCACCGAGCTGCGGGCCCAGCCGTGGGTCGAGAGGGTCGCCGAGGCGCGCGAGCGTGGGCCGGAGGTGGCTCCCTCGGCTAGCCGCTGAGGGCGGCGCCGGTCGCGCCGCTCCCGCGCGCGCCGAGGCTCCGGAGGGTGGTCTGCTCGCCGAGCGTCAGCGCGCGCCAGCGCTCGACGCCCGGCTCCCAGACGTAGACGCGGACGTCGGCGACGCTCCGCACGGACTCGAGGTACTCCATCGCCGCACGCGCATCGACGTCCTCCGCGAGCGTCCTACGGGTCAACACGTCGACCACCTTGAACCTCAGGGGCTCCCTCGGGTCGGGCGCGAGCTCCACCGGCTCCTCGCCGCCGCGCCTCGGCTTTCGGCGAATCACGGTGAGCCGCTCGCGCGCGGGCGCGGAGCTCTCTGCACGCGATCGAGGGGCACCATCTCCGCGCCGGTGCCCTTCGTCTCCGTGTCCAGAACCCACACTCTTCCCATCGTCGTTCGCCTCACTTCGATCGTAGCGGCGGCTCCTCGAGCCCTCCGGCGTCCCGGTTGACGGGTGGCGGGATGCGCTGAAACTGGCATCAAACGGCCGGCCCGCGAACCCCGACATCGGGGCCGACGAGCGCGTCAAATAGCCGCCGAAACAGCCGGTGCCGTGGCTAGGGTACGGCCGGCGTGTACCACACGCTCCTCTTCCTTCACCTGCTCGCGGCGCTCGCCCTCGTCGCCACGGTGGTGATCTTCAGCGCCTTCGCGTTCGGTGCCCACCGCGACGCCCGCCTGCTGGCGGTTGCGAACGTGCTCTGGGCGATCGGCGGCCTGGGGACCATCGGATTCGGGATCTGGCTCGCTCTCTACCTGGACAACTACGAGATCTACGACGGATGGATCATCGCCGCGATCGTGCTCTGGGCGATCGGCTCCGAGCTCGGACGGCGGGCCCAGGCGGGGTTCACGCCCGTGGCCACGGGGGGCGAGGGCGGGGGCGAGACCGCCCTCCCTGGGGAGGCCGCCCTGATGCACTGGCTTCGCTCCCTCGCGGTCCTCGCCCTGCTCGTGGTGATGATCTACAAGCCGGGGGCATAGGCATGATGGCCGCCGCCGCCATCTCGCCGACTCGGCCCGACTCGTGGGACTTCCCGCTCCTGCTGCACGTGCTCGGAGCGATGCTCCTGGTGAGCACGCTGATCCTCGCCGCCGCGGCCCTGCTGTTCGCGTGGCGCGCGGGAAGCGCGGCCCTCGTCCGGCTCGGCTTCCGCGCTCTCCTCTTCGGCGTGCTTCCCTCGTGGATCCTGATGCGCGCGGCCGCCGAGTGGATTGCCTCCAGGGAAGGCCTCATGGACTCCAACCTCTCCTGGATCTCGATCGGCTTCACCACCGCCGACACCGGGATCGTCGTGATCCTGATCGCCACGGTCCTCGCCGGCCTCGCGGCCCGGCGCTCCGGCCGCGCCGAGGGTTCCGGGGCCGGATTCGGCCGCGGCTCGGCGGTGCTCGTCTCGCTTCTTTTGATCACGTATCTGGTCACGGTGTGGGCGATGGCGACGAAGCCGGTCTGACACGCCCGGGCGGCCGAGCCCCTTGCGGCCCAGCTCTTCCTCGCCGAGCCCGGGCGCTGCAGCCCTGGGGGTAGCCGAGGAGCCACCAAAGGCTTCAGGCATCGAGGGCGGCGCCATCGGGGGCGAATCTCCGACAACGGCTTCCTGACGCCGCGAATTTAGGAAAGTCTGAGATCGCCCTTGAACTCCGGGCACGCGCGGTCCCGTATCCCAGGTCAAGGAGGTGATTCCATGAGCACTCTCTTCAACTCACGCCGGGCCTGGATCGTGACCGCAGTCGCGATCGCCGTCGCAGTCGTCGTCGTCTTGGCGGTCGTCTATTCCGGCGGCGGTGGGTCCGGCGGCGGCGCCTACTAACGCCGCTCCCGAGGCCCGTCCACCCGGTCGACCCGGCGGTGGAGCAACCCATCACGGAACCCATCACGTGACGGAAGCCACTCCGTAACGGAAGCCGTGTCGTAACGGAAGCCGTGTCGTAATGGAAAGGCACTTCGTAACGGAAGCCATCGCGTAACGGAAGCCGTCCCGTAACGGGCCAATCCCGTGACCGGCGAGCCCCATCAACCGGCTTGGACCGCGGCCGCCACCGTCGCTGGTCGAGTTTCCGACGACAATGACAACGCAACTCGACCAGCGATGAGCGAGCGGGGTCGCTGGTCGAGTTCCGACGACAATGACAACGCAACTCGACCAGCGATGAGCGAGTCGTGGTCGACGAATTGGGTCGGAGATGCGGAGGCGCGGTCGCACCGCGATCCCATTGCGCGGGGCCCGTGGAAACGGGCTTGGGCCGATGGCGAGGCAGCGCACCCGGCGAGCGCGCTCGCGTAGGATGCCCCGCGCCAATCTTCGTCCCCGGTCGACTCGCGATGCCTCTCCTCCGACCCGCCACCCTGCTCGTCAGCGCGCTCGTGCTCGCCCTCCTCGCGGGGTGCGGGAGCAAGTCCTCCAGCACCACCACCGGCGCCGTGAGCGCGAGCGACTGCACGCCGAGCAAGCTGCAGACGAAGTCGGCGGGCAAGCTCACGGTGGCGACCGACAAGCCGGCCTATCCGCCCTACTTCGAGGACAACGACCCGACGAACGGCCGCGGGTTCGAGAGCGCCGTCGCCTACGCGGTCGCGAACCGGCTCGGGTTCTCGAAGTCGGACGTCGACTGGACCGTGGAGCCGTTCAACTCCTCCTACGCGCCCGGGCCGAAGAGCTTCGACCTCGACGTCAACGAGATCTCGATCACGCCGCCGCGCGCCGAGCACGTCGACTTCTCGGCGCCGTACTACACGGCGAACCAGGCGATCGTCGCCGCCAAGGGGTCCGACGCCGCGAGCGCGAGCACGCTCGCCGACCTGCAGAGCGCGTCCCTGGGGGTGCAGATCGGCACCACCAGCCTCGATGCGGTCAACTCCGAGATCCAGCCGTCGAGCGATCCGAAGGTCTTCAACGATTCGAACGACGTCGTCACGGCGCTGAAGGAGGGCCAGGTCGACGCCGTGGTAGTGGACCTCCCGACCGCGCTCTATCTGACCTCCGCCCAGGTTCCCGACGCGACGATCGTCGGCCAGTTCTCGGCGCCGGGCGGCGACCGGTGGGGAGCGCTTCTGGCGAAGGGGTCGCCGCTCACGGGCTGCGTCTCACACGCGATCGACGAGCTTCGCTCGTCGGGTGAGCTGGGCCGGATCGAGCAGCGTTGGATGAGCCAGGCGGCCCAGGCCCCGGTGCTCCACTAGCGCCGATCGGGCGGCCTCTGTGCCGCCGCACCCGCTGGGAGCATCTCGCGGGTGACCGCGAGCGAAGCGACGGTCGACCGCCGCGCGGCCCGCGAGGCGGCGAAGCGCGAGCGCGCCCGCCGCGGTCAGGCGATCGCCGCGATCTCGTCGGTCATCGTCCTCGGTGGGCTCGCGGCGCTGGCGCTGACCAGCCCGGGCTGGCCCGACGTCCGCGACACCTTCTTCTCGTGGAGCGCGTTCAAGGACGCCTTTCCCGACGTCCTGTCGGGCTTCTGGCTCGACGTCAGGCTGTTCCTCGTGGTCGAGATCGTGGTGCTGGTTCTCGGCCTTGTCGTCGCGCTGATCCGCACCAGCCGGGGCCCCGCGCTGTTTCCGCTTCGGCTTCTGGCGACGGTGTTCGTCGACCTCTTTCGTGGCATCCCGACGATCCTGCTCGTCTATCTGGTGGGCTTCGGCGTCCCCGCGCTCGAGCTGTCCGGCCTGCCGACCGACCCGGTGGTGCTCGGCGGGATCGCCCTCTCGCTCTCCTACGGGGGGTACGTCGCGGAGGTCTATCGCGCCGGGATCGCGTCGATCCACCGCAGCCAGCGAGACGCCGCGCTCGCGATCGGCTTGACCGAGGGCCAGGCCCTCCGTCACGTGATCCTGCCGCAGGCGGTGCGCCGGGTCGGGCCGCCGCTCCTGAACGACTTCATCGCCCTCCAGAAGGACGTCGCCCTGGTCTCGATCCTCGGGCTCCAAGAGGGGTTCCGGGTCGCCCAGATCATCGCCGCATCCACGTTCAACTACACGCCCATGCTCGCGGCGGCGCTGCTCTACCTCTGCGTCACCGTGCCGCTGGCGAGGGTCGTCGACCGGATGGGCGCGGGGGGGAGGGCCCGGGTTTGAGCGCGCCGCCCGTCCTGGACATCCGCGGGGTCACCAAGTCGTTCGGCGAGCTCGAGGTGCTCCGCGGCGTCGACCTTGATGTCCGCGAGCACGAGGCGGTGGCGCTGATCGGCGCCTCGGGGTCGGGGAAGTCGACCCTCCTTCGGTGCGTCGACCTGCTGGCGGAGATCGACGACGGCGACGTGCTCCTCGACGGCGAGGTGATCACCGACCCGGCCGTCGATCCGGTGGCGGTTCGCCGGCGCCTGGGCCTCGTCTTCCAGGCCTACAACCTGTTCCCACACCTCACGGTGCTGGAGAACATCGTCCTCGGCGACATGCGCGCGCACCGGGCGAGCCGGACGGAGGCGGAGGAGCGCGCACGCCGGCTGCTCGGCCGCTTCGGCCTCACCGGCCGCGAGCGCGACCATCCCGACGACCTCTCGGGCGGCCAGCAGCAGCGGGTGGCGCTCGCCCGCGCGTTCGCGGGCCGCCCGCGGGCCCTCCTGCTCGACGAGGTCACCAGCGCGCTCGACCCGGAGCTCGTCGGCGAGGTGCTCGAGGCGGTGCGCGACCTGAAGGCCGAGGGCGTGACGATGCTGCTCGCCACCCACGAGATGAGCTTCGCCCGCGAGGTCGCCGACCGCGTGGGCTTCCTGTATGAGGGCCGCATCCTCGAGCTCGGGCCTCCGGACAAGGTGCTGGTCGCGCCGGAGCGCGCCGAGACCCAGCGCTTCCTGCGCCGCCTCCTCGAGGCCGGCCGCGTCTAGGCGGCGGCCGTCCCGAGCGCCTCGCTGATCTCCGAGATCGCCTGCCGCTCGGCGTCGCTGACCTGCTCACCGTGCTCCTTGTGCGCCTCGGCGACCCGGTTGGCGACCGCGAGCACGAAGCGGCGGTAGTCGTCGACCTCCTCCGGGCTCGCCTTTCGCTCGAGCAGCCCGACCGCGTCGCGGAGGTGCTGGAGGAAGTCGCGTCGCAGGTCGACCACCGAGGAGTGGTGGGAGCGGTCGGTTTGGGGCTTCGCGGAGACGATCTCGTCGAGAAGCTGGCTCCCCCCGTGCTGCTGTCGAGCCTCGGAGTAGGCCTTCGCCATGGAGAAGCTCTCGCGGAGCGTGCCGCCGCGGTCGGCGGTGATCACGATCATCCCGGCGCTCGGCGGCCCCTCGCTGACGAGCTTCCACTCCTCCGGCTCGAAGTCTTGCCTTCCGGTCATCGTTTCGCCCTCCTTGCTGGTTTGGCGCGGTTGCGGGTCGCCGCGACCGGATTGTTGCCGGTTCGCCGGACCGGCGCCTCGCCGTAGAGGCGCTCCTGGACGAACCGCTCGAGCTCCATCGGGGACCGATGATCGAAGAGCCGCGCGCCGCAGCCCGAGCATTCCGCGATGGTCTTCAGGTCGCCGACCGTGAAGATCCGCTTGCCGCAACTCGGACAACGCGCGAAACCCGGCATTTCAGGGCGGCACCCTACAGCCGAGCCGGAGAGGATCGCGGAACGCGCGGGCCGTCGCGACGGCGTGCGCAGCGTCCGCGACGGCCAAAACCGGCTTGCGGCTGGCAGGGCGCACCGCTATCAGGGATACCCGTTGTGCGGGCCCGCTAAGCGACGGAGGCCTCCCGCGATGGGCTCCCAGACCGCCCGGCGGTCGCGCTGCCGGGCCGCATAGAGTGCGCCGTGATGAAGGTCGCCACGCGCTCCGCCCGCCTCGCCTCGATCCTCGTCATCGCGCTCGCCGCGACGCTCGCCGGATGCGGCGGCGGCGGAGGCAGCTCGACCACGACCACCGCCTCGATCCCCGGAGTCGCCGCCACGGGCTGCGGCGCGGTCGAGTACGGCGGCGACGGAACGCCCGAGGCGCTCGTCGTCTCCGACCTGCCGATGCGCGGCGACTCGGCGGAGCGCTCGCGCCAGCAGGTCGAGGCGATCCGCCTCGTGCTCGAGCAGCGCGACTGGAAGGCGGGCCCCACCACGGTCGCGTTCCAGCCGTGCGACGACTCGATCGCGAAGACAGGGCTCTGGGATCCGGCCACCTGCCGGGCCAACGCCACGGCCTATGGTCGGGACTCCAAGGTGCTGGGCGTGATCGGGACGTACAACTCGGGCTGCGCCGCGGAGGAGATCCCGATCCTCAACCGCGCCGGGGTGGCGATGATCTCTCCGGGCAACACGGCCGTCTGCCTGACCGAGTCGAGCAGCACGTGCACGGCCGGTCAGCCGGCGAGCCTCTACCCGACCGGTAAGCGCAACTACGTTCGCGTGGTACCCAACGACGCCTTCCAGGGCGCCGCCCTGGCCGAGTTCGCAAAGCGACAGCACGTCACCAAACCGTTCGTCCTCTACGCCGCCGACGACCCGACGAGCACCGGGCAGGCGGTCGACTTCCGCAACGCGGCCAAGGCTCTCGGCCTGAAGGTCGCGGGCACGGCGACCTGGAATCCGAAGGCGAAGAGCTACCGGCGCCTGTTCGCGCAGGTGAAGCGAAGCGGCGCCGACGGCGTCCTCCTCGCGGGGCTGATCGAGGAGAACGGCGCCCAGGTGATCCGCGACAAGGTCGCGGTGCTGGGGTCGAACGCGAAGCTGCCGCTGATCGCCTTCGACGGGTTCGCGCAGCAGGCGACGATCGACGGCGCCGGCGCCGCCTCGAAGGGGATGTTCGCGAGCGTCCCCGGAAAGGCCCCCGAGAGCCTGACCGGCGACGGGAGCGAGCTCGTCGGGAAGCTGAAGGGGGAGCTCGGCGGGCAGCCGGTCGAGCAGTTCGCCCCCTACGCCGGCGAGGCCGCGGCCATCATGCTCGACTCGATCGCCGCCGCCGGCCCCCACCGGGACGGGGTCGTCAAGGCGACGTTCGTGAACAAGGGCGGCGGCATCCTCGGCCACTACACGTTCCAGCACAGTGGCGACCCCACGCTTGGCCCGATCACCGTGCTGAAGGCCGACTCGACCTTCGCCCCGACGGAGCAGCTCATCCCCCCGGCCGCGACCGTCACCGCCGCGCGCGGCTGAGGCGCCCGCCGATCCATCGGACGGCGAGTCTAGGATCGCCGGAATGACCGCCGCGCGTCTGCGGATCGTGTTCCTGTTCGACGCTGTGTACTCGGTGGCGACCGGGCTGCTCTTCCTCCTCGGCACCTGGGACGGCCTCTACAACGCGCTCGACCTCCCGCAGGGCCAGCCGGCGGTGTTCGTTCAGGTGGGCGGGGCGCTGCTCTGGGGCTTCGCCTACCTGCTGTGGCTCGCGGCGCGGACGCCGGCGCTCATGCTGCCGGTCGCGCGAGCGTCGGCGCTGGGGAACGCGATCACCACCGCGCTCCTCGTCGTCTGGCTGATCCACGACGAGATCGACACCGGGACCCTCGGCGACCTCCTGCTGTCGCTCGCCGCCGCGGTCAGCGCGGTGCTGACGGCGCTCTACCTCCAGGCGGGCCTGCGCTCGGGCGGGTACGGGCCCGAGCCTCCGCCGCCGCCCGACGCGCCGCACTAGCGTCCGCCGCTCGCGGCCGGTCAACGCGTCCGGCGCCGGAGGTAGAGTTTGGGTCACCCAAATGGGGGAAGGGAGGACTTGATCTCGGGTGCTTGACGTCAAGTCGCACGCTCCTCACGACGCCCTCCGCGTCCTGGTGGCTCGTTTCGATCCCTGCGTCATCGACGTTCCGCGCGGTCGCGCGCGGATCCGGCTGCAGGTTGGAAGCGAGCACTGGGACGCCTTCCTCCAGGACGGTGGCGTCGAGCTCGTTCCCGCGGACCCGCGGCTCGCGCCCGACGCGCTGCTGTCCGCCGACGAGGAGACCTGGCGCCGGGTGGCCGGCGACGTCCGCGGCGGCATGGAGGCGTTCCGCAAGCGCCGGCTCGAGGTGCGGCTGAACCTCCATCTCGGGGTGGGGTTCCTGGCGGCCACCAGCGGGATGACCGACCCGGGCCGGCTGCGGTTCGACTCGGTGCCGACCGCGGAGGGCACGATCTCGATCCTGAGCGCGGGCAGCGGCGATCCGGTGCTCTGCGTCCACGGCCTCGGCGGAACGAAGGCCTCGTTCCTTCCGACCGTCGCCGCGCTCGCGGATCGCAACCGGGTGATCGCGCTCGACCTGCCGGGGTTCGGCGAGTCGGACAAGCCGCTGTCGGCTCCCTACGACGCGGCCTACTTCGCCCGGTCCGTGTTCGCGCTCATGGACTCGCTCGGGATCGAGCGCGCGCACCTGATCGGCAACAGCATGGGCGGCCGAGTGGCGATCGAGGCCGGCCTCCTCGATCGGCGGCGGGTCGACCGGATCGTCCTCCTCAGCCCGGCCTTGGCGTGGCTTCGCGAGCGGCGCCTGAAGTGGCTGCTCCAGCTTCCCCTGCCGCGACTCGGCCTGATCCAGCCGACGCCCCGCTGGGCCACCGAGCCGATCGTGCGCAGCCTGGTGCCGGGCGGCGCGGACGGTTGGGCGGCAGCCGGGGTCGATGAGTTCCTGCGCTCGTACTTGACGCCGCGCGGGCGGGCCGCGTTCTATGAGGCGGCGAGGAACATCTATCTCGACGAGCCGCACGGCGAGAACGGCTTCTGGACGAGGCTCGCGAGCCTGTCGTGCAAGACGATGTTCGTCTGGGGGCGCCGCGACGCCCTGGTCCCGATCGCGTTCATGAAGCACGTCCAGCGAACGCTCCCCGCCGCCCGCCACGTCGAGCTCGACTGCGGCCACGTCCCGCAGCTCGAGCGTCCCCGCCAGACGCACGAGGCGGTCCGCGAGTTCCTTCCCTAACCGCCTTCGCCGCATAGATTCCCCTTTGTGGAGCTCCCGCGCACGATCGGCGACTTCGAGGCCCGCGCCGCCGAGGTTCTCGGCGAGGGAGAGCTCGGTTACTACGCGGGCGGCGCCGGCGACGAGCTGACCCTGCGCGGCAACGTCGAGGCGTGGCGGAGGATCGCGATCCGCCCGCGAGTCCTGGTCGACGTCTCCCAGCGGGACCCCTCGACGACCGTGCTGGGCCGGGCGCGGCCCCACCCGATCTTCGTCGCGCCGACGGCGTATCACCGCCTCGCCGATCCCGGCGGCGAGGAGGCGACCGCCCGCGCCGCGGCCGTGGCGCGCTCGATCTTCTGCCTCTCGTCGCTGGCCACGGCGAGCCCGGCGCAGGTCGCCGCGGCGGCGCCCGACGGCGAGCGCTGGCTTCAGCTCTACGTGTTCCGCGATCGAGGGGTCTCCGACGAGTTGGCCGCCGCGGCGAGCGACAACGGCTACGAGGCGATCGTGGTCACGGTCGATCTGCCGGTCCTGGGAGTCCGCGAGCGAGACGTCCGCTCGCAGTACGCGATTCCGGAGGCGCTCGCGGCACCCAGCGTCGACGCCATTGGCCGTGAGGGCGCGTTCAGCATGCTCGAGATCGGAAGCCTGATCGATCCGACTCTGACCTGGGCCGACCTGGAGCGGTTCGCGGCCCGCTCCGATCTCCCGGTCCTCGTCAAGGGCGTGCTGACCCCGGAGGATGCCCGGCTCGCGGTCGAGCACGGCGCCGCGGGAATCGTCGTCTCGAACCACGGCGGGCGGCAGCTCGACACCGTGCTCACGGGGGCGGAGGCGCTCCCGGCCGTCGTCGAAGCGGTGGGCGACCGAGTCGACGTGCTCGTCGACGGGGGGATCCGTCGGGGAACCGACGTCCTCAAGGCGCTGGCCCTGGGGGCGGTCGCGGTGATGGTGGGGCGCCCGGTGATCTGGGGGCTCGCCGTCGCCGGGGAGGCCGGAGCGCGAGCGGTCCTCGAGCTCCTGCTCGCCGAGCTCGACGTCGCCCTCGCCCTCGCCGGGGTGCCGCGCGCGTCAGACCTGGGTCCGGACAGCGTCCGGCGGCCCGCCTAGGGCGGACGGCCCGGATCGAGCTCCCGCGGCCGGCTAGACCTTTTGAACGTTCGCGGCGCGGGGGCCCTTCTCGCCAGACTCGGTCTCGTAGGAGACCTTGGCGCCCTCGTCCAATGAGCGATAACCGTCACCGACGATCGCGCTGTGATGGACGAAGACGTCCTGGGAGCCGTCATCGGGTGTGATGAACCCGAAGCCCTTCTCGTCGCTAAACCACTTCACTGTGCCCGTTGGCATAGGTGCGGCACCGTAGCAGCCCGATGCGCGGAACCGCGCCCCGCCCGAAGAGGGGCTCAGCGGATCAGCTCGAGGACGGCCGCCTCGATCGTCTCGCGGTCGGGGAATTCACCCGGGTCGCTTCGATCGATGATCCGATCGAGCGCGCGGCGGATCGTTTCCCCGGAGTCGAAGCGGTCGATGACCCGAGGATCAATGTACGCGCTGCGACAGACCGCCGGCGTGTTGGCCAGATACTCGGCTACGCGCCCAACGGCGTCATTGGTCGCGCGACGGCGCGCCGTCTTCGTCTCCGGCGGGGGGTCGTGCTCGGCGAGCGCCACCGCCGCGAGCACGGTGGCGTTCCAGGTTCGGAAGTCCTTGGCGGTGAACTCCTCGCCGCAGAGCTCCTTCAGGTGGTCGTTGATCTCGTCGGACCGGACGTCGTGCCAGCTTCGCCCGTTGCGATATGCGAGGAAGCTCTGACCGCCTCCGCGCCGGGACTTCAGAGCCCGGATGGTCGGGAGCGTGACCCGGTCGGCGATCACGCGCACGTGGCGCTTCGAGCCCTTGGCCGGGTAGTCGAAGACCGCCGTTCCACGCTCGAGCTTCACCTGGCTCCGCTTCAGGGTCGCGAGTCCGTAGGTGTTGTTCTCGGCCTCGTAGCGCTCGCCCCCGATCCTGAACAGGCCCAGGTCGAGCAGCCGAACCGCGCACGCCAGGACGCGGTCGCCCACCAGCCCGCGGAGCTTCAGATCGCGCTCGAGCCGGCGGCGAAGGTCGGGCAGCCCGGCCGCGAACTCCGTCATCTGCTCGAACTTGCGGCGGTCCCGATGCTCGCGCCAGCTCTGGTGGTAGAGGTACTGCTTTCGGCCCGCATCGTCATAGCCGGTGGCCTGGATGTGGCCCCGGGGGTCCGGGCAGATCCAAACGTCTCTCCAGGCGGGAGGAATCGCGAGGCTTCGAATCCGCTCGAGGGCCTCGTCGTCGTCGATCGCGGGGCCGCCGTCCTCGGCGTAGCTGAAACCGCGGCCGCGACGGACCCGCCGGATTCCCGGTGCGCTGCAGTCCACGCGTCGCAGGCGGGGCATGGTGGCAAGGGAATACCCCGCCCGGGGAAGGCGAATCGGCGGGCGCTAGCGGGTGCTGGAGGCGGGGCCGCCCGGAGGGATCGCGAGCAGGGCGCGGGCGCGGGCGCGAACGCCGAGCCCGGCGGTCAGCTCGCGGCGAAGCACGCGGCGGTCCGCGGCGCTCGGAGGAGTGGACTCGCCCGGCCCGTATCGGGCCTCGCGGAGCTTCGCCGCATACGCGGCCGACGCGGGACCGGCGACGATCCCGAGCCGGCGCTCGAGCCCCAGCAGGGTCGCGCCGCGCGGGCTCCAGGACCGCAGGCGGCCGAGCGCCGTGGTCAGCTCACCAAGCTGCGCCTCGGCGAGGGCGCGGTCGGGAAGCCGGCGGCAGCGGATCGCCCGCATCACCACGAACCCGGCACCCCCCCCGGCGAGCAGCACGAGGACGACCAGCGGAGCGAGCCAGGCGACGGCCGATCCGGGCGAGCCCCCGGAGCTGGGGTGCGCGCCGTTCAGCTTCAGAGGGCCACCGATCTGGCCGCGGGCCAAGCCCTGGGGGGGCGCGTTCGGCGAGCGGGCGCCGAGACCCGTCGCCTGCGAGGTCGCGGGAGCCGCGGCGGGGGTCGGGTCGAACGGGACCCAGCCGATGCCGTTGAAATACACCTCGACCCAGGAGTGGGCGTCGAAGTCGCGGATCATGTAGGTGCCGTTCGCGCCCGGCGACCCCGGCGCGAACCCCGAGGTGACGCGAGCGGGGACCCCGATCATCCGGAGCATCAGCGCCATCGCCCCCGAGAACTGCTGGCAGTAGCCGATCTTGTCCTTGAACAGGAAGGCGCGCAGGGGGTAGTCGCGCTGCGGCGGGACCTCGCTGTACGAGTAGGTCGTCTGCAGGTATCTCTCGATTCGCTCCACGGCGCCGTAGGCGGTCGTCGCGTGCCGCGTGAGGCGGTGGGCGAGCTGGTAGACGCCGCCGTAGGCGGACCCCGCCAGGGTCCGGGCTGCACGCGCGCTTCCCGCGCCCCCCCACAGCGGGACCTCGAGCTGGTGCTGGGTGATCTGGGTCGCCGGGATGTTGGGGATGCCGGTCGCGGTCGCGGTGGCGGCCCGCCGGTCGGGGTTGATGGTGCTCGAGCGCGGCAGCGCGAGCTCGGTGTAGGGGGCGAGCGCCCGCGGGTACCGGGGGGCCACGTGGCGAAGCGCCTCCGGGCTCGGCTGGGGGACGTAGGCTCGAACCGTGTAGGAGTTGCCGTCGGTGAGCGGCCCGTCGGTGACCGTAAGCGCGCTCTCCGTCGGGGCGACGTGGGAGAGCCCGTGGACCGAGAGGATCGTGCCCGCCCCGACCACCAGCTGGCTCTGGAGCCCCTTGATCGTGAAGCCGATCTCGTGGATCCAGTCGGGATTCAGCTTCACCGTCTGGGGCGAGAACGGAGACCCGGATCGGCTGTGCGGCAGCTCGACCGCGCCGTTGCCGCTCGCCGTGTCCTGGAGCCAGCGAAAGCCGTCGAACCGGTCGAGGACGGCGGTGCGCCAATAGAAGGAGGAATCGCTGCGGGCCTGGAGCAGGAGCTTGCCGCTCCGCGGCCAATCCAGCGGCCCGTAGTTCTGATCCCAGGCGAACGCCTCGCCGCTGTCGATTCCCGACCAGCTCCAGCTCCAGTTCCGGTAGTCGAGCCAGGGGTGAGCGCCGTTGAGTCGGGCGCCCGCCGGCACGGCGAGCAGGCCCGCCCCGAGGACCAGCACGACGGCGGCGAGCGCGCGGCGCCGGGAGAGCGTCGGAAGCCAGAGCCAGGCGGCTACCAGGAGCAGGAGCACGAGCCCGCGGAGGAGAGGCGCCCCGGACGGGCTCACGGTGGCCGCGGTGGCGTACGCGGCGACGAGCACGATCAGGGCCAGGCTTCGAAGCGCACCGGCCCGACGGCCCGGCGAGAAGGCGAGCGCCGAGGCCAGCCCCAGCCACAGCGGCATCCCGCAGAGGATCACGAGGCGGGACCAACCGGCCGCGGCGTACGGGTAATCGGCGTTGCCCAGCCCCCCGATCCCGGTGCTCACGTCGCGCCGAAGCTCTCCCCAGTGGCCGGGGAGGAGAAGGCGCGCGGGGAGTCCGATCGCGACGGCGGCGGTCGCGGTCGCCGTGAGGACGATCGCCAGCGCGAGAAGCCACGCGGCCGGGAGCGGAAGTGAGGCCCTGGTCAGCACGGCCAGCGCCGCGGCGCCCGCGAGGGAGACCCCGAGCGCGAGGATGACGCGCCCGGCCGGAGGGTTCGCCAGCAGGCCCGCCCACGACGCCGCGGCGTAAGCGGCGAGCGCGGAGAACACGAGCATCCGGCGAGCGATGGGATCGAGGTGGAGCGAGCGAGGCGCGAGCGATCCGAGGCGGGGCGCGGGCGGTGGATTCCGGAACGCCGGCGGGAGCGACAGGGGGGTGGCCGAGGCGCCGCTCATGCCGCCCTCGCCGGGGCCCGGCTCGAGGATCGAAGCCGTCTGCCTGCGCAGCCCGCCACGGTGAACGCGGGAGAGGCCTCGCCGGAGGGCACCGGCGTGACGAGGTAGAACGCGGAGGCGCTCGCGGCCGCGCCGCTGGGCTGCGAGGCGCTCGCCGTGACCCAGAAGACGATCTGGGCCCCGCCTCGCCGATGCATGACCGGCGCGGGTTCCCCCGCTTCGACGATCGCGAGGCGGGCGTGGACCTGGGGCCACGCGCGAAGCTGCGCATCGACCTGATGGGGTCGGCGCTCGCGACCCAGCTGAAGCGCGCAGCCGCCCGCGGGCGCCAGGTGGACGCACAGCGACGCCGCCGCGCGCACGGCTTGGTCGAGGGCCTCCTCGCCGGCCGGGTCCGAGGAGTCGAGCACGACGAGGGGCGAGGAGTCGGCGCCGGCGACCAGCCGGTGCTCGACGAGCTCGCCCATGCGCGCGGCGGTCGGCCAGTGGATTCGGGACGCCGGGCTACCGTGGCGGTAGGGGCGGAGGCCGTCCACCTCGAAGTCGATCGGACGCGTGTCGAGGCCGCCGGCCCCGATGCCCTCGATCCCGTCGAGCACCCCCGCGGCGCTCGCGCCGGCGCGGCGGCCTCGGACGAGGACCGGCTCGACCCTCGGCAGCACCAGGACCTCGTCGCCCTCGCCGCCCCGGACCTCGACGGCGTCGAGCGCCAGTGGATCGCTGAGCACGAGCCTGACGGGCGCCAGGCGGTGGCGCCCGCGCCGGAGCGAGGGCACCTCGACCAGGACCCGTCGCCGCGCGCCCGTGCCGAGTCGGACCTCGTGACCGGCAAGGGGATGCACCACGCTCGCCGCGGGGAGCGGGACCGGGGCACGGATCGAGACCTGGATCGGATAGGGCTCGCCCTCCGGGATGCTCCACGGCCCACGCTCGGTCCGGAGCTCAACGCGGCGAGCCGCGAGTCGGACCCATGCCCGGCAGGTGAGCACGAGGAAGGCGAGCGCGATACCGGGCACGTAGAGCGACGGCGAGTCGAAGGCACCGCCGGCGAGCACGAACGCCGCCGCGAGGACGAGCGTTGTGCGGGCGGCGGGCACCGGCGTCAGAGCGCCGAAACGCGCTCCACGGCGTCGGAGACCACCGCCCGCCGGTCCTCCTCGCTCGCGCCCGGGGCGAGCAGGAGGCGGTGCTCGAGCACCGACGGCGCGAGCGCCTGGACATCGTCGGGAAGGGCGTGGTCCCGTCCCTCGAGCGCGGCGAGCGCCTTCGCCGCGCGGAAGAGCAACAGCGCGGCTCGCGGGCTGGCGCCGAGCTCGACTCGGGCGTCGCCGCGGGTGGCTTCGCACAGGGCGACGACGTAGCGTCGCAGCGCCTCACTGCCGTGGATCGCGACGATCGCGGCCTGCGCACCCAGCACCGTGGCGACGTCGGCGATCGGCTCGAGGTCGAGGACGAGATCGCGCTCGGCGTGGGCGGCCAGCATGTCGGCCTCGTCAGGGGCGTCCGGATAGCCGATCGCGAGCTGGACCATGAAGCGGTCGAGCTGCGCCTCCGGGAGCGGGTAGGTGCCCTCGTACTCGATCGGGTTCTGGGTGGCGATCACCAGGAAGGGCCGCGCCAGCTCGTGCGCCAGGTTGTCGACGGTGACGTGGCGCTCCTGCATGCACTCGAGCAGGCCGGACTGCGTCTTCGGCGAGGTGCGGTTGATCTCGTCGACGAGCACCACGTTCGCGAACACGGGCCCGGGATGGAACTCGAACCGGGACTCGCGCTGGTTGAAGACGTTCGTGCCGATCACGTCGGCCGGGAGGAGGTCGACGGTGCACTGGATCCGGGCGTACTCGGCGTCGAGCGAGCGGCAGAGGGCCCGGGCGAGGGCGGTCTTCCCGACTCCCGGATAGTCCTCGATCAACACGTGGCCCTCGGCGAGGAGGGCGACGAGCACGTCCCGCACCACGTGGTCGCGGACCTTCACCGCCCGCTGGATGTTGTCCCGCAGCCTGGTGCCGACTTCCGCTACCGCGCCCGGATCGAGTTTGGGCAGCGTCGCCATCCCTCTCACCATGGTACGCGCGACACCCGGATCGGGTTCACGACGCGCACCTATGATGGCCTGCCCCATGTACCAGCTCGAGCTCGGAGTGGCCTGTGCCTGCCTGGCGTCGGTCCTCTTCGACCTCGGCGCGGCGCTGCAGGCGCTCGAGGCCCGAGAGATCCCGCCCCAGCTGTCGCTCCGACCCTCGCTTCTGGGTCGCCTGCTCGCCCGTCCGCGCTGGGTCCTCGCGACCCTCGTCGCCTGGAGCGGCTGGCCTCTCCACGTCGTGGCGCTGCTGCTCGCGCCGCTGACGGCGGTCCAACCCGCGTTGGCGAGCGGCCTGCTCCTGCTGCTGGTGCTCGGTGACCGGATGCTGGGCGAGCGGGTCGGCTGGCGCGAGATCGGCGCCGTGGCGGCGATCGTCGTCGGGGTGGCCGCGATGGCCTGGGCGGCCCCCGCCCACACCTCGAGCCACGCCGGGGCCGACCGGCTGGCACCGGTCCTGGGCGTGATCGGCCTGCTCGCGGTGGCGCCATACCTGGTGCGTCGCGAGGCCGCGGCCGCCAGCGCGCTCTTGCCCCTGAGCGCCGGCTGCGCCTTCGCGTGGACCGGGATCTCGAGCAAGGTCCTCGCCGACCAGCTCGCGTCGTCGCACTGGGTCGCAGTCCTCCCCTGGGCCGCTGCCACCGGCGCCCTGGCGGTGTTCGGCCTCCTGAGCGAGATGAGCGCCCTCCAGCGGCGCCCTGCGACCCGCGTCGTCCCGGTCGTCTTCGTGGTCCAGATCACGCTCCCGGTCGTGCTGGCCCCGCTGATCAGCGGCGAGAGCTGGAGCTCGACCCCGCTCGGCGGCCTGGCGCTGCTGGGCTTCCTGGCGATGGTGGCCGCGGGGGCCTCGGCCCTGGGGCGCTCGCCGGCCGTCAGCGGGTTGGTGGCCCGCGGCGCCGACTCCTACTCGCCGAGCGGCCCGGGCCGGCGCGGTCCCTCGTACTCCTGATCGCTCTCCGGGGGCTGGGAGGGCAGGTCCTCCTTCTTCCAGGCGCGCATGCCGCCCTTGATGCTCGCCGCCTCGTAGCCCTGCTCGCGGAGGTTCTCCGCGACGTCCGAGCTCCGATCGCCGTCCGCGCAGACGACGATCACCGGGTCGTCCTTGGAAACGTCCTCCAGATGGGAGTCGAGCTCGTCCTCGCTCACGTTGACGGCGCCGGCTATGTGGCCCTCGGCGAAGTCGTCTTGATCGCGCAGGTCCAGCGCGGTCGAGCCCTCGGTCGCAATCACCTTGCGCGCCCGGTCCACGCCGAGCGGGCCCTCCTCGAGCTTCTGGTCGTCCGCCTGCTGGCGCTTCTCCTCCTCCATCCGCGACTCGGCTACCCGCGCTCGAGTAGAGAAAACGGGACGTGGGATCGGCATCCGCCGCGGCCGAGGGGGGAATCCGGCGGGATTCGCAGACCGACGGCCGCCGTGCTCGCCTCGGGTCATCTAGGGTCAGCCGGGTGCCGAGCGGCAAGGACCCGCCGTCGCCTCCCCCCGGAACCGCGGCGCCGCAGCGGTTTCGACCCCGCCTGCACTACGAGCTCCTCGTCTGCGGAGTCCGCGGGCACGAGCTGGTAGGCACCGACGTGAGGGAGCTGCGGTCCGAGGACGCGATCGTCGCCCGCGAGGAGGGCGGCGTGCGCTGGCATCGCTGCCTGCGCTGCGACAGCTGGCTGCCGCTGCCTCCTCCGGCTGCCGCCGCTCGCGACCACCTGGCCCCGAGGGAGCAGATCGAGCTGCCGCTGCGAGGCAAGGCCCTTCGGGACAAGATCGTGCTCCGGGTGATCGCGATCGACCGCGCCCTCCACGTCGTGATCCTCGCCGCGCTGGCCGTGGCGGTGTTCCTGATCGCCGCGCACGAGCGCCAGCTCCGCGAGGACTTCTACCGGGTCCTCGCCGACGTCCAGGGCGGGGTGGCGGGCGGCCCGCTCCAGGCCGGCCACAGCAAGCTCTCCGGCAAGCTCGGCGAGCTCTTCTCGCTCGACCGGGGAACGCTCCACTGGGTCGGGGCCGGGCTCGCGGCCCTGGCGATGCTCGAGGCCGCGGAGGCGATCGGGCTCTGGTTCCAGCGTCGCTGGGCCGAGTACCTGACCTTCGTCGCGACCACGCTGCTCCTGCCGCTCGAGGTCTACGAGCTCACCTCCACGGTCTCGTGGTTCAAGGTCACGGCCCTGATCGTCAACATCGCGATCGTGGTCTACCTCCTGCTCGCGAAGCGCCTGTTCGGGCTCCGCGGCGGGCCCGCCGCCGATCGCGCGGAGCGCGAGCGGGACATGGGCTGGGAGGCGCTGGAGCGGACCGAGCCTGGGACCGCCCCCTCAGCCTAGGAGCTCGGCGAGCGCCTGCCTGCCGCCGGTGAGTACCGGCTCCCCGTGAGAGACGAGGACGACCTCGATCGGGAGCTCCAGGAGCGGGCGGAGCCGCTCGCGCAGCTCGCCCAGGCTGATGCACCTCGACAGGTAGCCCAACCACGATTCGGGGCAGAGTCGAAGCCCGCCCCCCGACGCCCCCATGATCCGGTCTCCGGGGACCAGCGTCCGGTGCGCCGCGAGCCAGAACATGGTCTCGCCCGCGCCCGGGATCGGGAGCGGCTCGACCCCCGGTGGGAGCGAGCCTCTGGCGCGCGAGGTCGAGGCGCCGTAACGGCGCGCCAGCTCGTCTCGGCTCCGGCGGTGAAAGGCGATCGTGGTCAACACGGCCACCCGGACCCCGCGCACCCGCACCAGCCGATCGAGCTCGCCGCGGAGGACCTCGGGATCAGGGGGGAGGAGGGGGTCGATCAGCACCGTCGCGCCGTCGGCCTCGACGAGCACCGAGCCGACGTCGCGCGGCCAGTCGGCCGGGCTCTCCGGCGTCGCATCCGGCCGCCAGGCGGGGTGGGGAGCGGTCCAGCGCCAAAGCCCCGGCCGAACCTCGCGCAACGCGGTCACGCCGCAAGCGTAGGTGGAGGCTGGGTGGGGCTGTGGGCGCCCAATCGAGGGATCTTCGATCACTGCGATGGAAAACGCTCGATCCCGACGGAACGGCGCGGGCCGTGAGCGTCGGGAGGGCCGGGAAGCGCCCCTACCTGCCCGTTGAACTGGCTGCCCGCCTACATGGACGTATGTGACATCAAATGGTGTAAGCTTCCCGCGCGATGGAGGCCGCGAGCGCAAAGGCGGATGTGCGACAGGTCGCCGAGGAGGCCACGGGCGCCGTCGACGGCGCCGGCGACCAGGACGCGACGTTCAATCTCGAGCTGAGCCAGGACCAGCGGGACATCCGGGATTGGGTCCACGGCTTCGCCGAGCAGGTCGTCCGCCCCGCCGCCCACGAATGGGACGAGCGCGAGGAGACGCCATGGCCGGTGATCGAGGAGGCGGCGAAGATCGGCCTCTACGGGTTCGAGGGCCTCGCGCAGTTCTGGATGGACCCCACCGGGCTGACGATGCCGCTCGTCAACGAGGAGCTCTTCTGGGGGGACGCCGGGATCGGGATGTCGATCATGGGCACGACCCTCGCCGTCGCCGCGATCTACTCGGCGGGCACCCCTGACCAGCTCGTCGAATGGGTTCCGCAGTGCTTCGGCGACCAGGACGAGCCGAGGGTTGCTTCCTTTTGCTCGTCCGAGCCCGACGCCGGCTCCGACGTCTCCGCGATCCGGACTACAGCCCGCTACGACGAGGCCAAGGACGAATGGGTGCTGAACGGCCAGAAGGCCTGGGCCACCAACGGCGGGATCGCCGGCGTCCACGTGGTGATCGCGAGCGTCGACCGGGAGCTCGGGGCGCGCGGCCATGCCGCGTTCGTCGTCCCCCCGGGCACAAGCGGCATCGAGCAGGGATCGAAGGTGAAGAAGCACGGGCTCCGGGCCTCTCACACCGCCGACGTCCACCTCGACGACTGCCGGATCCCGGGCGCCTGCCTCCTCGGGGGCAAGGACAAGCTGGACGAGCGCCTGGCCCGAGCCCGCGAGGGCGAGAGCTCGCGAGGCCAGGCTGCGATGAAGACCTTCGAGGTCTCGCGCCCCACGGTCGGCTCGCAGGCGATCGGCATCGCGCGAGCGGCCTACGAGTACGCGCTCGACTACGCGCGGGAGCGCGTGCAGTTCGGCCGGCCGATCGTCGAGAACCAGGCGATCGCGTTCACGCTCGCGGACATGAAGATGGAGATCGACGCGGCGCGGCTGCTCGTGTGGCGAGCGGCGTGGATGGGCCGGACCGGGAAGGACTTCGACAGCGCCGAGGGCTCGATGTCGAAGCTGAAGGCCGGTGAGGTCGCAGTCTGGGCGACCGAGCGGGCGATTCAGGTCCTCGGCGGGAACGGCTATACCCGCGAGTACCCGGTCGAGCGGATGCACCGGGACGCGAAGATCTACACGATCTTCGAGGGCACCTCGGAGATCCAGCGGCTGGTGATCTCGCGGGCGATCTCGGGAGCGCGGGTCCGCTGAGCGGGGACCGAGCAGGGGTCGCGCGCAAAGCGATTGGAGAGGAGCTCGAGTGAGCGACGAGACGCAGCAGGTCGACACGACCGCGGTGGACGCCGAGGAGTTCGCCCGCAACATCGGCAAGACCCCCGACGCCGACCTTCGCGAGGCCATGCGGGGGCCGCTCCGCGACCAGATCGTGGCCGAGATCTTCAGGCGGATGGAGGAGCACTACCGCCCGGGAAGCGGGCAGGATGCCGTGATCCATTGGCGGATCACCGGACGGGAGGACGGCGGCGAGGACCGCTGGGAGGTCGTGGTGGCCGACGGAAAGTGCACGACGAGCCCCGAGCTCTCCTCCGCGCCGCGCGTCACCCTGAAGCTGGACGGGGCCCAATTCCTGAAGCTCGTGACCGGGAACGCGAACGGCCCGATGATGTTCATGAGCGGCAAGCTGAAGATCGAGGGGGACCTGATGTTCTCCGCCCAGATCCAGTCGATGTTCACGATCCCCTCGAGCTAGCTCGGGATCGCGTAGATCGAGCCGCCGGTCTCGATCACCTTCCGCGACGCGAGCGGCGCGGGCGGGGGGCCGCTGACGACGGCGCCCGTGGTGGCGCTGTAGACGCCGCCATGGCAGGGGCAGACGATCTCCCCGCTCTGGTAGCCGACGGTGCAGCCGGCGTGGGTGCAGACCGCGCTGAACGCGGTCAGGCTGCCGTCGGATTGGCGAATCACGATGTCCGGTTGGCCGCTGGCCGGGTCGCGGTACTCGGCGGCCTGACCCGTCGCCAGGCGCCCCGACGGACCGAGCTTGACCGCGTTCGCGGGAACCCGCGGGGCTGAGGGGGCGCTCCCACCGGAGCCGCTCGAGCTGCCCGAGGTCGTTGACGGGCCGCCGCCCGAGCCCCCGGAGCCCGAGCTCGACGGGGTCGAGGCGGCGGTCGCCGCGGGGCCTGTGTAGGAGCCCTTGGCGAGGGCGGCGATCCCGGCCAGGGTGAGCGTGGCGAGCCCCATCTGGATCACGAGGGCCCGCCGGGTCAGCGCCGGGCTCTCGGCGGATTCGGCTCGCCGCTCCCCGGTTGCGGGGTGCATGCGCATCCGGCGCGCGAGCGCCGGCGACCCGCGTTCGGCGAGGTGGTCGAGCGCGGGCTGGCCCCTCGCGCCGGTGAGAACGAAGGGCAGCCAGGCAAAGGCGAAGACGATGTCCGGGCCGAGGAAGTAAGGGGTCGTGTGCCAGCTCGCGGTCAGGAAGAGGAGGAGGTTGAGCCCCAGCCCGGCGGCTGCGGCGAGGCGGGTCAGCAGTCCGAAGAAGACGCAGAGCCCGATCGCGATCTCCAGGATCGCGACGCCCACTCCGGCGAGCTCCGCGTGCGGGATGGCGAACGTGCGAAGGATGAAGCCTCCGGGGGCGCCGCTCGCGAACCCATGGAGCTGGGTGCCGATGTACGTCGGGGCGCCGGGATGGAGGAAGCCAGGGTCGCTCAGCTTCTGGATCCCCGCGTAGACGAAGGTCACCCCGAGGAACAGGCGCAGGGGAAGGAGTGCGGCTCCGGGGGTCAGGCCCGAGGGGCGCGTGTCTCGCACGCCGCGATCATCGGGCGGGCGTCTAAGCGCTCCCTAACCCGAGGGTAAAAGGGGCTTCACGCGAAGCGCCCGGTGCGAGGGCCGCGCGTCGGATCCTCCACCGCGCGCTCCGCCCGCGACGCCGGCGCTAGTGCGCGTGATGCCCGCCACCCAGGACGAGGACGAGCAGCGCGGCCCCCATCGTGAGGATGGCGAGCGGCTCGAGGATCCGCAGGCGCGACGGCAGCGCGTGCGGGGCAGGCGCCTGAGCCGCGGTCGCCAGGAAGGCGGCGCACAGGACCGCGATCAGCGCCTCGCTCGCGGTCGCGGCCAGGTCGATCGCGCCGGCGGATTCGGCCTGCCAGTGCTCCGGCCCGAACGGCAGGCCGAGCGTCCGCGACACGATCCAGAGCGCCACGACGCCGGCGCTGATGCCGATCCCGGCCTGAAAGGCGAGCGCCGAGGGTCGGGCGTAGACCCATGCGCCCCACCCGAGCTGAACGGCCGCGAGGGCGACGAAGAACGAGCCGAAGACCCAGTACTCGCCGAAATGCGGGCCGGCCACGACGGCGTGGATCGCCCCGGCGACGATCGACAGCGCCGCGAGGTGAAGGAGCGCGTCCACGTAAGGGCGCGGGGCGGCGCGCCTGCGCTCTCGATCGGCGCCTGCGAGGGCGAGGCCCATCTCACCAAGCATGAACGACCCGCCGGTCGCGCCGGATCACCGGGATGGAACAAACGTCCAGCGCCGGCTGCCCGGATCGAGCGCCCCGCGGGCCTGCCGAATGATGAGGTGGCATATCCATGTCTGCGGGGGCCAGTAGAGGTCCTCGTGGGGCACCTCCCATGCCGAAGCGGGGCGCCGGGCGAGCGCCCCGCTTCACTTTTCGGACTCGGCGCGGCGCTCGGCGACGATCTCCGCTCGTCGCAGGCGCAGACCCCCCACCAGCAGCGCGACCGCGCCGGCCATCGCCACGAAGGCGCCGTACCGCAGGTGGATGTGGGTGTGGCCCGAGATCTCGTCGGGCCGATCGATCATCAGGTCGCCGATCAGGACCGCCGCCCAGGCGCCGGCGAGCGCCAGCAGGCCGCCCGCCCGCAGGGGGCGGGGCGGGCGGTAGCCGCCGGCGGAGCGGGCGAGCAGGAAGAGCGCCGCGCCCGCGGTCACAAGCAGGGCCAGCTGGCCCAGCCCGAAGGAGTCGAATCCGGTCTGGGAGAGCCCGGGCCCGAACTGGATCCCGTACCAGGGGAACAGCATGGCGACCGGGATCGCGAGCGCTCCCATCGCCGCCAGGCGGCCGGGGGGCGCCAGCGAGCGGTAGAGGTCAATCCAGCGGTTGCCGTCCACCGTAGCCGGCGTCGAGCTCATGCCACCAGGCGATCTCGTCCTCGCCGAGCTCCCAGCACAGGTACACCTCCTCGCCGTCCCGCATCGCTGGGAAGTCGATCAGGCCTCGCTCGATGTCGCGGACGACGACTCCGGCGCCCTGGATCGCGAGCAGCATCCGGCGGACCTCGAGGAACGCCTTCCCGACCTGGCGTCCCGGATCCCCGCCGCCGTTCGTCGGCGCGGCCTCGGCGAGGAGCGCGTGGACGTCGGTGTCCGTGAGCGTGTCGCGGGCGGCGCGGAGCTCGCGCAGCAGCGGCTTCAGCCCGTCGAGAAGCGCCGTCGCCTCGGCGACCGAGAAGTGGCGCTCGTGGATCAACGGGCGAGGAACCGCCGGTTCGCTGCGCCGCCCGTCAACGGCTCGATTCCAGGCGCAGCCCGGCGGTCACCCGGCGGATCCGATGGGCCGCGAGGTCGGGTCGGGACACCGGGCCCTGTCCTGCCTCCGCTTCCTCGAGATGGGCCTGCGGCGTCAGCGTCTCGATCAGCTGGCGCCGTTCCTCGGGCGGTGGGAGCCACGGGCCCGCCACGTCCGGGGCGCTGAAGATCCAAAGCCGCTCGCCCGTATTGCGCGCGGCGTCGGTGGGGTCGTCGGCCACCCAGGCGCGGACTCGCGCCACCGCGGCCTCCTGGGGAGCGTAGGAGAGCTGAGCCGCCACCCGCTCGCGAAGCTCATCGTCGTCCATCTGCTCGTTCGTCGCGCTGAGCACGGTGCGAAGCGCCGCGCGATAGTCCCGGTCGCACATCTTGAGGAACGCGTCGATCACGGCATCGGAGCCGATCATCGCCTCGCGACCCTCGAAATGCATGCGCGCGAACGGGCCCATGCCGAAGGCGACGACCGCGCCCACCAGGTCGGGCCGGGCGTGCGCCACCTTGACGGCGCGGTTGCAGCCGTCAGCGACCGAGAGCACGACCGCGGGGCCACCCGCGCGCTCCAGGACCGCCTCGAGGTCGGCGCAGTCCGTCGTCATGTCGTATGGGCCCCGGTGCGTCGACTGACCCGTGCCGCGGGCGTCGAAGCTGACGATCCGATGATCGCCGGCGAGCTCCGAAAGCAGCGCCTCGTAGACGCTCGGGCTGCCTGACCAATAGGGGGCGAAGACCACCGGCGGCCCCTCCCCCCGCTCGTCGATGTGGAGCTCGACCCCGTCGGGCCTTCGCAGCTTGGCCATCGGCGTCGGATTATCTCCGCTCGACGGGTGTCGCACATGGTCGGGCCGTCGGACGGGTAAAGGAGGCCCTGACCCCACAGTCGACGGAAGGAGAATTCATGGCCGAGGTCGCAACCTCTCGCGGCGACATCATGGCCGACGAGAACAGCGCTCGCCGCGAGGAGATCGTCGAGCTCCTGAAGCGCGCCTACTGGATGGAGATCGAGACCGTGATGAGCTACGTCGCGAACTCGGTGAACCCGGACGGCGTGCGGGCCCAGGAGATCAAGGAATCGCTGGAGGAGGACATCGAGGAGGAGCTCGGCCACGCGAAGCTGTTCGCACAGCGGATCAAGGAGCTCTATGGGGTGGTCCCGGGCTCGGACGAGTTCGCGGCCGAGCAGTCATACCTCCAACCGCCCGATCACCAGACCGACGTCGTCCACGTCATCCGGGGCGTGATCGCGGCGGAGGCCGGCGCGATCGAGCACTACAGCCGCATCGTCGCGGAGACCGAGGAGGACGATCCCGTGACCCAGGACATGGTGATCGACATCCTCCACGACGAGCAGGGGCATCTGCGCCTGTTCGAGGGCTTCCTGCGCGAATACGAGGCGGAGGGTCTCGCCTAGGCTGGGATCAGGCCGCGGGCGAGCTGCGCGAGGTGGTCGACCCCGTAGCGCTCGGCCGCCTCGGCCGCCGCCTCCAGCGACTCGCGGGCCTGCTCGGGGTCGGGCTCGCGGAGGAGGCGGCCGCGCAGGTAGTCGCAGCGGGCCGCGTCGAGGGGCCGGCCGAGAGCCTCCCAGGCGACGTGAGCCTCCCTCAACGCCTCGGCGGCCTCGGCGGGATCCGCCGCCGCAGCTCCGTGCGCCTCCAGGCTCGCCGCCTTGCCGACCGGATAGCGGAGGCGGTCGGCCAGCCGTTCGGCCTCATCCGCCGCCTCGCGGGCGGCCTTCGCCCGTCCGGCCAGCGCGTGGTTGACGGCTCGCGCGGAGATCGCCTCCACGGACTGGGCGACCAGGCCGGCGCGCTCGCAGAGGTCGAGCGCGCGGGCGAGCTCGGTATCCGCGTCGGCGTGGTCGCCGCGCTGGCGGAGCGCCGCGGCGAGCCAGTAGAGGGACTGGAACGCCACCTCTGAGCGGCCGACCTGCTCGGCGAGGTCGGCCGCGCGGCGAAGCGTCTTCGCCGACCCGTCGAAGTCCCCGCCCCGCCAGTCCAGCACCCCTCGCATCATGTAGGGGAAGCAGAGCTTCCCGGTCAGCCCCTCCCGCTCGGCGAGGCTGCTCGACGCGTCGGCCTCCCTGCGGACGGTCTCCCAGTCGCCGCCGTGGACCGCAAGCTGAGCGAGGGCGGCGTGCAGCTCCACCTTCGATGGCAGGTCGCCGGTCTGTTCGGCGAGCTCGAGCGCCTCCCGGTAGGCGGCCCCCGCGCCCTGGTAGTCGGCCTCGGACACCTCGAGGTGGTAGCCCAGCGTGAGCAGCGCGCGCACCGCCTCGCCGGGGTCGGACTCGCGCGCCAGCTCGACGGAGCGCTCGAGGTTCTGGCGCGCGCGCTCGGAGTCTCCGATCCTGCCGAAGACGCGGCCGAAGATCCCGTGCGCCCGGCTCGCGGCCGCCGACTCACCGAGCCGTTCGGCCAGGCGCAGCGCCTTCTCGGACGCGTAGATCGCGAGCATGTTGTCGCCCGTGTGCATGTAGAGCGAGGCGGCCTCCTCGTAGAGGCGCACCAGCTCGAGGCACGGCGGGCCGTCCTTCAGCAGGTCGATCCCCTTCTGGTAGTGCTCGATCGAGCCCTCGCGGTCACCCTTGTGCCAGAGGCCGGCGCCGATCTTCCGGTGTAGGTCGCCGACCCGCGCCAGGTCCTCCTCGCGCCGATGGAAGTCGAGGCACTGCTCCCAGACCTCGGTCGCCTGGTCGACGCGGCCGAGGCGGAGCGCGACGTCGCCGAGCTTCTCGGCGATCCGCGACCGGATCGGTGGATCGAGCTCGCGGCGCAGCGACATGGCGCTCTCGTAGTGGTTGAGCGCCTCCTGGTTCGAGTAGAGCGACGCGGCAGCGTCGCCCGCCGCCTCGAGCGCCGCGAGCGCCCGCCGGTCGATCGTCTCGAGCTCGGCCGGGTCGATGTCGGCGTCGGCTCCCAGCGCGGCGGCGCGGCCGTAATGGTCGGCGACCATCCCGACGACCCCCTCCGAGCGATCGGCGGCACGCTCCTCGATGAACGCCCCGACCTGCGCGTGGGTGCGGGCGCGGACCAGCTTCGGCAGGGTCGAGTAGGCGACGTCGCGGATCAGGACGTGCTTGAACGCGTACTCATGCTCGCCCGCGAGCCGGCTGCCGGCGGTCGGGACGACGAGGTCCTTCTCATGGAGTGTGGCGAGCACCTCGGCCAGGTCGATCCCCTCCTGGACGCCGCCGAGCGAGCCCTCCCAGAAGGTCTGGCCCACGACGGAGGCGTGCTGCAGCACGCGCCGCTCCGCCGCTGAGAGCGAGTCGAGGCGGGCGGCGAGCACCGCGTGGACGGTGTCCGGCAGGGTCTGGACGTCCTGGGCCCCCTCCTCGCGGATCCGGTTCACCATCTCCTCCGCGAACAGCGGGTTCCCCGCCGAGCGCTCGGCAACCTGCGGCACGAGGTCGACGTGACCGTTGCCGCCGCCGTTGCCGTCCGGAAGGAGGGCCGTGACGAGCTCGCGCGTCTCGCCCTGCGAGAGCGGCTCGAGGGCGATCGTGGTCGCGTTCCGGCGCCCGCCGCCCCATCCGGGGCGGCGATCGAGCAACTCGTCGCGGGCCAGGCAGACGATCAGCGCGGGGCCGCGCACCCAGCGAGCCATGTACTCGATCAGGTCGAGCATGCCCTCGTCGGCCCAGTGGATGTCCTCGATCGCGACCACCACCGGCCACCGCCGGCTGGCCGCCTCGACCAGCGAGCGGACCGCCGAGAAGAGGCGGTCGCGCATCTGCTGGGGGTCCTCCGCCTCGTGCACGGCGATCGAGGCAACGTGCTCGGCGGGAGGCTCGATCCCCAGCGGGCGGGCGATCGTCGCGGCGAGGCGCTCGGGAGGCTCGTCGGTCTCGGCGTTCGAGATCACCGCCTCGATTCCGCGCCGAAGCTTGGTCCACGCGAGCCCGGAATCGTCCGTGTCCACGATCTCGAACTGATCCCTGATGATCTCGCCGAGCGCCCAGTAGGCGAGGCCCGCACCGTAGGCGGGGCAGTGGCCCACCCGAAACGCCGCCTTCTCGGTGCGCCCCCCGAGCTCGGCCGCCAGCTCGCGCAGGAGCCGGGTCTTCCCGACCCCGGCCTGGCCGATCACCGTCACCAGGTAGGGCCTTCCCTCGCGCACCACCCGATCGAAGAGCGACAGGAGGAGTGAGGACTCGTCCTCACGTCCGATCAGCGGCGCTGCCGGCCGCGCACCCCGGATCGCCGGGCCCGGCACCAGCACCCTGAGCGCCTCCCACGCCGGCACGGGCTCGGCCTTGCCCTTCAGGGCCAGGGGCTCGAGCACCTCATACTCGATCGCACCCCGGGTGAGGCGCTGCGTCGCCTCGCCCACGGTGACGCTGCCGGGGCGCGCGGCGGCCTGGAGGCGAGCGGCGACGTTGACCGAGTCGCCGATCACGGTGTAGCCGTCGCCCACCTGGCCGGCGAGCACGTCGCCGGAGTTGATCCCCACGCGGAGCGAGAAGGTGACCCCCGCGGCCGCGACGATGTCCTCGTTGATCTCGTCCATCGCCGACTGCATCGCGAGCCCCGCGCGGACGGCCCGCTCGGGGTCGTCCTCGTGCGCCACGGGCGCCCCGAATACGGCCATCACGTTGTCGCCGATGTACTTGTCGACGGTGCCGCCGAAGCGGACCACCTCCTGGCCCAGGCGGCGCAGCGCCCGATCGACGAAGGACTTCAGGGTTTCGGGATCCGTCCGCTCGGCGACCGCGGTGTAGCCCGACAGGTCGGCGAACAGGATGGTCGCCTTGCGGCGCTCCTCCGGCAACGCGCCCGACGGTCCCCACGCCGGCGCGCCCGCACCGGGAAGCTGGCCGCCGAACAGCCCGCCGCGCGAGGCCGGCGCGGTCGGCGGCGCCCCGGAACCGGGGGCCGTGGGGGCGGGCGGCGGCGTTCCGGAGTGACCTGCGCCGACGCTCGCGCCCCCCGAGCCGAGGGCGGTCCCGCACTCGATGCAGAACTTCGCCCCGGGCGGGTTCTCCGTGCCGCACGAGGGGCAGCTTGCGGCCAGGGCGGCGCCGCAGGACATGCAGAACCGAGCCCGCTCGGGATTCTCCGTGCCGCAGCTCGGGCACACCGCACTCGCCACGTGACCAACGATACGTGGCGGGAAGCCCCGTTAGGTGAGATCGATCACGGATGAAGCGCCGGTTGCTACTCGATCGGGATGTCCCGGATCCGGGGACCGTGTGCCCGCTCGTGGTCGATCCGGTCCAGGTAGCTGTCGATCAGCGCCCGCATCGTCAAGAGCGTCTCCCGCTGCACGGTCTGCCACTGACCACGCAGCTCGGGCGAGGCGGTCGCCCGCAGGACGTCGGCGGCCCTGCAGATCGGGCACCACTCGACGCACTCGAGCTCGCGCTCGGGATCGAGGCGGTGCGGCTCGCCGGAGCGCTCGGCCTCGGGGCCACGGTCGCGATGCCGGGGCGGGTCGCCGGGCCACGCGGCCTCCGGGCCACGGCCGGGATGCTCGGCGTCAGTCAACGGCGAAGCTCACCTCGAGCGATCCGTCCTCGAGCCGCGCGCCGGTCGGCCGGCGGCGGGCGAGGGCGGAGGGGAGGACGATGGTCCGCTTCTCGTGGCCGACCGTGACCACGAGCTCCTGTCCCACCTGCTTCAACCCGACCTCGCCGCGCTCCGCGAACGGCACCTTGAGCCGGAGCAGCGCGCGACCGTTGTCGCTCTCGAGCTCGTGGGCGAGCTCGGTGTGCATAACCTCGGACGCGGGCGTGTCGGCGAACAGCTCCCCGGCGAGCCGGTCGAGCATCCGAGCGCCGATCACCTCCTCGTCGAAGTAGCGGGCCGTCAGCACCGGCACCGGCGCGAAGCCCTGACGCACCGAGGCGAGGTGCTCCCGCTGCCGGTCTCGCCACGCCCCGAAGTAGCCGCCCTCGACATCGTCGGGGAACGCGCGATTGACGATCACGGCGTCGGTCAGGTAGCCGTAGAGGTTGAGATAGGTGAAGGTGCGCTGCGCCTCGACGATCACCATCCGGTCGGGGTTCATGACCAGCCGAATCGAGGCGCGCTCGCGATCGCCCAGGATCTCGTTCATCGCGATCAAGTTGCCGACCAGGCGATGGACGTCGGCGAAGACTTCCTCGCTCGGAAGGTCGACGTCCAGGAAGGCGCGCGCCCACGGGCGAGCCGCGGCGACGACGCGCCGCTCCCACGGGAAGATCCGCTCCAGCCACCAGCGCGCGATCTCGGGGAACGAGAGCAAACGAAGCGTCTCGCCGGTGGGCGCGCAGTCGACGATGACGACGTCGAACTCCCCGGATTCGTGGTGGCGCTTGATCTGCAGCAGGCTGAACAGCTCGTCGAGGCCCGGCGGGACCGTCAGCTCCTCGGCGGCGACGTCCATCACCCCCCGGTCGGTGAGCAGCTGCCCCAGCCAGCGCCGGACGGCGCCCCAGTGAACCTCCATCTCGCGTTGCGCCTGGACCTCCTGCCCGTGGAGGCGCTCGACCACCGGAGTCGGCTCCGCGCCGAGGGTCACGCCCAGAGAGTCCGAGAGGCTGTGCGCCGGGTCGGTCGAGAGGACGACGGTGCGAAGGCCCGCCGCCGCGCAGCGCCGGGCCGTGGCCGCGGCGACGCTCGTCTTCCCGACCCCGCCCTTGCCGGTGTAGAGGATGATTCGCGGCCCGGTCACGGACGGGTGAGCGTAGCCGAGGGGGGACGTTTAGGGGCGTCCTGTACGCTGCCCGTCCTCGAAACCGAGCACCCGCAAGAAGGAGCCTGACTTGAGCCGCATCCGCACCCTCGTCGCCGTCCTCGCGATCGCCATTCCCATCCCGGCCGCCGTCGCCGGCTGCGGCGGGGGATCGAGCAGCAACAGCGAGGACCCGCAGCAGGTCCTACACGAGACCTTCAGCAACCCGACGAAAATCACCAGCGGAAACCTCGACATCAGCGTCAGCGGCGCGGCGCAGGGCGCTCAGTCGGGCAACCTCTCGGCCTCGATCACCGGACCGTTCCAGGCCGACCCCAACGACCCGACCGCGTTCCCGCAGCTCGACCTGAACGCGAAGGTCACGGCCTCCGGCTCAGGACAGAACATCAGCTTCGACGGCAGCGCGATCGCCACGAAGGACAACGCCTACGTCGAGTACCAGGGCCAGGCGTACGAGGTCGGCACGACCCTGTTCAAGCAGTTCACGAAGGCCTATGCGCAGTCCGCCGCCCAGCAGCAGGGTCAGAGCCAGAGCGCGGGATCGGTGCTGCAGCAGTTCGGGATCGACCCGAGCAAGTGGCTCACGAACGTCACGAACGAGGGCGAGACCGACGTGGGCGGGACGACCACGATCCACGTCCACGGGGACGCCAACGTGCCCCAGATCGCCTCCGACCTCGGCAAGGTCGCGCAGCAGGCGCCGGGCGGCACCGCGCAGTCGCTCAGCCAGAGCCAGATCAACCAGCTGACGAGCGCGGTCAAGGACGCCACCGTCGACGTGTACTCCGGCACGGACGACCACCTGTTGAGGAAGCTGGGGCTGTCGCTGACGATCGCGCCGCCGGCGAGCACCGGCTCTCCGGTGAGCAGCGTCAACGTGGACTTCTCGGTGACGCTCAGCGACGTCAACCAGCCGCAGACGATCACGGCGCCACAGGGCGCGAAGCCGATCGCCGGCCTCCTGCAGAAGCTGGGGGTCGGGGGCCTGGGCCCACTCGGCGCGCTCGGTGGCGCGAGCGGCGCCGCACCCACCCTGCCGCAGACGGGAGGCACCTCCGGCGGCGGCCCGTCACAGGCCTACCTGAAGTGCATCCAGCAGGCGTCGCCCTCGCAGATCAACCAGTGCGCGTCGAAGCTGCAGTAGCGAGTCTGCGTTAGACGGCGGCTACGCGGCCGAGACCGGCTCGACGTCGAAGTTCCGCTCATACAGCCCGGCGAGCCGGGCCAGCTCGTCTTCGGTGAGGTCGGGGACGTCGGCGGCGCCGGCGTATTCGCGGAGCTCCGCCTCGCTGGTGATCGTCGGGATGACGACGGTCATCTGAGGTTGGGCGAGGATGAATCGGAGCGCCGCCTGAGGCATCGTGCGCTGCTTCTCCGGGCCGCAGATGAAGCGGATGCGGTCGACCTTCTGCAGCCCCTCAACCAGCCACTCACGGGGCCGGTGACGGCGGTGGTCGCCTGGGCCGAAGGTCGTCTCCGGGCTCAGGTTGTCATCGAGCAGGCCCGATGAGGTGGGAACCCGCGCCAGCACGCCGACGCCGTGCTCGGCCGCGGCGGCCATGAGGTCGCGCCCAGGGTCCTGCTCGAGCAGGTTGTAGACGGTCTGCACGGAGGCGATCTCGCGGCTTGTGATCGCCTTCAGGCCCTCCTCGCGCCAGCCGATCGCTGGGCCGAGGGCCACGCCGTAGTGGCGGAGCTTGCCCTCCGCTCGGAGCTCTTCGAGCGTCTCGAAACAGTCGTCGTCGTCGATGGCGTCGAGACGCGGGTTGTGCAGCTGATAGAGGTCGACGTGATCGGTCCGCAGGCGCCGGAGGCTGCTCTCGAGCGCGGCACGGATGAAGGGGCCGTCCCAGCGCTGAGGGCGCTCGCCCTCGGAATGCTCGCGGCGGCCGGAGTCGAGCACGTAGCCGAACTTGGTCGAGAGCTGGAGCCGGTCGCGGTGCGGCGAGAGCACCCGGCCGACGAGCTCCTCGTTGGCCCCCTGGCCGTACGCGTCGCCGGTCTCGAAGAAGGTGATCCCGAGCTCGAGCGCCTCGAGCAGGAGGCGCTCGCCGGCCCGCTCGCTGACGTCGCCCCACCAGGTCGAGCCGAGCGCCCAGGTGCCGAATCCGATCTCGGAGGCCTCGAGGTCGGTATCGCCGAAGCGGCGCATCCTCACGGGAGGAAGTGTAGGTGAGGAGCTTTAGCTCCGAAACAGGGTGGTGCCGTTTCCGGGATGAGCTAGTAAGGAGCCTCAGCTCCGAAACGGGCCGGCGCCGCGACAGGCATGAGCTGGATCACGGCCGGCGAATAGGCTGCCCGGATGCCCGCCGAGGAGCCCTGAATGCCCGGCCAGGAGCCCCGAACTCCCCGACTCGACGCGAGCTTCTTCTTCGGGCACGGCTGGCCTTATCTCCTGGTCCCGTTCATCGCGATCGCGGTCGTCCTCGATCTTTTCGGGGCCAGTCATGCCATCGTGTTCGTGACCTCGGCGCTCGGGATCGTCCCCACCGCGGCGTTGATGGGGCGGGCGACCGAGGAGCTCGCAGCCCGCTCGGGGCCGGGAATCGGCGGCCTCCTGAACGTGACCTTCGGCAACGCCCCGGAGCTGATCATCGCCCTGTTCGCGCTCGGGAAGGGGCTCCACGAGGTGGTCAAGGCGACCCTGGTCGGCTCCGTCCTGGGCAACATCCTGCTCGTCCTCGGCGCGGCGATGCTGGTCGGAGGCCTGGGGCGCCCCGGCCAACGCTTCAGTCCCAAGAGCGCCACCCCGCAGGCGTTGATGCTCCTCGCCGCGGCGGCCGCGTTCTCGGTGCCCGCCGTCCTGCAGCTCGTCCGGGGCGACGGCCTGCCGTCGGTCGGCCCTGCGCGTTTCGCGTTCGACACGCCGGTGGAGGTGGTCTCGGGCCTGATCGCCGGGATCCTGATCGCGATCTACGTCGCGTGGCTCTTCTTCTCCCTGCGCGCGACTCGAGGCGACGTCCGCCCGGAGTACGACCAGGAGGGGACCTGGGGCTGGTCGGTCCGAACATCGGTGACGATGCTGGCGATCGCCGGGGTTGCGGTCGGCGTGATGTCGGAGATCCTGGTGGGGTCGATCGGCTCCGCCTCCCACTCCCTTGGACTGTCGGAGTTCTTCATCGGGGCAATCGTCGTCGCGATCGTCGGCAACGCCGCCGAGCACTGGGTCGCCGTGATCGTGGCGCGAAAGGACCAGATGGACCTCTCGATCAACATCGCGATCGGCTCGGGAGCGCAGGTGGCGCTGTTCGTCGCCCCGGTGCTGGTGCTGGCCGGATTCCTGATCGGCCCCGCCCCGCTGCCGCTGGTCCTGAACGCCTACGAGCTGGTGGCCATGATCGCGGCGGTGGCGATCGCCTACTACGTGAGCCGCGACGGCAGATCGACCTGGCTCGAGGGCGTCCTGCTCCTCTCGGTCTACGCGATCCTGGTGATCGTCTTTCTGCTCGCCTGACTCACCGCCGTCCCACCCGCCTCCCGCGTGAGATCGAGCGGCCGCCCGCGGGCTACGCCGCCGCGGTCTCTCGCAGCTCCCGGAGCGCCTCCAGCACGACCTCGTCGTGCGTGTCCGGTGAGACCTCCGGGAAGACGCGGGCGATGCGTCCCTCGGTGTCGATGATGAACGTGGCCCGCTGTACCCCCCAGTAGGTCTTGCCGCGCATGCTCCGCTCGCCCCACGTCCCGTACGCGTCGGCGGCCGAGTGGTCTTCATCGGCGAGCAGCGTGAACTCCAGCCGGTACTTGTCGGCGAAGCTCGACACGGCCTTCAGCGGGTCCGGCGAGATGCCCAGCACCCGCGCCGCCTCCCGCTCGTAGTCGACGGCGTGATCCCGCACCCCGCACGCCTGCGTCGTGCACCCCGGTGTGTCGGCACGGGGATAGAAGTAGAGGACCACCATCTGCCCCCGCAGCCCGGACAGAGTCACCGGGCTCCCGTCCTGGTCGGGAAGCGTGAAATCGGGCGCCATCCTGCCCTCGCCAAGCATCGGGGCTAGTCGGGCCAGAAGTCGGCATCGGTCTGCTCGGCCTCGGCCTCGTCGCCGGTGGCGCACTTCGAGCAGATGATCAGCTCCGCCTCGTCGGGCCCGTCGTTGTGAACGGAGCGGAAGACGTGGGTGGGGACGCGGACCGCCGTCTGCGGGCCGGCGTCGACGACCTCGTCGTCGAGCTTGAACTGGACGTTCCCGCGGACGACGAAGTAGATCTCCTCCTGGTCCTTGTGACGGTGCCCGTAGGAGCCCTTGCCTCCCGTGCCGGACGGCATCAGGCGCCAGGTGAACGCGACCTCCTCGGCGCCGAGTGCGTCGGTGAACGAGCGCATCTCGCCGAAGCCCGGGTACTCGGCCATCCAGTCGGCCACTTCCTCGCGCTTGACGACCCTGCACTCGCTCATCAATCCTCCCTCCCCGGATCCTGGGACTCCTCATCCTCCTCCTCGTCGTCGGTGCCGTCGCCCTGCTCGAGGGCGGTCGCCGAAACGGACCCAGCGGTTCCGGAGTGGTAGTGGGTCTGGAACTCCTGGAGGGCCTCGTCGAGGCTGTCCTCATCGACCGGCGCCGCATCGGAGATCCGCACCCAGTCCGAGCCCTCGTAGGCCTCCATGTTGAAGATCTCCTGGTCGACCGAGGTCGAGTCGTCCACCACGACGACGATCTCGGTCTGTGGGTTGAAGTAGGTGCCGGGGCGAACCAGCATCTCGTCGACGTCGACGGTGCGGCTCTCGATCTCGAACTCGGGCGTCATCCAGGCCCGATCCTACCTACTGCCCGAGGTTCTCCAGCTCCCGAAGCTGGCGCTCGACCTCGTGGTCGACGTCGAGCGGCTCCTTTCCCTGCCGGATGCGCCGCTCGTTCCGCGCGACGACGAGTTGGCGGACCTCCTCGGCGAGCTGTGGGTCCGCCCCCGCGGTCCCGGCGGACCTCTCGGCGAGCAGCCTGGTCAGCTCCTCGTCGACGTCGAGCGGCGCCTCCCCGCGCGCCTCCTGCCGGTACGCCTTCGCCTGGAGCAGCTGCCGGATCTCGGCCTCGCGGGCTGCCGGCGACGCCGCGGCGTCGTCATCGGTGACCCTCTGCGGCAGGTCGCTCTCGAACTCGACCGACAGCGGTCCCTTGCCGATCTGCTTCAGGGCGTTTCCCGCCCCCAGCACGAAGGTCACGAGCGCGATCGGGATCGTCGCGAAGACGATGATCAGGATCACGTCGCCGGTGCTGAGGCTGATTGCCAAGCGGAGCATCCGCCTAGGGTACTTCGGTATCCTTCGCTCTCGAGCTGGTTGACTGACCAGTCAATCGGTCCGGCAGACTGGCCCGTCCGACGAACCGAAAAGGAGCGAGCGAGCCTTGGTTGACTTCACCCTGACCGACGAGCAGAAGGACCTTCGCGAGCTGGCGCACAGCTTCGCCGAGAAGGAGATCCGCCCGGTCGCCTGGGACTACGACCGGGACGGCACCTGGCCGCAGGAGATCATCGACAAGGCCTACGAGGTCGGCCTGATGAACGTCCACATCCCGGACGCCTACGGCGGGCCCGGGCTCGACTACCTCTCCGGCTGCCTGATCGAGGAGGAGCTGGGCTGGGGCTGCTCCGGGATCGGAACGACCCTGATGGCCAACGGGCTCGCGTCCGCCCCGCTTCTGATCGGCGCCTCCGAGGAGGTGAAGAAGGAATACCTCGGCAGGCTCACCGAGGAGGCGAAGCTCGCCTCCTTCTGCCTCACCGAGCCCGACGCGGGATCCGACGTCTCGGGGATGAAGACGACCGCGGTCCGCAAGGGCGACAAGTACGTGATCAACGGCTCCAAGGTGTTCATCACGAACGGCGGCTACGCCGACTGGTACACGGTCTACGCGAAGACCGACAAGGACGCCGGCCACCGCGGCATCTCCGCCTTCGTCGTCCCCCGGGACGACACCGTGATCATCGACAAGAAGGAGGACAAGCTCGGGCAGCGCGCCTCCAACACCGCCGCGATCACCTTCAACGAGACCGAGATCCCCGCCGGGAACCTGCTCGGCGACGAGAACCACGGGTTCAAGCTGGCGATGATGACCCTCGACCGCACCAGGCCCGGCGTCTCCGCGCTCGCGGTCGGGATCGCACGAGCCGGGTTCGAGTTCGCGTGCGACTACGCCAAGGAGCGCATCCAGTTCGGCGTCCCGATCGCCATGCACCAGGCGGTCGCGTTCATGATCGCCGACATGGCCACCAAGGTCGAGGCGGCGCGACTCCTCGTGTGGGAGTCCGCGGTGACGCTCGACCAGGGAAAGCGCAACACGCTGGTCGCCTCGCACGCGAAGCGCTTCGCCGCCGACGCGGCGATGGAGGTGACGGTCGACGCCGTCCAGGTCTACGGCGGGTACGGGTTCATCAAGGAGTATCCGGTCGAGAAGCTGATGCGCGACGCGAAGATCATGCAGCTGTATGAGGGGACGTCGCAGATCCAGCGCCTCGTGATCGCTCGCGAGGTCCTGATGCCGCGCCAGATCGAGGATCCCATCCCGGAGACGACCAGTGAAGAGACCGACGCCGGCGAGCGGGCCCGCGAGCAGGCTCCGGCCGCGGCCGAGGTCGCGTAGCCGGGTCGCGAGGGCGCAGAGCCCCGTCCGTCAGGCGCGGCGCGTGGGGCTGACCGCGATCATCAGCCCGATCGCGGTCAGGACGATCACCCCGAGCACGAGGCCCTGCGTCCAGTTGTCGATGCCCCAGGCGGCCGCGTAGACGAGGGCCGCGAGGAGCACCAGCCCCAGGGCGCTGAACACGAGCACCGGTCGCCGGTTGGCGACCCGCATCGTCCGGTCGGCGGCCGCCAACTCGGGTCGCTCGTACTGGGCGCGATCGCTGCCGGTCATGTTCGCCATCGGGGTCTCCTCTCGCTGGGCGCTTGTGACGACTGTACGCGTTCCGGGCCGCCGGTGCCGTGCTGTTCGTCACATGTCGGCCCGACTGTCCCGTCCGCGACGCCTATAGTCGGCGGCGATGGCCCGAGCGGGCGAGAAGGGAGGGGAGCCCAGCGACCGGCGCCTGGCGCAGGCGGCCCGCGCCGCCAGGGCGCGCGCCGGCCGCGCGGAGGCGAGGCCGTCGGCTCGCCGCGCCGGCGGCGCGATGGACGTGTTCGGCGGCGAGGTGCGCCGTCGCGACGTGTTCCCGCTCCTCGTCCTCCACCTCATCGCGCGCGAGCCCGCTTACGGAAATCGCCTGATCGAGGAGATCGGGGCGATCACGGGAGGCGCGATCTCCGTCAACCCGAACACGATCTACCCCCTCCTCCGGGACCTCGAATCGCGCGGCTCGATCGAGGGGCAGTGGGAGCACCCCGACCGCCGAACGAGGCGCTTCTACTCGATCACCCCCGACGGCCGGCGCGAGTACCGTCGCCTGGTGGCTGAGCTCGAGCCGTTCCTCGACTCGGTGATCCAGTCGGTGACGCTAATCAAGCGCGAGATCTACGGTGAGTCGGGGGGACCCGGGCGCCGCCGATGAGCCGGGTCACCGAGTCCGTCAACGTCGACGCCTCACTGGCCGAGGTCTGGGACTACTACTTCGAGCCGCGCGGGTGGCCGGCGTGGGTCGACGGGTTCGCGAGCGTCGAGTCGTCGGACGGCTATCCGGAGCGGGGTGGCTCGCTCCGCTGGCGCTCGATCCCCGCCGGGCGCGGCGAGGTGACTGAACGCGTGCTGGAGCACGAGCCTCGGCGCGTTCACCGGGTCGCCTTCCGGGACCCGGCGAGTACCGGCGAGCTGCGAACGGAGTTCGCGATCGACGGGCGCGGCACGCGCGTCACCCAGGATTTCGACTACCGCCTGAAGCGCCGCGGCCCGCTCGCCAGGCTCACCGACGCGCTCTTCATCCGCTCGCAGATGCGCGGCTCGCTGCGCCGTTCTCTGGATCGCCTCCGGCTCGAGGTCGAGGACGTGCCGGCGGCCGAGCCCGAGCCCCGGGACCGCGCGACCTGACCCAGGTCGGGCCCGTTTCGTGGCGTGCCGAGCAGGGGTCACGGGCCCTCGGCTCGGCGCGCCCTATAGCCTTCTCGCGCTCTCGAGATCGGAGGTCGCAGCAGATGTTCGTGTTCAAGGCCGCGGTGCTCGGCGCTGGCACCATGGGGGGCGAGATCGCCCAGGTGATCGCGTCCGCCGACGTGCCCGTGGTGATGAAGGATGTGAAGCAGGAGCTCGTCGACGCCGGCCTGACGAAGGCGCGTGAGGTCACCGAGGGCCAGCTCGCCGGGCTGGTCAAGAAGGAGAAGATCACCCAGGAGGAGGCCGACCGGCGACGCGAGGAGATCCTCGGCGCGATCGACGGGACGACGGAATACGACGGCTTCGGCGACGCCGACTTCGTCGTCGAGGCGGTGCCGGAGCGGATGGAGATCAAGCGCTCGGTGTTCGCGGAGCTCGACGAGGTGACGCCGGGCCACGCGATCCTCGCCTCCAACACCTCGGCGCTCTCGATTTCGCAGATCGGCTCGGCGACCACGCGGCCCGAGAAGGTGGTCGGGTTCCACTTCTTCTATCCCGCCTCGATGATGAGGCTGATCGAGGTCGTCGAGGGAGAGGCGACGTCCGAGGCGACCGCGCAGTCCGCCGCGAACTTCGCGATGCAGATCCGCAAGAACCCGATCCGCTGCGGCGAGAAGCCCGGCTTCGTGGTCAACCGGGTCCTGAACTCGGCCGCCTCGGAGATCTGGCGCCATCAGGACGAGAGCGGGCGCTCGCCGGAGGAGATCGACAAGGAGATCGCCGACGCGAAGGTGACTCCGATGGGCCCCTTCTTCCTCACCGATCTGCTCGGCCTCGACACCGTCCTCCACGTCGCCGAGCACCTGCACGAGAGCTACGGGGACCGCTTTTATGTCCATCCTCGGATGAAGGAGCTGGTCGAGGCCGGCAAGCTCGGCCAGAAGACCGGTGAGGGCTACTACGAGCACGGAGGGGAGGGTTGATGGAGACCGCGACCGCGACGGGCGAGATGACGGTCGTCGAGCGCTTCCAGCTCAAGGCGTTCGTCGAGGCGGTGATGCTGGTCGACGAGGGAGTGGCCGCGACCAAGGACGTCGAGCTGGGGATGATGATGGGGGCCGGGATCCTCCCGGGGCCGCTGGCCCGCGCCGACGAGGCGGGGCTCGACGCCATGCTCGAGCGCCTCGAGCTCGCCGAGCGCGAGTGGGGCGACGGCTTCGCCGCGCCGCTTCTCCTGAGGCGCCTGGTCAACCAGGGTCGGCTGGGGCAGAAGGCGGGCCAGGGCTTCTTCTTCTACCCCCAACCCGACGAAGGCTTCGAGCAGCCCGAGACGCTCCAGTTCGAGACTCGCGATGAGGTCGCGATCGTCTGGCTCAACCGACCGCCCACCAATCCGATCTCGCCGCAGATGATCCGCGACCTGAACGCCCTCTGGGACGAGATCGAGTCGCGCCCGGAGATCCGCTCGGTCGTCTTCGCCTCGTCGAACTTCGCGGTCTTCTGCGCCGGTGCCGACATCAAGGAGTTCACGAAGATGACCGATCCGGCCGCCGGCAAGGAGCTTCTGGACGGTGGCCACGGCGTGCTGCGGCGGATCGAGCGGTCGGGGAAGGTGACGATCGCCGCCGTCAACTCGCTGGCGCTCGGGGGAGGCTGCGAGCTCTCGATGGCGTGCGACTTCAGGATCGCGGCCGAGTCGGCGAGCTTCGGCCAGCCCGAGATCAACCTCGGGATCATCCCGGGGTTCGGGGGCACTCAGCGGCTGGCCCGGCTCGTCGGAGAGGCGAAGGCGCTCGAGATGAACCTGGTCGGCGAGCCGATCTCGGCTCGCCAGGCCCAGGAGCTCGGGCTGACGAACGAGGTCGTCGTCGACCACGAGCTCTTCGACGCCGCACTCGCCTGGGCCGGCAAGCTGGCGGGCCAGGCGCCTGTGGCGGTCGAGCAGATCAAGCAGGTGTCAGCGAAGGGGGACCTGGACCAGGGAATCGAGGCCGAGAAGGGGGGCTTCGTCACCGCCTTCTCCTCCGAGGACGCTCGCGAGGGGATCGCCGCCTTCCTCGGCAAGCGCAAGCCGAAGTGGCAGGGGAAGTAGGCGGGGGCGCGGCACCTAGACTCGGCTGGCGTGACCGCTGACCCACAGACTGCCTCCGGCACGGGGGTGGACGAGCTCGCGGCGCTCATCCGGGCGAGCGAGCGCACCGTCGCGCTCACAGGGGCGGGGATCTCGGTGCCCTCGGGGATCCCCGACTTCCGGACGCCGGGGAAGGGGCTTTGGGCGAAGGTCGATCCGATGTCGGTGGCGACGATCGACGCCTTCCACCGGGACACGAAGCGATTCTGGGACTTCTACCGCCCGCGCGTTCAGCTGCTGCGCGAGAAACGGCCGAACCCGGCCCACGAGACGCTTGCGGAGCTCGAGCGGCGCGGCCGACTGGAGGCGGTGATCACCCAGAACATCGATCGCCTCCACCGCATGGCGGGCTCGGAGCGGGTGGTCGAGGTCCACGGGTCGATCGCGACCGCGAGCTGCACGAGCTGTGAGGCGACCTACTCGCTCACCGACGTCGAGTCGCTGTTCGGCCGGGACGGAATCGCCACCTGTGGATCCTGTGCCGGGAAGGTGAAGCCCGACGTGGTCCTGTTCGGCGAGTTCCTCCCTACGGAGGCGCTCGCCGCCGCGGAGCGGCTCTGCGGAACGGCCGACCTCCTGCTCTGCGTGGGCTCCTCGCTCGAGGTGTATCCGGTGGCCGGCCTCCCGGAGCTGACGCTTGGCCACGGGGGTAGGATCGCGATCGTCACCCGAAGCGCCACCCCGTACGACTCCGAGGCAGCCGTTCGCCTCGACGGAGACGTGGTCGACGACCTCACCGCGGTCTTGGACGCTTTCTAGCCTTCGTCGCCCGCGAGGATTCGCCTGCGCCGAAGGACGCGTTCGCAGATCGCGAGCGTCTCGGCTATCTCGTCGGCGCTTCCGGGTGGAGGCGCGCTCCGAAGTGCCTCGTCGGCGAGCGCCACCGTCGCCTCGCGCCGGCGTTCGAGCGCCGCCAGGTCCTGGTCCTGGTCGCGGCCGTAGCGCCCGGGGAGCTCGGCGAGCATCGCCTCAATGCCGACGCGAAGCTGAAGCGCGGCCTCCCGGAGACGCCCCTGATCGAGATCGGCGCGCGCTCGCAGGAGCAGCCTCTCGCAGACGTCGATCGACTCGCGCCGGGCAAGCACCGCGGCAAGACGCTCCTGCGGGCGAAGCGCTTCGACCCGACGCAGGCGCCGCTCGGGAGGGGGAATCTCGAGGGCGTCCTCCCAGCGCCCGTCGGCGACCTCCTCGCCGGCCCCGTAGCCCACCCGGGTGACCAGGGTCGCATCGCGTGAGATCTCGTGACCGTACGGGTCGGCGGTCACGACACGATGGACGCCGAGGATCCGATTCGCGCTCCGGAGCCCCGCGGCCACCGCGGCCTCGGCCGCGTCGGGATCGCGGGCGATCCGCTCGAGCTCGCGGGCGGACTCACTCGCCGGGCCCGGCTCGGCGGGGATCACTGTGAGTCGCGTCAGCGGGAGCTCTGGTGTCGAATCGGCCTCGGCGCGGCGCGGGCGGCGGCGGCGCGCTCGGCGCCGGGGAGGCGGAGCGCCGAGGGTCTGGATCACGACCACCGCCTCCTCGCCTGCGGGACGGTCGGTTCGCAGGAGGTAACGACCGTCGTCGATCCCCAGGCGCCCCGGCAGCTCGAACTGGACGAAGCGAAACGACTTGCCGCGGGCGTTCACGCCGCCAGCCTATTGGCAGCCTCGAGGGGCCGGGGCGGGCTTACCTGGCGCCGACTAGTCGCCGGCGTGTTGGCCGCGGTGCTTGCCGGCCGGCAGCGCGAAGCGGGACGGCGAGGTGGGGACGGTGGGGTTGTGGATCTGCCCGAGGCGCTTGATCACCCGCTTCCACTGCTTCGGCTCGAGCAGCTGGTTGAACTTTCCGTTGAGGTGGCCCGGCGCGCCCACGCTCGCCAGGAAGGCCACCATCCGGCGTCCCCACGGAGTCACCATCCCCTCGTGATACACCGAGTGGCTCAGCGGCGTTCCGGAGGAGTCGGCGAACCCGATCTCGATCGAGCTACCTGGGTAGAACCTCGCGATCTGCTGGCCGGCGATGACCTCCTCACCGGGATGGACGGTTGGGGTCAGGCCCTCGTACACGTAGACCACCTGCCCGGCCTTCGGGCCGTCGAGGAGCCGATAGAGGACGCCCTGCCCCGCCGGTCCAGCGCCGCCGTTCGGCCAGCCCGGAGCGCCCGTCGCGAGGATCCGCGCGTTGCCGATCGCGTTGATGGGGCCGGTGCCGGTGTAGTCGACGCCCTGATCGATCCGTCCCTCGACCGCGTCGACGAACGGGCTTTGGTAGCCCGCACCGCCGAGCGGGCTCCAGCCGAGGTGAACGTGGTCGCTGTGGTCGGACATCGCGAAGCTCACCGGGCCGGGGAGGTTCTCGAGCGAGATCACCTGGTGCGGCGCCATCACGCCCTGAAGCTTCAGCGCGGACTTGATCAGCGAGTCGGCGAGCGTCCCCGGACCCTGGTGGCCGGCGACCGGGACGCCGTCGATCTCGGCGATGTCCATCGCGTCGCCGGTCGAGTGCTCGGAGACGCTGCCGGATGTGGTCTTGCGGCTGTGTCCGCACTTGAGCGAGGTGATCCCGAGGCGGAACCCGTTGTCGGCCAGGTACTCCATGCCCGCCAGCACGCGCCGGTCGATCTGACCGGCCTGGATGTCGTTGCGGCCGCACGAGTAGATGGACAGGCGCGGATCGGCGAGCACCCGCCGCTCCAGCGCGCTCTTCGGCATCAGCAGATCCTGGGCCACGCTGGTCGTCCCGGACTGAGCGAGTGGGTTGTCGCCGGCGGCGCGATAGATCGCGGTCGCCTCGAGGAGCTTCCAGCCGTCGAGGATCGGCTTCGGGTCGATCTTCGGCGCGCCCTTGCCGGCCGGGCGGATGGCGAAGTTCATGTGCGGGGCGAGGCTGCCTGACTTGCCGAGTCGGCCGAGGACCGTGCCGGCGACGACCCGCGAGCCCTTGCGGAGGGGCCGCAGCTCCATCGAGCCGTGACCGGTGTGCAGGGCGCCCCCGAAGTACGACTTGACGACGGAGTAGCCGGGGAACCTCCGCGACAGGAGGTCGGAGAGCTGCCCGGTGATGTCGGCCTGCCCGACGTTGTGGGGCCGGGTCGGGAGGGCGTAGAGGCGACGTCGCGAGTCCTGGGTATTGGTCGGGCCGCTTGGGGGCCGCGAAGTCGCGGTGCCCTTCGCCGGGACGGGCGCGTTCGAGGGGGCCGGGGACACCTTGAGGCCGACCGGCTTGCCGCGGGTCGCGGGCTTCGCCGGCACCTTGTCGCTCGTCGGGGTCACGAGCTTGAAGTCGGAGGCCCGAAGCTTGTGCGGCCTGGGAACCGAGTAGAGCTTGGCGACGTGACCGAGCTGCGCGTAGGTGAAGCGGTTCCCGTAGTTGTCCTGGAGGACGACGAACTTGCCGAGCTTCGAGTTGTGGCCGATCTTCACGATCGTCCCGTCGTTGACCGCGACGACCGGAGCCCCGTCGTGGGAGTAGATGTTGATCCCTCGACGTGTGGGTGAGCCCGAGACCACGTCGGCGACGTTTCCGCTCGCCCCATCCGTGGGCTTCGCGTTCTTCGCGGCCTGCCGTTCGGAGATGTCGTCGGCGTAGCGGGCGTTGGCCGCGATCGGGAAGCGGTCGCCCTCGGTGAGCCCGGTGAGCGACCCGACGAGATCATCGGGAAGGTGGCCGTACTGGCGCGCGTAGAGGAGCACCTCGTCGACGTACCAGCTGGCGTGGTTGTAGGCGAAGATCCCTCGGCGCAGATTGGTGTCGCCGCCCGCCGCCTTGAGGTAACGCGCTGCCGCGCAGATCGCGTCGACGGGGTTGTAGGGGTCCGCGCGACCGTCGCCGTTGGCGTCGACGCCGTAGGCCTTCCAGGTCGAGGGGATGAACTGCATCCAGCCGACCGCTCCGGCGCTCGAGACATTGAGGTTGGTCCCGAAGGCGGTCTCGATCTTGTTGATCCCCGCGAGCACCTCCCACGGAATTCCGTACTGGGTCCCGCAGGCCTGATAGACCGGCAGCAGGAACGGCGGGATCTCGAACTGGCCGATGATGAAGTTCGGAACGCCGATCGGGGCCGGGCCGAGATTGGCGACGGTGAGGGTCGGGTTGGACTTGGTGGGAACGCCGTTCGGCTTGCGCTCCGGGGGCTGGCTCGGGGCCTTCTGCGTCTCGTGGGACGGTGAGCTCGTCCCGCCGTTGCCGTTGCCGTTCGGCTCGTTGGCACCCCCGGCACCCTGGGGGCCGCCGTTGCCCTGACCGCCCGAACCGGCCGATCCTCCGGGCCCGGCTCCGCCGGTCGGACCCGCGCCGCCGCCGCCGCCAGCGCCGCCGCCGGCCGATCCGCCGCCACCGGTGTTATCGCCACCGCCGCCCGACGGGGGAGGCGGAGCGGGGTCGGTCTCGTCGTTGTCGAGCGGGCTCGAGCAGCCCGGATCGGCGAGGTCGACCTTGCCGTCGCCGTCGTCGTCCTTGAGGTTGGAGCACGCCGGAAGCGAGTCGACCGGGGGCAGGTCCTGGCCGCCCTGGAGATCGACGCCGACGCCGCTCGAGGAGGAGTCGATGACCCCGCTCGTGTCGGCGTTCGTGGCCCCCGCCGCCAGCGCCATGCTGAGGACGGCAAGCGCGGCGGCGAGTAGAAGCTTCCTTCCCATCCTGTCTAGACCCGGTCCCGCAGGACCCTCCGGAGAACCATCCCATGCGAGCCCCGCGAGCAACGCAAGAACTGCCTGCTCCGGGCCGACACAAAGCTACTTGTTCGAATGGCGGTTTGCAACGTGGAATCCGACCGTGGCCACCGTATCCCGGGACCCGACCCTGAACACCGCTCGCTCGGGCTAGTAAATCGGCACCCAGGCGGCTTCGCTTGAAGCGTTACGCTGCGCCGGCAAGGGCGTCCAACCGTCGAACGAATCCCGAGGAGGTCGAAGCTTGAGCGAGGAAGCCGCCGGCGGTGGGATTCGGGCGCGCGGCGAGGAGGCGCTGGGCGACCTGGCGCAGGCCCTCCTCGACAACCCGCTGTTCAACCAGGCGGTGACCAGGGCGATCGGGGCGGGGGAGCGCGCCGCACAGGCCCAGCGCTCCGCGATGGGCGCTCTGAACATCCCCGCCGCGGGCGACGTGGAGCGGCTCGAGCAGCGTCTCCGTTCGCTCTCGGACCGGCTCGAGGCGGTCGAGGATCGCCTCGACGACTTCCTCGACGAGCTGGGCGCGATTCGCCGCCGGGTGGGCGAGGCCGAGGCGCGCACGCCGGCCGCAAACGAGCGGGTCCAGGCAGCGGGCTCCGGGGAGTAGTGCCCGAGGGCTCGGGGAAAGCACCCGGCCGCGCGGTGACGGAAGCCCTCCGCGCGGCGATCGAGCGGACCCTCTCTGTGGCCGGCCAGCCGCCGGGCGTGGGTTCCGCTGCGGCGACTCGCGAGCGGGCGACCCAGCTCCTCGACGAAGTCGCTCGCCGCGGCCGCGAAGCCCGCGACGAGCTGGCGCGCCGCGGCCAGGAGGCGGGGGCCGCGCTCGGTGGGCGCCGGGGGGAGGCGGAGGCCGAGCTCGCGGCCCGGCTCGAGGAGATCGAGCGCCGGGTGGCGGAGCTCGAACGATCGCTGGCGTCGGAGCGGAGGCCCGGATCGCCGGCGGCAGGGTCGAAGCCTAAAGCTGACCGTTAGACATGTCCGGCCGCCGCGTCGTGATCACCGGCGTCGCAAGTCAGTGGGGAGCGGAGCTCGCCCGGCGCCTCGAGCGCGATCCCTCGATTGAGTACCTGGCCGGGATCGACGACGCGCCTCCCGCGGTGGAGCTCGAGCGCACCGACTTCATCGAGGCCGACATCCGGAGCCCGCTTCTGTCTCGCCTCCTCCCCGGGACGGGCGCCGAGACCATCGTCCACTGCGGCATCCGCTGGTTTCCCGAGCCGGGCAAGCCCTCGCGGGTGCTCCACGACGTCAACGTGATCGGGACGCTCCAGCTGCTCGCGGCGTGCGAGCGAACCGAGACGCTGCGCTCGCTCGTGGTCCGCGGTTCCGCGGCGATCTACGGGTGCGAGGGTCCGGCGCCCTGCTTCTTCACCGAGGAGATGGCCCGCAGGCTGCCGCTTCGGACCCGCTTCCAGCGCGACGCGTCAGAGCTCGAGGCCTACATCGACAACTTCGCCCGCCGCCACGCCGAGATCGTCTGCTGCATCCTGCGCTATCAGCCCGAGATCGGGCCGGGGCTCGACTCGCCGCTGGTTCGGTACCTGAGCCTTCCGGTCGTCCCCACGCAGCTCGGGTTCGACCCGCGCCTCCAGCTCGTCCACGTCGAGGACGCGGCGGGGGCGCTGGAGGCGGCGACGCGTAACCCGGCCCGCGGCCCGGTGAACGTCGCGCCGTCCGGAGCGATCTCGCTCAGCCGGATCCTGCGCCTCGCTCGCCGTCCCTTCGTTCCGATCCCCCACCCGGTGTTCGGCCCCGCGCTCGAGCGCCTCGGTCGCCGCCTCGGCGCCGGCCCCCTGTACGGCGACGGGGTTCGGCTGCTTCGCTACGGGCGCGGAGTCGACAACGGCCGCCTTCGCTCGGACATCGGATACGAGCCCAGATTCGACGCGGTCGGTGCGGTGCGCGACTTCGCCTCGGCCACCGGCTCCCGCCGCATCGGGCCATCGCTTCACCCCGGTGACCTGGCAGGCCGCCTGGCCGGGTTCGGTCGGTGAGCGCCCAGCCCGAAACCGAGTCGATGCGGCCGCCGAGCGCCGAGTCCGTCGCCGACTTCCTGCGCCGCATGCGAGTCGGGATCGAGGACGGGCTCGATCCGCTGACCGCGGCGCAGCGCGCCGCGACCGAGCTTCCGAGGACGGTCCGCCGCGCGCTCGACCGCCTCTCCCGTCGACTCCAGGGCGAGTACTACGAGGACGAGTGGGGCTTCGACGAGGAGTTCGCGGAGGCGGTGTACCCGCTGTTCGAGTTCCTCTACGACGTCTGGTGGAGGGTCGAGGTCGACGACGTTCGAAACGTGCCGTCGCACGGACGCGCCCTGCTCGTCTCCAACCACGCGGGGTCGCTGTTCCCGTTCGACGCCTCGATGATCCTGGGGGCGATCATGAAGGAGCACCCCCTGCCGCGCTGGGCACGGTTCCTGGTGCTCGACTGGGCGTTCGTGCTGCCGTTCATCTCGACCTTCATGAAGCGGGTGGGCGGCGTTCCCGCGAGCACCCACAACGCGGCGCGCCTTCTCGACCAGAACGAGCTGGTGATGGTCTTTCCCGAGGGGGCCAAGGGCACCGGCAAGCAGTTCTCGGACCGCTACCGCCTGCAGCGCTTCGGCCGGGGCGGGTTCGTCGAGGTGGCGCTCAGGACCGGGGCGCCGATCGTTCCGGTCGCCGTAGTCGGCTCCGAGGAGATCTACCCGAAGCTCGCCGATGCGAGGCCGCTCGCCCGGCTGATCGGCGCCCCGTTCGCTCCGGTCACACCGACGTTCCCGTGGCTCGGTCCGCTGGGGCTGATCCCGCTGCCCTCGAAGTGGCGGATCGCCTTCTGCGACCCGATCGACCTCTCGGAGCACGGTCCAGACGCCGCCGCTGACCGGCGCCTCCTGTTCGACATCTCCGAGCAGGTGAGGGAGACGATCCAGGCGAGGCTGTACGAGAGCCTCGTCAAACGCGGCTCGGCCTTTATGTAGTCCTTTATGTAGTGGGAGGGCGCCGGCGCCCGCTGCGCCGATGCGATTCGCCGCGACGGCCGCGCATGCGCGGCCTGCGGCTCATGGGCATCGCCGCCCCGGGCGCCGGCGCGCCTCCCTCCACAGGTGGTGATGGCCTCGCCGGCACGCCGAACTTTGGCGTTTTGCGACCACCTGTCGGACGTGAAGCGCCAAAGTTCACGCGGCGGGGTGCGGCCGGCGGATCGACGAGCGGGCGCACTCTTTGGCTGGCGGATCGACGAGCGGGCGCACTCCTTGCTTGCCCAGCGAGGCTACGGCGCCTCACCGACTGAGAGGGGCCGCCCTCCACTCTCTGGGCGCCCGCTGCGTTTGCCCGCCCGGAAAGTGGCAATAGGATCCAGCGACGATGGGGACGGCGGAGGTGGTCAAGGGGCGGACCGCAAAGCGGCACGGCGGCCTCGGCAAGACTGGGCCGGCGGCGAAGCGGCGCGGCGGCGTGAGCGAGGCCGCGCCGGCGGTGAGCGCCGATCAGCTGCGTGAGCTGCTGGACCAGACGCTTCGCGAAGTCGACGCCGACGAGCGGGCAGGATCGCTGCTGCGGGCCGCCCGGATCCGAATGCGGCTCCGCATCCCGGATCTCGGCATGGTGCTTAACGTGGCCCCGAGCGACGAGGCCGATCACCACCTGAGGTGGACGTTCTCCGAGGAGGGCGGTCCGCCGAAGCTCGATCTGACGATGGATTCCCGGGTCGCGAACGCCTATTTTCAGGGCACGGAGAGCCTCGCGATCGCGATCGCCCGTCGCAGGGCGCAGGCGAGCGGCGACGCCCGGTGCGCCCTGCTGTACGTGCCGGCGCTGCGGCTGGTGGTCGAGAAGTACCGCCGCCTGGTCTCCGAGCGCCATCCCGAGCTGGCGGTGGACTGAGGCCCGGGACCTGACCGCTGGCGGTTGGGATTGACGTTGCGCCGCGGTCGGCGTAGCCTCAACCACATAGGCATGGAGAAAGGCCGGAGTGGGCCGCCACGCGCTCGCCTCGCGGTGACCGGGGCAAGGCGCGACGGCCCGCGAGGCGCCCCGGCGCCGCAGGCCGACGGAGCGGGCCGAATGCCCGCAGGGCGACGGGGAAGCGCGAGCCCCGTCGCTCTCATATAGGGCGGCGGTCGTCTCAGGGGGGCGACGACTAGGATCGCCGCGCGTGGAGCCGGCCGGAGCACGGCCGGCGGGACTTTTTCGAGCTGATGGCCGAGGATCAGATCTCCCTGAGCGAGGCCGGGCGGATCGCCGGCGTTTCCCCGTCCACACTGCAGCGGTGGGCGAGGGCGGGCGTCGTCCCCGTGCGAGGCGGGCGGTGGACGACCGCCGCCGCGGCCCAGGCGCGGGTGGTCGCCCGGATGCGGGAGCGCGGGCATTCATTGGCCGAGCTTCGGCGTGCGGTCCGCGACGGAAGGCTGGCCTTCGGCTACATCGAGGACCTGTTGCCGGGCCGCGAGCGCGCCATCACCCGCGCGGAGGCGGCCGAGCGCACCGGCCTCGAGGAGGCGCTGATCGAGCGGATGATGTCGCTCCTGGGGACGCCCACCGCGCTCGAGGGAACACTCACCGAGCAGGACACCGTGGCGATGCAGTGGATCGCGGACGTTCTGCGGGTCGGCTTCCCGCTGGTCGCGGCGCTCCAGCTGATCCGGGTCTACGCCCAGTCGATCCGACGGATCGCCGACGCCGAGGTGCGGCTCTTCCACCTCTTCGTGCACGAGCCCCTGATCCGCCAGGGCGTCGACGCGCTCGATATGGCCGAAGAGATGGAGGGCCTGGCCAGCGACCTCCTGCCACTGACCACGCCGCTGATGAGCTACGTGCACCAGCGCTACCTGCGCTTCTTCATGGAGCAGGACGTGGTCGGCCACATGGAGACGGAGCTCGGCGGTCAGCGCCAGCTCGGTCGAGTCCAGATGACCTTCTGCTTCGTCGATCTGACCGGCTTCACGCAGTACACCGAGGAGGAGGGAGACGAGGAGGCGTTCGAATTGGTCGAGCGGTTCGTCGAGACGGTCGAGGCGACCCTGCCCGCCGAGGCCATGCTCGTGAAGACGATCGGCGACGAGGTGATGATCGTCTCGCCCGATCCGGTAACCCTGACCGAATGGGCGGTTGGCTTCATGACGCTTTTCCAGGAGCGCCCGCAGCCGCGGGTCGGGCTGCATCGCGGCCGCGCCGTGTATCGCGACGGCGATTACTTCGGCACGGAGGTGAACCTGGCGCACCGGGTGGTGGCGCGGGCGCTCGGCGGCGAGGTGATGGTGACGACGGCGATCGCGGACGCGATCGGGCGCTCCGACTACCTGGAGTTCGATCCGATCGGCGAGGTGGACTTGAAGGGCTTCCCGAGGCCGGTCGAGCTCTTCGTCGTGCGGGCCCGACCCCCGGGGTCGGTCGCCGAGGCGGCCGGCCGCGGGTGACCCCCGAGGGCGCGCGGAATCCGCGGGCCTGGGTTCTAAGATCGCCCGCGATGGGGGCAAGCGGCAGCGACGAGGCTTTCGAGGCGCTCCGGGACGTCGTCCGGCGAAGCGGGCTCGTCGGCGAGCGCACGTCCGGTGTGGTGCTGGTCTCCGGGGGACCGGACTCGGGATGCGCGGCGGCCGGGCTCGCCCGAGCGATCGACCCGGCCAAGGTGCACGGCCTGCACGTGAACTACGGGCTTCGCGATTCGGCCGATCGCGACGAGCGGGTCTGCCGTGACCTCTGCTCGCGGCTTCGCATCGATCTCCACATCGAACGGCCGGCGGAAGTCTCCGGCAACCTGCAGGCCGGGGCTCGCGAGTTGCGCTATGCCGCCGCGGAGCGGCTGCGCGCCCGCACCGGAAGCGATTGGATCGCCACCGGCCACACCAGGACCGACCTCGCCGAGACGGTCGTCTACCGGCTCGCGGTCTCCCCCGGCGCGAGGGCCCTGCGCGGCCTGCCCGCCCAAAGCGGCCGGATCGTCCGCCCCCTGCTCGGCCTGGAGCGCGAGGAGACGCGCGAGCTCGCCACCGCGGCCCACCTCCCCTTCGTGGACGACGAGTCCAACCTGGATCCCGGCTTCGCCCGCAACCGGGTCCGCGCCGAGGTGCTGACCGTTCTTCGCGATCTGAATCCGGCCGCCGAGCGAAACATCGCCGAGACCCAGGCTGAGCTCGTCGAGGAGGCGGAGCTCCTCGAGCGGATCGTGCTCGAGGCCCTCGACGCCGCCGGCACCGGCGCCGGTGCCGTGGCGATCCGCGCCGACGCGCTCGCCGGCTCGGAGCCGGCGCTTCGTCGGTTGGCTCTCCGCGCCCTCGCCGAGCGCGCCTCCGGCCGCCCGGTGCCCCTCAGCCGCCGTCGCGCCGCGCAGATCATGCGTCTCGCGACCCTCGCCGAGGGCGGCGACGTCGAGCTCGGCGGGGGGGTGCGAGCGATCTGCGAGGCCGGCCTGATCAGGTTCGTGGCGGGATCGGAGGCGGATGCGGCGCCCCAGCCGGCGCCCCTGCGCGTGCCCGGGAGCTGCCGGTTCGGGCGCTGGGAGGTCCGCGCGGCCCTTCGCGCCGGACCGGTCGAGCCCGCGGGCCCGGACCTTGCCACGGTCGACGCCGAGGCGCTGGGGGACGAGCTCGTCGTCCGCACCTGGCGCGAGGGCGATCGCATCCGGCCCCTCGGGATGGACGGGACCAAGAGCCTCCAGGACCTGTTCACCGACCGCGGCGTGCCGCGGTCGCTTCGCCATAGCCTCCCCGTGGTCACCGCGGCCGGGCGCGTCGTCTGGGTCGCCGGGGTGGCCGTGTCGGAGGACTTTCGCCTCCCGCCCGAGGCCCGCGAGGTGGCGATCCTCACCGCCCGCGTCCTCGACTGATGGGCGCCATCGGGGAGATCCTCGTCGAGCCCGACGACCTCCAGCGACGCATCGGGGAGCTGGGCGGGGAGATCAGTCGCGACTACGAGGGGCGCGATCTGGTGATGATCGGCGTCCTCAAGGGCGCGGTGTTGTTCCTGGCCGACCTGATGCGCCGGCTGGAGGTCCCTTGCGAGATCGACTTCATGGCGGTTTCCAGCTATGGCTCGGAGACCGATTCCTCCGGCGTCGTCCGCATCCTCAAGGACCTCGACGCGCCAATCGAGGGCCGCGACGTGCTGATCGTCGAGGACATCATCGACTCTGGCCTCACCCTCCAATACCTGCTGCGCAATCTCCGGGCCCGAAACCCCGCCTCGCTCGAGGTCTGCGCCCTGCTGACGAAGCCGGATCGCCGCCGGGTGGAGCTGCCGATCCGCTACGTCGGGTTCGAGATCCCGAACCGCTACGTGATCGGCTACGGCCTCGACTACGCACAGAAGTACCGGAACCTCGGGTACGTCGCGGTGCTGGACGACCAGCGTCAGTAGTGCGACGGCCCGTCCAAACGGCATAGGGCACCCTGGTACGCTGATCTCAGCCGTCGCGGGTCCAAACTCAACCACTTGATCATGCGTGAAACCCGCCCCCTAACACCCGCACGCTCCCGTCCGGCGGGGACACGCGCGGGAGGTGAGCCGAGATGAGGCGCTTCTTCCGCAGCGCCGCCTTCCCGATCCTGATCGTGATCGTGCTCGCGTTCTTCGCGCAGCGCCTGATCAGCCCGGGGCAGCAGGAGCAGACGCCCACCTACAGTGAATTCGTCTCGCAGGTCAAGAACGACCCGCAGTCGATCCAGGAAGTCACCTTCGAGCCGAAGACCAACACCGTCCAGGTGCAGCAGCAGGACGGCAAGCAGTACTCGACCGGCTACCCGAACAACGTCGAGCAGTTCCTCACCAACCTGCTCCAGCGCCGCCACGTCGAGACCAAGGTCGAGGGCACCGGTGGCTCGAGCTTCCTCTCGATCCTCACCTACATCCTGCCGTTCATCCTCTTCTTCGGGTTCTGGGTCTTCCTGATGAACCAGATGCAGGGGGGCGGCTCCCGGGTGATGAGCTTCGGAAAGTCGCGCGCCAAGCGGATGTCGGTGGACGCGCCGAAGATCACCTTTCGCGACGTCGCCGGCGTCGACGAGGCGGTGCAGGAGCTTCAGGAGATCAAGGAGTTCCTCGAGAACCCCAAGCGCTTCCAGGCGCTGGGAGCGCGGATTCCAAAGGGCGTCCTGCTGTACGGGCCCCCCGGAACCGGAAAGACGCTGCTCGCGCGGGCGGTCGCCGGCGAGGCGGGGGTGCCGTTCTTCTCGATCTCAGGATCGGACTTCGTCGAGATGTTCGTGGGCGTCGGCGCCAGCCGGGTGCGCGACCTGTTCGAGCAGGCGAAGCAGAACTCGCCGTGCATCATCTTCATGGACGAGATCGATGCGGTGGGGCGGCATCGCGGCGCCGGCATGGGCGGCGGACACGACGAGCGCGAGCAGACCCTGAACCAGCTCCTCGTCGAGATGGACGGCTTCGAGATGAAGGACAACATCATCCTGATCGCCGCCACGAACCGGCCCGACATCCTCGATCCGGCGCTTCTGCGGCCGGGGCGCTTCGATCGCCAGATCGTCGTCGACCGGCCCGACCGCAAGGGCAGGAAGCAGATCCTCGAGGTCCACACCCGCGGCAAGCCGCTCGCCAAGCAGATCAACCTCGACTCGCTCGCCGGCCAGACGCCCGGTTTCACCGGCGCTGACCTCGCGAACCTGATCAACGAGGCGGCGCTCCTGACCGCGCGCTCGAACAAGCGCGAGATCACGATGGGGGAGCTCGAGGAGGGGATCATGCGCGTGATCGCCGGCCCGGAGAAGAAGAGCCGGGTGATGTCCGAGAAGGAGCGTCTCGTGACCGCCTACCACGAGCTCGGCCACGCGATCGTCGGCCAGCTGCTCCCGAACACCGACCCCGTGCACAAGATCTCGATCATCAGCCGCGGTCAGGCGCTCGGGTACACGATCTCGCTGCCCACCGAGGACAAGTTCCTCACCACCCGCGCCGAGCTCACCGACACCATGGCGATGACCCTCGGCGGCCGGGCCGCGGAGGAGATCATCTTCGGCGAGATCACGACGGGCGCCTCGAACGACCTCGAGAAGGTCACCGAGACCGCGAAGCAGATGGTGATGCGCTACGGGATGTCGGAGCGCCTCGGGCCCCGGGTCTTCGGCCACGATCGCTCGCAGCCGTTCCTGGGCCGCGAGTTCTCCGCCGAGCCCGACTACTCGGACGAGATCGCGCGCGAGATCGACGACGAGATTCGCCGCATCGTCGAGGAGGCCCACCAGACGGCCAAGGACCTCCTGGTCGAGCATCGCGAGGCGATGGACCGGATCTCGCGCATCCTCCTCGAGCGCGAGACGATCGACGCCGAAGCGTTCGAGAAGCTCCTCGCGGGCGCCTCGGAGGACGAGGTCTTCGGAGAGCCCGAGGAGGAGGAGCGGGTCCCCGAGCAGCCGGAGGCCGAGCCCGAGAGGAAGGCCGGGCGCGAGGGGCCCCGGCCAGTGCCCCGGCCCCGCCCGGGCTTCGCCGGCGGCAGCGCCGAGATGCGCGCCGACGACCCGAAGCGCTTGGGTTAGTCGGGCCCGTCTACTCCCTGGGTGGGGCAGCGCCTCACTCGGTGTGCAGCTAGGCGGCTATAGGCACGCAAGCTGCCCATTGAAAGGCTGCCCGCCTGAACTTTCGCGCCTCGCGTCCACCTGTCGGACGTAATGCGCGAAAGTTCGCGGGCGTACGGTTTGGCCATGCGTCGGCTCGCCTTACTTGCCCTGGTCGCGGTCGCGGTCCTCGCCGGCTGCGGCGGGGGCGGCGCGGGGCAGGCCGAGCGCGATCGCGCGGTGATCGGGGCGATGCAGGCCTATCGCCAGGCCAAGGCCGCCGGCGCCGAGCTCGACCACGGCCCGTGCATCGCCGAGCGTCTGCCCGGGCTCCCGGACTGGGTCGCGGACGTCGCCCACTCGCCTCGCGAGCCGATCGACGACGTGCCGGCCAACCAGTGCCAGCGCTACCGGAACGGCCAGGCGCACCACTTCGTCGAGCTGGACCCCCAGGGTGACCTGATCCGCGCGCAGTAGGCGCTCCTGCGGCGAACCCCGGAGTGCCGCGTCCGAGGGGCGCGCATCGCGACATCTCGTGTGCCCCGGAATACTCCTGGCCGATGGCGAAGATCATGGGGATCGTCAACGTGACCCCGGACTCGTTCTCGGACGGGGGCCTGTTCCTCGACCCGGATCGGGCCGCCGACCACGCGCGCGGCCTGGTGGCCGACGGCGCGGACCTGCTCGACGTCGGGGGGGAGTCGACCCGCCCCGGAGCGCGGGCCGTCTCGGCGGGGGAGGAGCTGGACCGGGTGGGCCCGGTGATCGAGCGACTGCAAGACGTCGGGGTTCCGCTGTCGATCGACACCTCGAAGGCGGCGGTGGCCGAGGCGGCGCTCGACGCGGGCGCCTCGATCGTCAACGACGTCACGGCGCTGAGGTCCGATCCGGCCCTGGCGTTGCTGTGCGCGGACCGGGATTGTCAGGTGGTGCTGATGCACATGCGGGGCACGCCTCGCACGATGCAGGAGAACCCCGTCTACCGCGACGTGGTGGACGACGTCACGGCCTTCCTCGCGGAGCGGATCGAGTTCGCGGCCGGCCAGGGCATCGACGAGGAGAGGATCTGGGTCGATCCCGGGATCGGCTTCGGGAAGACCGCGGACCACAACCTCGAGCTCCTGCGGCGACTCGACGCGCTCCGAGTCCTGGGTCGGCCGATCGTGATCGGCGCCTCGCGGAAGAGCTTTATCGGGCGGCTCACGGGCCGGGAGGTCACGGAGCGACTCGGCGGGACGATCGCCTCGGGGATCCTCGCGGTCCGCGCCGGGGCCGACGTCCTGAGGGTCCACGATGTCGCCGAGCACGTCCAGGCCCTTCGCGTCGCGGCGGCGCTGTTCGCTGACGCCCCCGGGCCCGAAATCAGGTGAGCGTCTCGGTGCGCAGCTCGATCCAGCGCGCGCGAGCCATGGCCGCGGGGTCGCCGTCGGCGGTGAACAGGACCGAGGCGGTGTCGACCTTGCGCCCGTCGCGGGCGAGGGGCCACCCGGCCACCACGTAGTCGCGGCCCGCTTCGACGTCCGACACCACCCGCACGGCGAGGGTCCCCAGGACGGAGGTGCCGATGTCGTCGAGGAGCATCAGCGCGTTGCCGCTGGGGCAGTCGAGGGCGGCCCAGCAGTACCGATCGGCCACGGTGCCGCCGTCGGGTGCGAGCGACTCGTCGGGCGTCCACGGCGCGGCGACCAGCTCCCGGCCCTCCACCGGGCCGGGGATGATTCTGAGCCCATCGCCCTCCGAGCGCTCGGGCCCGCAGACGAAGCAGGTGGGAAACCAGTGGGAGTCGTGAAGCGGTGAGCGCTCCGACGCCACCACCGCCTCGCTGAGGCCGACCGGCGCAGGCACCGCGAGCTGGAGATCCGCGAGGGGCCGTCCCCTTGCGACCAGGTTCCCGTCGTGGACGAGGCGGGCACCATTCCGTTCCGGCTCGATCGTCATCGGGGCCTCCAGCGGCGGGGGCAGGTGGAGGGTCACCTCGGCGAGCGGCGCGTCGATGAAGTCCGCGACCATGCCGCACGCGTATCCGCCGTTTCCGCTGTCGGGAGGACCGCAGAAGCGGCGCTCGATCACGATCTCGGTGGGGACCTCTGTGGACGTCTGTGCCACGTCCATATCTTCGCATCCTCGCTGGTACGGTCCACGCCCGTGGAGGCCCACCGCGACGGAGAGCTCAGCGTGGAGGTCGAGATCCGCGGGCTCTCCATCTACACGCACCACGGGGTCACGGAGGCCGAGCGCGAGATCGGCCAGCGCCTCGAGATCGACCTCAGCTTCGACGTTCCCGACTGCGACGCGGTGCTCACCGACCGCCTCGAGGACACGATCGACTACTCCGAGGTCTGCGACATCGTCGCGCTCGCCGCGACCGAGCGAAGCTACAGGACGCTCGAGCGGCTCGCTCACGTGATCGGCGAGCGCCTGACGGAGCGGTTCGGGTGCGAGTCGGTCCGGGTCCGCGCCGCGAAGCCCGAGCCGCCGCTGCCGCTCTCCGTGGAGGAAGTCGCGGTCGAGGTCGCCCACGAGCCGGCCGCCCCGGAGGAGGAGGACGAGGAGCCTGAATAGGGTCGGCTACCTCGGCCTCGGCTCCAACGTCGGCGACCGTGCGGGACACCTCCGCGCGGCACTGGACGCCCTCCGCGCTCACGCGGTGCGGGTGGAGGCGGTCTCGTCGCTGTACCAGACCGAGCCGGTCGGCGAGGTGCTCGAGCAGCCGGACTTCCTGAACGCGGCGGCGCGGGTCCGGACTGCCCTGGAGCCGGAGGAGCTGCTCGATCTCTGCAAGGCGATCGAGGTCGAGGGGGGCCGTTTGCTGGGCGGTCAGCGGCACGGCCCACGGGCTCTCGACGTCGACCTGCTCCTGCTCGGGGACGTCGAGCTCCAGACCGACCGCCTCACCCTTCCGCACCCACAGGCCTCGAGCCGCCGCTTCGTCTTGGAGCCGCTGCTGGAGCTCGATCCGGAGCTCACGCTCCCCGACGGCACACGTCTCTCCGACGCGCTGGCGAAGCTCGGCCCCGGTCAGCGAGTGGAGCGGATCGGGGAGCTCGCCCAGCGCGGGTGACGTCCGGGCGAGCTCTCGCGCCGGCTAGCGGCCGGCGGCCGCCACGGACGCCCGCAGCGGCTCGAGCCACGCCGGGGGGAGAACCGGCGGCACGCGGCCCGGGAACTCCGGGATCGCGCGGAGGGCCATCTCGCCCCCTGCGCGTTCGGCGATCGCCGGCCGAAGGTCGTCGAGGGTCATCGCAAGGCGGAGGCTGGCGGCGATCTGGAGGTCGGCGGCGCTCGGGGGCTCCGAGCCCAGGCTCTCGTCGGCAACCCAGTCGTCGATCCTCTGCAGCCATCCGGGAAGCGCGGCGAGGTCGGCGCGGACGTGCTCGTCGTCCGCCTTGTTCATCCGCGCCGCCGCGGCGACGATCGGCGCCGCGGTCTTCACCGCGATCCCGATTGGAACGCCGAGCCGCGCCCCCACGGCATAGCTGCCAAGGGGCGCCCGATCGCGCTTCAGGGCGTTCCACAGGATACGACGCACCGCCGGCTGGAGCACCTCCTCGCCCCAGCGCTCGGCGTTCTCCACCGCGGCGCGGCGCTCCGGGTCGGCGGGGAACAGCGCCGGCTCGGGGCGAATGAGATCGAGCTCCCTGGCGATCGCGCTCGAGCCGGTCACCTTGTTCCCGGCGATCGCGAGCGAGGGCACCGTGTTGGATGGAAAACGCAGCGCGCGAAGGGCGCCCCGTGAGATCACCGGCATCAGATCGACGCGTCGGTACGGGATGCCCTTCAACTCGAGCATCCGGCGCGCGGCCATCGCCGGGTGGGAGCCGGGGATCACGTATAGCGTCGCTTCGGGAGTCTGGTCGGCGGCCATCGGCACCGGGATCGTATTCGCTGATAATCCCTGAGGGCGAGCGCGAAGATTGGAGGTGCGTGGGTGCTGCTCGCGGTCGATGTCGGAAACACGCAGAGCCACGTCGGCGTATTCGACGGCGGCGAGCTCGTCGAGCACTGGCGCTTCGCCACCGAGGCGGAGGAGACCGCGGACGAGCTCGCGGTTCGCGCCTCCACCCTGCTCGCTCTGCGCGGCCTGGACCGGAGCGTGATCGACGGATCGATCATCTCCTCGGTCGTGCCCCAGCTCACCCCTGAGTACGCGGCGATGTGCGAGCGCTACGTCGACGGCGCCTGCCTGATCGTCGGCCCCGGGATCCGGACCGGGATGGCCGTTCAGCTCGACAATCCGCGTGAGCTCGGGGCCGATCGCCTGGTCAACGCGGTGGCGGCCTACGAGCGCTTCGGCGGGGCCTGCGCGGTGGTGGACTTTGGGACCGCGATCACCTTCGACGTCGTCTCCGGAGACGGGGAGTATCTCGGCGGAGTGATCGGCCCGGGTGTGGAGATCTCGATGGAGGCGCTCGCGGCGCGAACGGCGAAGCTTCCCCCGATCGAGCTCGGGGAGCCACTCGGCGAGCCGGGCGGCGTGATCGGCAAGACGACCCAGGCGAGCCTGCGCTCCGGGATCATCTACGGGTTCGCGGGCGCAGTCGACGCGATCGCTCGGCGTGTTCAGCGCGCGCTGGGCGACGGGACGCAGTTCGTGGCGACCGGCGGGCACGCGGCGGCGATCGTGCCCTTCTGCGAGATGGTCGACGAGGTGGACGATCTCCTGACGCTCACGGGCCTGCGGTTGATCTGGGAGAGGAATCGGTAGGAATGCGGATCCAGCCTCCGTTGACAAGCCCGTTTCGCATCGGGCACGTGGAGATCTCCAACCGGGTCCTGCTCGCGCCCCTGGCAGGGATCGGGAACTGGTTCGTGCGCGTGCAGGCCCGCCGCCACGGCGCCGGGCTCGCCGTCTCCGAGATGGTCTCCAGCTTCGGCGTGCACCACCGCAACGAGCGCACGCTTCACGAGCTGCTTCGGATCCACCCCGAGGAGCACCCGGTCTCGGTGCAGCTCTTCGGGCACGACCCCGACGTGATGCGATCGGCGGCGGCGATGGCCGCCGCCGCGGGCGCCGACCTGATCGACATCAACATGGGCTGCCCGGTGCGCAAGGTGTGCAAGGCGGGCGCGGGCGCGGCCCTGCTGCGATCGCCTGGCCTCGCCGTCCGGCTCGCCGAGGCGGCTGCCGAGGGCTCGCGCCGGCCGGTGACGGTGAAGCTTCGCACCGGCCTCGAGCCGGACGACCGCTCGGGCCTGGAGCTGGCGATCCGGCTCGCGGAGGAGGCGGGCGTCGCCGCGATCGCGCTGCACCCGCGAAGCGCCGCCGCCCAACACAGAGGCGAGCCCGACTACGGGCTCGTCCGCCAGCTGGTGGAGCGGATGGACGGCGTCGAGTCCGCGGTGATCGTCTCCGGCGGGGCCAGCACCGCGGCGAGCGCGCGCCGTGCCTACCGGGAATCGGGCGCCGATGCGGTGATGATCGCGCGCGGCGCGCTCGGGAACCCATGGATCTTCGAGGAGCTGACGGGCCGCCGGACGACCCATCCGGGCCGCGAGGAAATCGTCGATGAGCTTCGGTGGACGATGGCTCGAGCCGAGGAGCACCTGGGGCCCGTTCGGGCCGCCCGTTACATGCGCAAGTTCTATCCGTGGTACCTCGAACGGCTCGGCGTGCGCGGCCCCGCCGCCGCCGCGTTCCAGCGCACGGAGACCCTCGACGAGGCCCGGCGCCTCCTCACCGCGCTCGCCGAGCCGCTCCCCGCGGCCGCCTGACGACCGTCCGGGGCGGACAAATCCGCCCCGCTATAATCGCCCGCCTGCCCGAGCCCGCGTGCGCCTGAAGCGCCGCGCTTCGGGCGTTTGTTTCGTGAGTGACAGGGTTGCCGGAAGCGGCCCCGGAAGCGAGGACAGGTTCAGACGTGGCCCGTGAATCACTGATCACCAAGGAAGGGCTCGAGAAGCTGCGCGAGGAGCTCGAATACATGACCACCGTGAAGCGGCGAGAGGTCGCCGGGAGGATCAAGGAGGCGCGCGAGTTCGGAGACATCATGGAGAACTCGGAATACGACGACGCCAAGAACGAGCAGGCGCTGCTCGAGCAGCGGATCGCCCAGCTCGAGGAGCGCGTTCGGCGCGCCACGGTGGTGGACCAGAAGCGCGTCGACACCGAGGTGGTCGGCGTCGGTGTCCGCGTCCACGTCAAGGATCAGAAGTCCGGCGACTCGAAGAAGTTCCAGATCGTCGGCTCCGCGGAAGCCGACCCCACCGAGAGCAAGCTCTCCAACGAGTCGCCGATCGGCAAGGCCCTGGTCGGTCACAGGCGCGGCGACGTCGTCACGGTCGAGGTGCCGCGCGGGCCAAAGCGGAAGCTCAAAATCACCAAGATCGAAGCTGCCTGAGGCGGCTGCAAATCGTCGTCTGGCGGTGTCCTCGGTCGGTCGGCTCGCTCACTTAGGCTTCAACTAAGCTCGCCTCGCCGACCTCCCTGCGTCCTAGCCAGACTCGATTTTCGCCGCCTCAACACCAGATGCCTGATCTGCCTGAGTCAGGCATCCTCGCCGAGCGGCGGGAGAAGCTCGCACGGCTTCGGGAGGACGGGGTGGAGGCGTTCCCGCATTCGTTCGAAGGGCGGACCGAGATCGACGCGATCCGCGCCGCGCACCAGGAGCTCGCCGCCGGCGAGGAGACCGCCGACCGCTACCGCGTCGCCGGTCGGATCGTCGCCCGGCGGGGCCACGGGAAGGCCGCCTTCATCGACCTCGTCGACCGCTCGGGCAAGATCCAGCTCCACGCCCGCGAGGACCTGCTCGGCGCCGAGTCCTTCGGGCGCCTCGTGGGCCTCGACCTCGGGGACATCATCGGCGCCGAGGGCGTCGCGTTCGCGACGAAGCGCGGCGAGCTCTCGCTGCGGGTCGACGGCTGGACCCTGCTCGCCAAGAGCCTGCGCCCCCCGCCCGACAAGTACCACGGGGTGGAGGACATCGAGCTCCGGTACCGTCACCGCGAGCTCGACCTGCTCGCAAACGCCGAGACGCGCGAGCTGTTCCGCAAGCGGGCGGCAACGGTGGCGGCGGTCCGGGAATGGCTCGATGAGCAGGGCTTCTTCGAGGTGGAGACCCCGGTGCTCCAGCCGCTCTACGGCGGCGCCCTGGCCCGCCCCTTCGTCACCCACCACAACGCGCTCGACCGCGATCTCTACCTGCGGATCGCCACCGAGCTCTACCTCAAGCGCTGCGTCGTCGGCGGGATCGAGCGCGTCTATGAGCTCGGCAAGGACTTCCGGAACGAGGGGATCTCACAGAAGCACAACCCCGAGTTCACGATGCTCGAGTGGTACGAGGCGTACGCCGACTACAACGACGCCGCTCGGCGGCTCGAGGAGCTGGTCGCCCACGTCGCCGAGCGGGTGCTGGGGACGACGAGGATCGAGCGCGACGGGGGCGAGATCGACCTGGCGCCGCCGTGGCGCCGGGTGACGCTGCGCGACGCGATCGAGGAGCGCACCGGGCTGGACCTGGCGGATCGCCCGAGCCGCGAGGACCTCGCAGCCGCGATGGGAGCGAAGCCCGACCCCGCCGAGGGCTGGGGGAAGCTGGTCGACGGGGTCCTCTCCAAGCTCGTCGAGCCTGGGCTGGTCGCGCCGACCTTCGTGCTCGACTACCCGGTGGAACTGTCGCCGTTCGCGAAGCGCCACCGCTCCACCGAGGGCCTGGTGGAGCGGTGGGAGGCGTTCGTCGGCGGGGTCGAGATCGCCAACGCGTTCACCGAGCTCAACGACCCCGACGAGCAGCGACGGCGATTCGAGCGGCAGGCGGAGGAGATTCGCCGCGGCGACGATGAGGCGCAGCCCTTCGACGAGGAGTTCCTGGCCGCTCTCGAGCACGGGATGCCGCCGACCGCCGGGGTCGGGCTCGGCATCGATCGCCTGGTGATGATCCTGACCGGGGCGCGGAGCGTCCGCGAGGTCGTCCTCTTCCCGGCGATGCGGAGCTAGGAGCCCAGGATCGCCTGAGCCAGGCTCGCGTTGAACGGCTGGGTGCCGGGCACGAGATCGACGTTGGCGAGCGAGCTGTTCGCGTGCATGTAAGAGATCTCCTTCGCCAGGTCGCCGAAGTTGTTCGAGCCGGCGGCCGGCAGGATCTCGACCGTGGAGAGGACGCCGATCGCCTGTCCCGACGCGTTCATGAAGCCGCTTCCGGAGTCGCCGGGGATGCCCGGCGTCGCGGTGTAGGAGTTGTGGCTCCAGCCGTTGCCCTGGTTCTGGACGATGGCTCCCTGCTTCGGGCTCAGCTTGGTGACCCCGCCGCGAAGCTCGGAGTTGCCGTACGAGTAGACGGTGGATCCCAGTCCGCCCACGCCTCCGACGCTCGTCGGGCCGCCGAACCCGGGCACGGACGGGTTGACGTTGGGCACGTCGGCCGGGTCGAGCTCGACCAGCGCGAGGTCGTTGTAGGCGCAGGTGTCGGGGTCCGTCTCTCCCCTGGCCTGCATGGTGAGCCAGGAGTTGTAGACCAGGCTTCCCGGCCTGCTCGCACCGCTGACATCGACCGGGGTCCCCAGCGGCAGCGACTGGCTCGTGCAGCCGTCGGTATCGGTTGCCGCCCCGGTCCCCGAGCAGTGAGCGGCCTGCCCGAGGTAGACGTTCGTGCCGTTGCTGAAGATGAAGTTGGAGGTGCACTGGGCCCCGTCGGTGAAGGTCATCACTCCGGGGTGGACGCTCGCCGATCCGGCCGGTGCCCAGGCCGACGCGGCAGCGGGGCTGATGGCCGCGATCGCGAGAGCCGCGATCGCGCACCCGAGCGCCAGTGACCGTCTCATGCGTGGCCTCCTTCGGTCGAGTCGGGGGGCCGCAGTCGTGGGCCCGACCGTCCGGCGCCCGAATATATGGACCGCTCATCGATCCCGCAAGCGACAACCGGCAGACCCCGGGCGACGCCGCGGAATGCCGCAACGAGCGGGTGGCCCCGCCCAGCCGTGCGGGCGGACGAGGGGCCGCCGATATACTGGGTGCTCGTCGTAAACGACAACCGGAGGTCTAATCCGTCGGCACCGCGCAGCCGAAGAGGTGGATGAGACTCCGGCGATCATGCGTCCCCGCGACGGGTCACCGGAGGCGACCACCCAGTAGGCAATACTGAGCAAGGCTCTCGGATCGGCCCCACCGTCTCGGAGGCGGAAGCGACTCAGACAAGGCAAAGGCAGACGTAATTGTTCGAGCGATTCACAGAGCGAGCCCGACAGGTGGTGGTCCTGGCCCAGGAAGAGGCCCGGACGCTCAAGCACAACTACATCGGCACCGAGCACATCCTGCTCGGGCTCCTTCGCGAGGAGGAGGGGCTCGCGGCTCGGGTGCTCGAGTCGCTCGACATCACCGTCGAGCGGGTCCGAGCGCAGGTGGTGCGGATCGTCGGCTCGGGTGAGGAGGTCACCTCCGGCCAGATCCCGTTCACTCCGCGCGCCAAGAAGGTGCTCGAGCTGGCGCTTCGCGAGGCGCTGTCGCTGGGCCACAACTACATCGGCACCGAGCACATCCTGCTCGGCCTGGTGCGCGAGAACGAGGGCGTCGCGGCCCGCATCCTCCTGGACTTCGACGCCGACTCGGAGAAGATCCGCAACGAGGTCATCCGGATGCTGTCCGGCCCCGGGGGGCGGCGTCAGGGCGCCGCCGCCAGTGGCGGCGAGGGCAAGAAGTCCTCGAAGCTGCTCGACCAGTTCGGCCGTAACCTGACGAAGCTCGCCGCCGAGGCGAAGCTCGACCCCGTCATCGGCCGAGAGGTCGAGATCGAGCGGATCATGCAGATCCTCTCGCGGCGGACCAAGAACAATCCCGTGCTCGTCGGCGAGCCGGGGGTCGGCAAGACGGCGATCGTCGAGGGCCTCGCCTCGCGGATCACCAAGGGCGAGGTCCCGGAGCTCCTAAAGAACAAGCAGATCTACACCCTGGACCTGGCCGCCCTGGTCGCCGGTTCGAAGTACCGCGGCGAGTTCGAGGAGAGGCTGAAGAAGGTGATGAAGGAGATCACCCAGCGCGGCGACATCGTCCTGTTCATCGACGAGCTCCACAACCTGGTCGGCGCCGGCGCCGCCGAGGGGGCGATCGACGCGGCCTCGATCCTGAAGCCGGCGCTCGCCCGCGGCGAGCTCCAGACGATCGGCGCGACCACGATGGACGAGTACCGCAAGTACCTGGAGCGCGATTCCGCGCTGGAGCGCCGCTTCCAGCAGATCAAGGTCGATCAACCGTCGATCCAGGACACGGTTTCGATCCTCGACGGGCTTCGCGAACGCTACGAGGAGCACCATCGCGTGCAGATCACCGACGATGCGCTGCGCGCGGCCGCCGAGCTGGCCGACCGCTACATCTCCGATCGCTTCCTGCCGGACAAGGCCATCGACCTGATCGACGAGGCCGCCTCTCGGATGCGGATCAAGTCGATGTCGCAGCCGCCGGTCTATCGCGACCTCGAGGAGGAGATCGAAGAGACGCGCCGGGCCAAGGAGGGCGCGATCGAGGCCCAGGAGTTCGAGAAGGCCGCCAATCTTCGCGACAAGGAGCGCCAGCTCACCAACCGCAAGCGCGAGCTCGAGGACCAGTGGTCCGCGGGCGAGGGTGGCGAGCGCCCCGAGGTCGGCGAGGAGGAGATCGCCGACATCGTCTCGATGTGGACCGGGATCCCGGTCTTCAAGCTCACCGAGGCCGAGACAAAGAAGCTCCTGCGGATGGAGGACGAGCTCCACAAGCGGGTGATCGGCCAGCACGTCGCGATCACGGCGGTCTCCAAGGCGATCCGCCGCTCTCGCGCCGGGATCAAGGACCCGAAGCGCCCCGCGGGCTCGTTCATCTTCCTCGGCCCCTCCGGGGTGGGCAAGACCGAGCTGGCCAGGACCCTGGCCGAGTTCCTGTTCGGCGATGAGGACTCGATGGTGCGGATCGACATGTCGGAGTACATGGAGAAGCACGCCGTCTCGCGGCTGGTCGGCTCGCCACCGGGCTACGTCGGCTACGACGAGGGCGGTCAGCTCACCGAGGCAGTGCGGCGCAAGCCCTACTCGGTGCTGCTGCTGGACGAGATCGAGAAGGCGCACCCCGACGTCTTCAACATCCTGCTGCAGATCCTCGAGGACGGGCGCCTGACGGACGCCCAGGGTCGCACGGTCGACTTCCGCAACACGATCGTGATCATGACGTCGAACATCGGCGCCAAGGACATCGCCCGCAACGTCTCCTTCGGCTTCGGCACCTCGGACGAGACAGGCACCTCCTACGAGGAGATGAAGGACCGGATCATGGGCGAGCTGAAGAAGGTGTTCCGCCCCGAGTTCCTGAACCGCATCGACGAGGTGATCGTCTTCCACAAGCTGACCCGCGACGAGATCAAGGAGATCATCGACCTGATGATCGGCCGGGTCCGGGCGCAGATTGCCGAGCACGAGCTCCAGCTCGAGCTCGACGCCGCGGCCAAGGACCTTCTGGTCGACAAGGGATGGGACCCGGCGATGGGGGCCAGGCCGCTGCGCCGGGCGATCCAGCGCTACATCGAGGACCCGCTCGCCGACGAGGTCCTGCGGACCGGCGACATCGTCCCCGGCACCACGGTTGTGATCGAGCGTGATGCCGCCGGCGATGAGGAAGAGCGCCCGTTGAAGATGAAGCTCGTCAAGCCCCGAAAGCGCCCGGCCAAGAAGCGAGAGCCGGTGGGGGTTGGCGCGACGTCCGGTGACGGCGACGGCGCGCCCTCGTCATCCGACCCCGGTCCGGACGCCGACGCCGGGGATGACGCCGGGGAAGCGCCCGCGCCCGAGCAGGAGCCCGAGGCGCCCGCCGAGCCTCAGTAGCATCTCCGGCAGTAGGTGCGCGTTCGTCAGGCCGACGCAGGCACGGATCCGAGCACGGCGTCCAGCAGGCCCGGGAAGCGCTGCTCGAGGTCCTCGCGCCGCAGCGAATTCAGCCGCGCGGTGCCGTCCGCGCGCTGCTCGATGACCCCGGCCTCGCGGAGCACCCGGAAGTGGTGCGTGAGGGTCGACTTCGACACCGTGAGCTCGAAGGTGCCGCACCGCCGCGGGCTTGGATCCTCGGCGAGACAGCGGACTATCTCCAGTCGCTGCGGATCGCTGAGCGCGTGCAGGACCGCCGGCAGCTCGAGCTCCTCAGGCGCTGGGTGATGTAGCGTCATGCTTCGAGTATACGAGGATCATCGTACTTTTGCTACGATGATCGTCGTACCAACGAACAAGCCTCCGGGCCGCTGATTTCCTTCGGCCCGACCAGGTCCAAACCTCACGTTCACCGCCGCTCCCGCGTTCCCCAAGGAGATGCCTCCGATGCCAAGCCCCGCGACGACGCAGCGCCCTCCCACGGACACCAAGCCCGAGCGCCGCTGGACCGCCGCGCAGCTCTCTGCGGTGGTCGAGGCCGCCTACGTCCTCGAGGCGCTCCAGCGATGAATCCGGTCGACGCTTCGCGAGCCTACGTGAGGCGGGACTCCAACGCCCTGCTCCTGCTCGTCTGCCTGGCGCAGTTCATGGTGGTCCTCGACGTCTCGATCGTCAACGTGGCGCTCCCCTCGATCCGCGACGGCCTCGGCTTCTCGACGGCGGGCCTCCAGTGGGTGGTCAACGCCTACACGCTCACCTTCGCCGGCTTTCTGCTCCTCGGCGGGCGCGCGTCCGACCTGCTCGGTCGGCGCCGCGTGTTCCTCGCGGGGACGGTGCTCTTCTCGGCGGCGTCGCTGGTCTGCGCCGCCGCGGGGTCCCCGGGGGTCCTGCTCGCGGCCCGTGCGATCCAGGGCCTGGGCGGCGCGGTCATCTCGGCGGCCAGCCTCGCGATCATCACCACCTCGTTCGAGGAGGGGGCGTCGCGGAATCGCGCCCTGGGAGTCTGGGGCGCGCTCGGCGGCCTCGGCGCCACCTCGGGGGTTCTGCTCGGTGGGGTGCTGACGCAGGGCCTCGGATGGCCATGGATCTTCCTCATCAACGTGCCGATCGGCGCCGCCCTGGTCGTGTTCGGCCCCCGGCTCGTGCCCGAGGGACGGAGCTCGCTCGACCATCGCCACTTCGACGTCTCGGGTGCGATTCTCGTCACCACGGGGATGGTCGCGCTCGTCTACGGGATCGTTCGCACCGACGTCCTGGGCTGGGGCTCGGCCGGCGTCCTGGCCCCGCTCGCGGCCGGCGCGCTGCTGCTCGCCGGCTTCGCCCTCGTCGAGGGAAAGGTCGCTCGAGCGCCGCTGATGCCCCTCGGGATCTTCCGGTTGCGCCTGCTGCGTTCCGCCAACCTGGTGATCCTGCTGCTCTACTCGGCGATCTTCGCGATGTGGTTCTTCGTCTCGCTCTACATGCAGCAGGACCTCCACCACGATGCGATCGAGACCGGGCTCGCTTTCCTGCCGATGACCTTGAGCGTCGCCGCGGCGGCGACTCTCGCGCCGCACCTCGTGCGGCGGGTGGGAGCGCGCGTCGTGCTGACCGCCGGGATGCTCTCGGCGACCGCCGGGCTGGCGCTCTTGACCGGCGTCAAGCCCGACGGGACGTACCTCGCGCAGGTCCTTCCCGGCGGCGTGCTCTCCGCCTTCGGCCTCGGGCTGGCGCTGGTCCCGGCGACGATCGTCGCGGTACAGGGAGTGCCGGGCCCGCAGAGCGGGCTGGCGTCGGGGCTCCTCAACACCTCCCGCCTGGTCGGCGGTGCGCTGGGCCTCGCCGCCCTGACCACGCTCGCCACCTCGCACGCCCACACGCAGGTCGCCTCGGGAACGCCCGCCGTGCTCGCCCAGACGGACGGGTATCAGCTCGCGTTCGCGGTCGGGGCGATCCTCTGCCTCCTCGGAGCCCTCGCCGCCGGGATCCTCCTGCGCCCCCGGGACTCGGCTGCGACCGTCGGCGAGATCGTGGAGGCCGAGGGCTGAGCGCTCGGGCCCGACCCGGGTGCTCGGCACGGCGCCCCGGTCATCGCTGGTCGAGTTCCGACGACAATGACAACGCAACTCGACCAGCGACGCGGTAGCGGCCGGGACCGGGCGGCGGCGCCGGCGACGAACGGGCAATCTGTGCGGCTTGATCGATGCGGATCGCCACACAGAAGCGGATCGCCACACCGAAGCGGATCGCCACACCGAAGCGGGCCGCCACACCCCAGCGGGCCGCCACACCCCAGCGGGCCGCCACACCGCAGCGGGCCGCCACACCGAAGCGAACCGCGACCTCGATTGGGACGGTTGCTACAACGTCCGCGACCTCGGCGGCCTGGTCACCGCCGACGGGCGTAGGACCCGCACGGGCGCGATCGTCCGCGCCGACGACCTGGCCCGGTT
>DATGAF010000040.1:0-1551 GCA_035313645.1 Solirubrobacterales bacterium
CAGCCAGTACAGGACACCCAGGCGCTCCTGATCACCGGAGGCCGGCAGGTCGAGGGCGCGCCGCAGGATCGACTCCGCGACGACGTAGGCGCCCTTGTCGAGGAAGCACACGCCCAGCGCCTCCGAGCTCCGCAGTTTTCCATCCGGCGCCCGCAGCGCTTTCTGCAGCTCTGCGATCGCCTCGTCCAGCAACCCCATCTCCTTGAAGGCGACGCCCAGGTCGTAGTGCGACTGGAAGTCGCCCTCGTCGATGTTTTCGTCGATCCCCTGCTTGAAGCGCGCGAGCATCTCCTGAAAGTCCCGTTCCTCGTCCCCGGTCGGCTCCTCGTCGGCGACCTTCATGCGCGTGTCGCGCACGGGGAGGTCCTCCTCGAGAATCATCGCGCTCAGGTCCACAAAGTCTCCCGCCTCCACCGCCTCGTCCCGCACCTTCATCTTCGCGTCTCGAGCCGCGGTCTTGCCCTCCGTGTCCCGGGCCTTCGGTTTCGGCTTCGCCGGCGGCTCGGGCGGCGGCGTGGCCACCGGCGCGAGCATCGCGAGCGCAGCCTTGGCACGCTCGTTGGTGGGATCGTGCTCGGCAACGCGCTTGTAGACGGCCCGCGCCTTGTCGGGGAGGTCGCTCCGCAGCAGCGTGTCGGCCAGCTCGACGTAGGCGTCGATCAACTTCGCCTTGTCGCCCGACTTGAACGCGAACTCGACCTGCTTCTGCCGGTGCCGCACGCTGTTGGGATCGAGCCGCAGGAGCTCGTCCACCAGATCCTGCGCCCGCGGCAGGTTCCCCCGGGTCTCGAAGCCGGTCGTCGCCAGGTCGAGCTCCTCGATGCCCCGCTCCCGCTCGCCCCCTTCGATCAGCGCCTCGCCCAGCGCCTGGTGCCCTTCGGGATCGTCCGGGTCATCGGCCACCCGCCCCTCGAGCTCCTCGATCGTCGGCGTCGCCGGCGTGGCGTCGATGTTGGCGAACACGAGCGATCCGGGTTCGTCCCCCAGCGTCACCACGCCGTCCAGGCTCAGGTCGATCGCCCCCGATCGGCGCCCGCCTCCTGCGCGCGCATCGTCGATCGCCAGCGGTTGATCGTCGACCTCGTGCCCCTGGTCGGTCGCGCCGGTGTCGAAATCCGGCTCGAGCTCGAGCGGCGGCACTTCCACCATAGGCTTGCGGGATGGCAGCGCCGGTCGCTTCGGGACGACCGGCTTGACCTTCGGCGGCTCGGATACCTTCGGACCCATCCCCCCCCTCCCAAACCGGGGCGGTGCCCCGACGGCGGGCCGCTTGGGCACCACCGGCGCCACCGAGGGGGGGGGCGCAGCTTTCGCCTTAGGCGCCTCGATCTCGATCTCCGTTTCCAGCAGCGGCTCGGGCTCCAGCGCGGACTCGGGCGAGCTCTCCTCCTCGGCCATGGTCGGCTCGAACTCGGCCGGAGGGGGGATATCCTCCGGGGCAACCTCATCCTGCAGCGATGGCACCTCCTGGGCGTCGAGCTGGATGTCGCCGAACTCCGCGCTCGTCGTCTCGAACCCTTCGAGCGTGCCTCCCCCGGTCGCGGGCTCGAG
>DATGAF010000041.1:0-7569 GCA_035313645.1 Solirubrobacterales bacterium
GGGATCCCAAAGACGTGCTCGACGCCCTCGGCCTCGAGGCACTCCACCACGAGCTCGGCAGCGGTGCGGGCCATCAGGCGAAGCCTAGGGCCACCGACGATTGAGGGTGGGGCCGCCGGGGAAGCCGCTTCTTGGCGACGAGACCGAGGAGGTATGGACGTGGAGATCGGGCTATTCGTGCTGCGGGCCGTGATCGGGCTGACGTTCGCCGCCCACGGCGCCCAGAAGCTGTTCGGCGCCTTCGGTGGCGGCGACCTCGATGGGACGGCCTCGACCTTCGAGCGCCTGGGCCTGCGGCCCGCGCGTCTCCACGCGACCGTCGCGGCCTCGGCCGAGTTCTTCGGCGGGCTGCTGCTCGCTGCGGGGCTGTTCACGACGCCGGACGCGGCGGTCCTGATCGCCGTGATGTGCGTCGCGGTGATCAAGGTCCACGGACGCAACGGGTTCTTCTCCTCCAACGGCGGGTTCGAGTTCAACCTCGTGATGGCGGCCGGCCTGTTCGCTCTCGCCGCTCTCGGCGCCGGCACATGGTCGCTGGATGCCGCCGGCGGGATCGCGCTGAGCGGGACGGGCTGGGCGCTGGGGGCGCTCGGGCTGGGGATCGCGGGCGGGGTGGCGGCCGTAGCGGCGGCCCGCGCATATTCCGACTCGCGAGGCGCGTCTCGCCACGATCGGGGGCTCCACAGCCCCGCCTGAGCGCGCGGGATATCGTGGGCCCGTGCGCGCGATCCAGATCACCGAGTTCGGGGGGCCCGAGGTCCTCGTCGCTCGGGAGGTGGAGGAGCCGGAGGCGCGAGACGGGCTGACCGTCGTCGACGTCCGCGCCGCGGGCGTCAACTGGGCCGACACCCATCAGGCCGAGAACTCGTATCTCGCGCCCGCCGAGCTGCCGCTCGTCCCGGGCGGCGAGGTGGTCGGAACGACGCCGGAGGGAAGGCGCGTCGTGGCGCTCGTCGGGGGCGGGGGCTACGCCGAGCAGGCCCTGGTCAGCCCCGCGCTCGCCTGGGAGGTGCCGGACGGGGTGAGTGACGGGCAGGCGCTGGCGCTCGTCCTCCAGGGCACTACGGCCTGGCACCTGTTGCGAACGAGCGCCCAGCTCCGCCCGGGCGAGAGCGTCGCCGTCTTCGCGGCCGCGGGCGGCGTGGGCACGATCGCGGTCCAGCTCGCGAAGCGGTTCGGCGCCGGGAGGGTCATCGGCCTCGCTTCGAGCGAGTCCAAGCACGAGCTCGTGAGGCGGCTGGGGGCGGACGCGGTGGTGGACTCGAGAGCCGAGGACCTGAGCGCGGCGCTTCGCGACGCCAACGACGGTCGACACGTGGACGTCATCCTGGAGATGGTCGGCGGCCGGGCATTCGAGCAGAGCCTCAGCGCGCTCGCCCACTTCGGCCGGCTGGTCCACTACGGCCAGTCCGCCCGAGAGGGGGCTCCGAGCGTCAACCCCGGAAAGCTGATGGCCACCAGCCGCGGGGTGATCGGCTTCTGGCTCATGCACCTCACTCGAACTCCCGAGCTCCTCGGCGAGGCGATGAGTGACATGTTCGAGGCGGTGCTCGCCGGCGAGCTCGAGCCGATCGTCGGCAAGACCTATCCGCTCGCCGAGGCGCGGCAGGCGCACGAGGACATTCGCGCTCGGGGGACGATCGGCAAGCTCGTCCTCACCCCGTGACCTGGACCGGCTACCTCGAGCTCGCCGACCGGAGCTGGCCCGTTCTGCGACAGGCCGTTCGGCTCCACCACATCGCCTACCGGGCAAGCAACGGCCTGATCGGGCACCGGATCCCGGGCCTGCCCCCGATGCTCCTCCTCCACCACACGGGCGCGCGTAGCGGCGTCGAGCGCACCGCGGTGCTGCTCTACGTCGAGGATGGCCCCGACCTCGTGATCGTCGCGTCCAAGGGCGGCCATCCCAGACACCCGGCCTGGTTTCACAATCTGCGGGCCAATCCGGACACCACCGTGCAGGTCGGATCGAGCCGCCGTTCCGTCCGCGCCCGCGTGGCGAGCGCCGCGGAGCGGACGCGCCTGTGGCCCAGAGTGGTCGACGCGTATCGGGGCTATGAGGACTACCAGCGCCGCACCGGACGCGAGATCCCGCTCGTGATCCTGGAGCCGCGGGCCGCGTAGGAGGGGTCCGCCGGGGACGCCGTGCGGGAGGCCCGCACCTCGGACGCGGTCGTCGTCGGCTCGGGCCCCAACGGGCTGGCCGCGGCGATCGTCCTCGCCCGCTCGGGGATCAGGCCGGTCGTGTTCGAGGGGCGGGCGAAGCTCGGCGGCGGGATGCGGACGGCCGAGCTCACCCGCCCTGGCTTTCTCCACGATGTCTGCTCGGCGATCCATCCGCTCGTGCTGGGCTCCCCCTTCCTCCGAGGCGTTCCGCTCGCCGAGCACGGCCTCGAGCTGATCCAGCCACCGCTGCCGCTCGCGCATCCATTTGACGACGGGTCGGCGGCGCTCCTCAGGCGCTCCGTGGACGCGACGGCTCAGGACCTCGGCGTCGACGCGCGCGCATACCGGAGACTGATCAGCCCGATGGTCGCGAGCGCCGACCACCTGATGGCCGGGGTCCTCGGTCCGCCGCGGCCTCCCCGTCATCCGCTCGCGATCGCGCGGTTCGGACGCCACGCGCTGCGCTCCGCGAGCGGCCTCGCCCGCGCGGTGTTCGAGACCGAGCGCGCCCGCGCGCTGTTCGCGGGCATCGCCGCCCACTCGATGCTGCCCCTGGAGGCGCCCGCGAGTGCTTCCTTCGGCCTCGTGCTCGCCGTCCTCGCCCACGCGGTCGGCTGGCCGCTGGCCCGCGGCGGGTCGCAGCGGATCGCGGACGCCTTGGCCGCCCATCTCAACGAGCTGGGCGGTGAGATAGTCACGTCGCATCCCGTCTCGTCGATCGAGGAGCTTCCGCGCGCGCGGGCGGTGCTGTTCGACCTGACCCCGCGCCGGCTCGGCGCGATTGCCGGGACGCGGCTGCCTGCGAGCTACCGCCGCCGGCTCTCGCGCTACCGCTACGGCCCCGGCGTGTTCAAGGTCGACTGGGCGCTTGCCGAGCCGATCCCGTGGCGCGCCCCGGAGGTCTCCATGGCGGCCACCGTTCACCTCGGCGGAACGCTGGCCGAGATCGCGGCCTCGGAGCGCGCGGTGGCCCGGGGCGAGGCTCCCGAGCGCCCCTACGTCCTGCTTGCCCAGCAGAGCCGGTTCGACCCGACCCGCGCCCCCGAGGGAAAGCACACGGCCTGGGCCTACTGCCATCTGCCAAACGGGTCGGAGCTCGACGCGACCGAGCGGGTCGAGGCCCAGGTCGAGCGCTTCGCGCCCGGGTTTCGCGACTGCGTCATCGAGCGCCACGTGATGGGCCCGTCCGCTCTCGAGGGATACAACCCCAACTACGTCGGAGGCGACATCAACGGCGGGATTCAGGACCTCGCGCAGCTCTTCACCCGACCGGTCGTGCGCCCGAACCCCTACGCCACCCCAGCCCGGGAGATCTACATCTGCTCGTCGGCGACACCCCCGGGCGGCGGCGTCCATGGGATGTGCGGATACTTCGCGGCGCGGACCGCGCTGCGGCGAGCGTTCGGGGCCGGCAAATAGGATCGTCCCGGTGGCGGTGGAGACGGCGATCGCGACGGGCCGGCTCACGGAGCGCTCCGCGATCGAGCTCGCCGCGGCGATCCGGGCTCGCGAGGTGAGCGCGCGCGAGGTCGTGGAGGCGCACATCGAGTTGCTCCAGCGCGTCAACCCGCGCATCAACGCGGTGATCGCGCCGCGATACGAGGCGGCGCGCGACGAGGCGGACGCGGCCGACGCGCGCCTGGCGGACTCGCCGGAGCCGGGCGAGCTTCCGCCGCTGCTCGGCGTCCCGTGCACGATCAAGGAATCGATCGGGTTCGCCGGAATGCCGAACTGCGCCGGGGTCGCCGCCCGCCGCGAGCACGTCTGCGACCGCACGGCGACGGTCGCCCGCCGCCTGACGCGCGCGGGCGCGATCCCGCTCGGCCTCACCAACCTGTCGGAGTTGACCCTGTGGGTGGAGACGGAGAATCGCGTCTACGGCCGCACCTCCAACCCCTACGATCCGTCGCGCACGGCGGGGGGGTCGTCGGGGGGTGAGGGAGCGGCGATCGCGAGCGGCGGGTCGCCGATCGGCCTCGGGTCCGACCTGGGCGGCTCGATTCGCCTCCCGGCGTTCTTCAACGGGATCTTCGGACACAAGCCGTCGCCCGGCTTGGTTCCCCAAACCGGGCTCTACCCGGCGGCGGTCGGGGTGACGGGCGAGCTCGGGGTTTGCGGTCCGCTCGCGCGCCGCGCCCAGGACCTGATGCCGGTGCTCCGGATCATCTCGGGACCCGACGGCGAGGACCCCGTCGCCGAGCCGATCGACCTCGCCGAACCGGAGGAGGTGGGACTCGACGGCCTGCGGGTCGTGATCGCCGAGGGCGCGACGCTGGCGCCGACGAGTCCCGAGCTCGCAGCGGCCCGCGAGCGCGCCGCGGGCGCGCTCGCGGCGGCGGGAGCGAGGCTCGAGCGGATCTCGATGCGAAGCGTCCGCCGGGCGATGGAGATCTACCTGACGACCCTCAGCACAGCCGCTGGGGTGACCGCCCGGGAGCTTCTCGCCGACGCCGGCGCCCCGCCTCTTGACTTGCGGGCGGCGCTTCGGCGCCGAGGACCGCACACGGTGGCCACCAGGATCACGCTGATCGCCGAGCGGCTGGCCGCCCGGGCGCCGGGGTGGCGGACGCGGCGAATGATGGCAGCGGGCAGGGACTTCGTCGACGAGCTGCGCGCGACGATCGGCGACGGCGTGCTCCTCCATCCCCCGGCGCCGAAGGTGGCCCCGCGGCACGGCCGCACGGTCGGCCGCCTGTGGTGGATCCATCCCATGATCGTCTTCAACCTCGCCCGGGTCCCAGTGACCCAGGTCCCGCTGGGGCTGAACGAGCGGGGACTGCCGCTGGGTGTCCAGGTCGCCGCCGGCTTCGCCCGCGACGAGGTCGCGATCGCGGTCGCGCTCGAGCTCGAGCGCGTCTTCGGTGGCTGGGCTCCGCCCTCGCCCGCCTAACCCGACGCGACCGGTGGTCGGCCCGCCCTGAGCAGAACCCGGTTGCCGGACGGGTCGGCAAGCTCGAGGCCCCGGCCGTCGCGCTCGACCTCGGCGCCCCCTTGGCGGAGCCGGCGCTCGATCTCGTCGAGCTCCTCCTCACCGTCGACCACGAGCTCGAACCTTCGCAGGCCGAGCGCACCTTCAGGCGGGGGAGGGGCGCCCTCGCCGGCCCACGTGTTGAGTCCCAGATGGTGGTGGTAGCCGCTGCTGGAGAGAAACAGCACTCCCGGATACTCGCGGACCTTGTCGAGGCCGAGCATGCCGTGGTAGAAGGCCCCCGCGTCGCCGAGATCGCCGACGTTGAGGTGGACGTGCCCCAGCTTGGTCCCGTCGGGCACCCCGTCCTCGCGGGCGTCGCCTTCGCGCAGTTCCCCGGCGAGGCCCTGGACGTCGAGCGGTAAGGTTGCGATCTCGGGTGCCCCGTCGCGGTAGCGCCATTCCTCGCGGGGGCGGTCGCGGTAGATCTCGATCCCATTCCCCTCCGGATCGTCCAGGTAGAGGGCCTCGCTCACGAAGTGATCGGCGGCGCCGACGAACGACCAGCCCGATCGAGCGGCGCGGCAAAGCGAGGCGGCAAGGTCGCGGCGGCTCGGCACCAGCACCGCCAGATGGAAGAGCCCGCTCGTCCGCGGCGGCCTCGGGGAGGCCGATCGGGCCTCGACAAGCTCGACGACGGGCGTTCCGGCCGCCCCCAGCCGGACCGCGCCGTCGCTCGAGTCGAGCTCACGCAGGCCGATCGTCTCCTCGTAGAACGCACGCTGCCGGTCGAGGTCAGCGACGTTGAGGCTGATCGCTCCGGGCCGCACCGGCCAAGTCTAGGCTTGACCCGGTCTCGGCCGGTGGGGCCGGTCTCGGCCTAGCGACCGCTCGGTGATCGCGAGCCGGACCGCGCCCCCGACCTGGAGCGCGAGCGGGTCGATCCCGAGCGACGCGAGCGTGAGCGGGCGGAGCCGGAGCGACGCGGGCTCCTCGACCCGGTGGAGCGTCTACGGCGCCGGGCCGGCGCCCGCTCGCGACTCGGGACCTCCGAGCGCACCACGGCCTTGGTGAGCTGGGGGATGAGGCGCTCGAGGAAGCGTGCCATCCGTTCCTCGTCGCGCCTGATCGCTCGCGCGACCTTCGCCGTGTCGCGATCGCCCACGCTCTCCGCGAGGGTCTGGATCGCCGTATAGGTCGCGATCTCCTCGGCCTCTTCGGAGTATTCGGTCTTCGCGTTCTTCAGGAGCTTCTCCTCGTCGGAGGTGCCGCGGACCATGTGCAGCGGACCCTTGGCCAGCGCCTTGCCGCGACCGGTGACCTGGCCGACCACCTCGCCGACCGTCGTCACGCTGCCGCCGATCGCCTTGATCCGCCGCTCGACGTCCCGGGCGTGCGACTTCGTCTCTCGGAGGTGCTCCTGGAGCCGCTTCTTGTAGGGAGCGCGCGTGGTCATCCCGATGTGCGCCTGAAGCGCGGTCTCGAGCTCCTTCTCCTTCGTGTGCGCCTCGTTCAGGTACTGGACCAGCTTTCGGTCGCGAGCGTTGAGGTCCGCCATCGTTGCCTCCTGTCTGCGGGTTTCGTTCCGGAGAAGGGCATCCGATACCCCGGACCGTTGCAGCGAAACGACCGGCGAACGCGCGCCGCTTCCGCGCGGGGGACAGCGGGCCCGCCGCGGTTTGTCCGAATCGTCAGGTTTAGGACATCCGGCCTCGGGAAGCCCCTAAGTGAGATGGAGCTCACCACCGTGGAGCCGAAATCCTCGATCACGGAAGAGATTGCGGCGGTGCCCGGCGCCGCAACGCGCCGGGGCGGCTGCCCGCTTGAGAATCCGGCAATCGAGTCGATCCCCGACGACCCCCTTTGCGAGCCGCACCCGGGTGAGCCCGGTGTGGGCGCCGGCGGCTTTGCCGCTCCGCTCGAGAATCCCGGCGGCTGACGCGCGCACCCGGCCTGGGACCCCTCGCCGTTCACCGGGCGGAGACACTGCACATCGTCAGGTCGCGGGGAGCGCCCGTCTGGCGCAGGCGTCTGCTGCGGTCGAGCTCGAACTCCGCCTCCGCGAGCGACTCGCAGGCCGGCTCGGTGATCAGAACCTCGCCTCCCTTGGCCGCCTCGCCCACCCGCGCGGCGATGTTCACGTCGACGCCCAGGTAGTCACCTCCGACCTTTCGGGGGCGGCCAAGGTGGACGCCGGCCCGGAGCTCCGGAGAGTGACCCTCGACCTCGACCTCGGCGGCGGCCGATTGGGCCTCGAGCGCCGCCCGCACCGCGTCGCGCGCATCGCCGAAGACCGACATCGAGCCGTCCCCCAGCCGCTTCACGAGCGACCCCCCGTGGTTCGAGATCGCCGCGTCCTCAGCCGCGGCCACCTGCCGAAGAAGCTCCAGCGAGGCCTCGTCGCCGGCCTCGAGCGCCCAGGATGAGAACTTGACGATGTCCGTGAACAGGATCGCGAGGTCGACCCGGCCGCGCCCTCGGCCCTGCGCCTCCGA
>DATGAF010000042.1:0-1533 GCA_035313645.1 Solirubrobacterales bacterium
TCGAGGTCCGCGAGACCGATCGCGGCGGCAGGGTCACCTACCACGGGCCGGGCCAGCTCGTCGGCTACCCGATCGTCAGCCTGAAGCCCTACGGCGGCGACGTCCATGACTACATCCGCCGCATGGAGCGCATGATCATCGCGGCGCTCGCCGACTGGGGCGTCCGGGGCGGAGTCATCGACGGGCTGACGGGCGTGTGGACCGACGGCACGCAACCGGACGCGGGCGTTTCCGAGGGAACCGGCCTCGCCGCTCCCGAGGCGAAGAAGATCGGCTCGATCGGCGTCCACGTGAACCGCGGCGTGACCACCCACGGCTTCGCGATCAACGTCGACAACGACCTCGAGCCGTTCGAGTGGATCGTGCCGTGCGGAATCGAGGCATGCCGGATGACCTCGCTGGCGCGCGAGCTCGGGGAGCCCCAGGATCTGGATGAGTTCGCGACCGCGGTCGCCGATCGCTTCGCGGAGATCTACGGCCGCGCCGCCGTGGAGGTGGACGCCGGCGAGCTCGCCGCCGCCGTCCCGGGAACCGAGGCGATCGGCACCGGCGTACGCGGCGCTACGGTGGGAGCATGAGTCCCAGCGCGACCGCGAACGGGCGCCTTCACGTCACCCGCTCGCGGGCGAACCCGGGTGGCGGGCGCCCGAGCGAGGGCATCCCGTTTCGGGGGCGAAAGCCCCCCTGGCTCAAGGTCCCCGCCCCGGGGGGTCCCGCGTTCCGAAGGCTGAAGGCGGGAATCCACGAGCAGAACCTGCACACGGTCTGCGAGGAGGCGGGATGCCCCAACATCGGCGAGTGCTGGGAACGCGGTACCGCCACGTTCATGATCCTCGGCGACGTGTGCACCCGCCGCTGCGGATTTTGCAACGTCCAGACCGGTAAGCCGACCTGGCACGATCCTCTGGAGCCGATGCGGGTGGCCGCGCAGGTCAAGGGCATGGGGCTCCGCCACGCCGTCGTCACCTCGGTCGATCGCGACGACCTCCCCGACTACGGCGCCGGCGCCTTCGTCGGCGTCATCCGCTCGATCCGCATGCTCGCGCCGGCCTGCACGGTGGAGGTGCTCACCCCCGACTTCCGCGGCCAGGAGATGCCGCTTGCGAAGGTCGTCCACGAACGACCCGACGTCTTCAACCACAACGTCGAGACGGTTCCGCGCCTCTACCCGAAGGCGCGGCGCGGCTCGGACTTCATGCGCTCGTGCCGGGTCCTCCGGTTGGCGAAGGAGATGGGCGGCGACGACGTCGTCACGAAGTCAGGCCTCATGGTGGGGCTCGGCGAGACCTTCGACGAGATGGTCGAGGCGTTTGCCGTCCTCCGCGCCCACCGAGTGCAGGTCCTCACCGTCGGGCAGTACCTTCGCCCCACGAAGAACCATTTGCCGGTGATCCGGTACTGGCATCCGGATGAGTTCGCCGCCCTCGAGCGAGCGGCCCATGAGCTCGGCTTCGAGTCCGTGGCCGCGGGGCCCCTGGTGCGGAGCTCGTACCACGCCGACGAGCAGGTGCCCGCTCGGGCGGCGGCGAGCGC
>DATGAF010000043.1:0-44807 GCA_035313645.1 Solirubrobacterales bacterium
GCGTTCGAGACCGCCTCCCACAGGCGCGCGAGGGCATCGAAGCGGCGCGCCATCGCGTGATCGCCACCCGCCGTGTTCTCGAGATACAACGGCACCGGGGCCTCGAGTATCTCGAGCGTCCGGGTCCAGCGGCCGATCCCGGCCTCGATCCCGTCCTCGGCGTGGCCCGGATGGACGATCACCGCCGCGGCGTCGACCTCCGCCGCCGCGTCGCAGGTCTGCTGGAGGATCTTGCGCGACCCGTAGCGGACGTTGTTCCTCGGCGAGCAGACGTTTATGAGGTACGGGGCGTGCACGTAGAGGGGCAATGCCGACTCCCGAAGCTCGGCGGCGTCGCGCCGCTTCGGCGGCTTCTCCCAGCCCTGCGGATCGGAGAGGAAGACCTGCACGCAGTCGGCGCCGAGCGCCTCCGCCTCCGCCAGCGGCTGGGCCGGGGCCACGTGGGCGCCGACGGCGGGTTTCGAGGCGGGCATGCGGGCGAGGATAGCCTCGCTTTAGGCCCTCCAAATCGCCGTCCTTACACTGCTTCGGGATGAAGAAGCTGGTCATCCTCGGAGCGACCGGGTCGGTGGGCGAGCAGGCGCTCGAGGTGGTCGCCACCTCGGAGGAGCTCGCCGTCGTCGGGCTGGCCGCAGCGCGGAGCTGGCCCCGGCTGGTCGAGCAGGCGCGCGATCACGGTGTCCCGGCGATCGCGCTCACGGACGCCGAGGCGGCGGTCGCCGCCGCGCGTGAGTGGAACGGCCGGGTGCTCGGCGGCGAGGAAGGGGTGCGAGAGCTGGTCGCGGACTCGGGAGCGGATCTCGTCCTGAACGGGATCGTCGGCTCCGCCGGGCTCGGCCCCACGATCGTCGCCCTCACCGAGGGGATCGAGCTGGCGCTCGCCAACAAGGAGAGCCTCATCGTCGGCGGCGAGCTCGTCACCGCCCTCGCGGAGGCAACCGATACGCGGATCGTTCCGGTGGACTCCGAGCATTCGGCGCTGTTCCAGCTCGTCAGCGCCGAGCGCCCCGGGACGATCGAGTGCCTGGCGCTGACGGCGTCGGGCGGTCCGTTCCGGGGCCGGACCGATCTGGAGAACGTCTCGGCCGAGGAGGCCCTCGACCATCCCACCTGGGAGATGGGGGGGAGGATCACGATCGACTCAGCGACGCTGATGAACAAGGGCTTCGAGTTGATCGAGGCGCACCACCTGTTCGGCGTTCCGTACGAGCGCATCGACGTCGTCGTCCACCCCCAGTCGATCGTGCACGGGCTCGTTCACCTCAACGACGGGGCGAGCCTCGCCCACCTGGGCTACCCGGACATGCGGGTGCCGATCTCCTACGCGCTCCACTTCCCCGAGCGCGTCGACGTCGACCTGCCGACGCTCGACCTGGCGGCAACCGGCGAGCTTCGGTTCGAGGCGCCCGATCTCGAGGCCTTCCCCTGCCTGCGGCTGGCCCGCGAGGCCGGGGAGGCCGGGGGTACCGCGCCCTGCGTTCTCAACGCCGCGGACGAGGTGGCGGTCGGGGCGTTCATGGATGGGCGCATCCCGTTCACCGCGATCGCCGAGGTGGTCGAGCGCACGCTGGAGGCGCTGCCGGCGGCGCGTCCGAGCCACTTCGAGCACCTCTACGCCGCCGACGCCGAGGCGAGGGAGCGCGCCCGGGAGCTGATCGATGCGGTCGGCGCAGCGCGATGAGCTGGGCCCTGACCATCGCCGGCTTCGCGGCCCTGATCGTCATCCACGAGTTCGGCCACTTCCTCGCCGCGAAGGCGACTGGGATGCGCGTGGAGCGGTTCTTCCTCTTCTTTCCGCCGAAGCTGATCAGCGTGAAGAGGGGCGAGACCGAGTACGGGATCGGCGCCCTCCCGTTCGGGGGCTTCGTGAAGATCACCGGGATGAACCCCGACGAGGTCCGCCGGCCGGACGACTCGCGGGCCGGCGGCGAGGCGGAGGGGGGATCGCGGTTCGCGGCGGCGATGGCGACCGGCGAGCCGCCGAAGAAGGGCGACCCCGCCCGCGTCGAGCCGCTGCCGCCTGAGCTCGCAGAGCGCGCCTACTACAACCAGCCGGTCTGGAAGCGGATCGTCGTGATCGGCGCCGGGCCGGCGATGAACATCCTCCTCGCGTTCGCGATCCTGTTCGCTCTCTCGCTCGGCCTGCGGGACTTCGTGAACAAGGTCGGCGAGATCTCTCCCGGCACCCCGGCGGCGGCACACCTCGAGTCCGGTGACCGCATCCTCGCGGTCGACGGGAAGACCTTCCGCAACGCCAGCCGGGAGGACCGCCTCGTCCACTTCAGCAACCTGGTCGCGAAGCACAAATGTCCCGGCAAGCAGGTCGACGGATGCCAGGCAAGCGCCCCCGTCCACCTGAGGATCCAGCGAAACGGACAGGTCCGCACGTTGGCGATCACTCCCGTGTACGACGCCGACGTGGGGCGAACGCGGCTGGGCTTCACCTACGGCTCGAAGTCCGCGGGCCTCTCGGTGCCGGGGGCCGCCGGACATGCGGTCAGCGACATGTGGCGGGTCACCACCGGAACGCTCAGCGTGTTCTCCCGGATCTTCGAGTCCCAGGAGCGAAAGAAGATCCACGGGATCGTCGGCATCTCGGACGTCACGCACCAGGCATTCGAGTTCGGCGCCCGCGAGGCGCTCACCCTGATCGCATTGATCAGCCTCTCGCTCGCGATCATCAACCTGTTCCCCTTCCTTCCGCTCGACGGCGGTCACATCTTCTGGAGCCTCGTCGAGAAGGTGCGCGGCCGGCCCGTCCCGTTCAGCGTCATGGAGCGAGCCGGAGTCATTGGCTTTGTGCTGGTCCTGGTCCTGTTCACAGTCGGGCTCACGAACGACATCAACAGGCTCACCGGCGGGGGCTTCACCACGCACTGACGGGTCTCGCCACCGGGTAGGCTTCAGCGCGGGATGGAGGTCACGACCAGCGTCTCGCGGGAGACGGAGCGGCCGGTCGCGCTCGATGCGAAGACCGCCTGCGAGGCACTGCAGGCGACCGCTGCCGCCCATCCGGATCGGCCGGCGATCCGCACGAAGGAGGACGAATTCACCTGCACGTGGGCCGAGTACGCCGGGCGCGTGAAGGCGATCGCGGCGGGCCTCGACGGGCTCGGGGTCAAGAAGGGCGACACCGTCGCGCTGATGCTCGCCAACCGCCCCGAGTTCCACTTCTGCGACTCGGCGGTGATGCACCTGGGGGCGACACCGTTCTCGATCTACAACACCTACACGGCCGAGCAGATCGAGCACCTGGTGACGGACGCCGAGAGCGAGGTCGTGATCACCGAGCAGAGCTTCGTCGACAAGATCATCGCCGCCCGTGACGCCGTCGACTCGCTCGAGCACGTGGTGGTCGTCGACGGCGACCCGCCTCAGGGCGCGATCTCGCTCGACGAGCTGATCGACCGTGCGGGCGAGGGGTTCGACTTCGAGGCCGCCTGGAAGGCGGTCGAGCCCGACGACGTGCTCACCCTGATCTACACGTCAGGGACCACCGGGCCGCCGAAGGGAGTGCAGATAACCCACGCAAACATCTGCGAGACCGTTCGCTCCTACGACGAGCTGATCGAGTTCCCCGACGGCGGCAGGATCGTCTCCTACCTGCCGATGGCGCACGTCGCCGAGCGGAACGTGAGCCACTACCTGCCGATGCTGTGTGGCTTCACGATCACCTGCTGCCCCGACGCGCGGGAGGTGATCGCCTATCTCCCCGAGGTCCGCCCGAGCTGGTTCTTCGCCGTGCCGCGGATCTGGGAGAAGCTCAAGGCCGGCCTCGAGCAGATGCTCGCCGGCGCCCCGGAGGAGCAGCGCGAGGCCACTCAGGCGGCGCTCGACGCGGCGCTCGAGCAGGTCCGCCTTGAGCAGGGCTCTGAAGAGGTCCCCGACGAGCTCGCGTCGCGGGTGGCGAAGGCGGACGACGAGATCTTCTCGAAACTGCGCGAGCATCTCGGCCTCGACCAGCTCGAGGCGTGCAACGTGGGCGCCGCTCCGACCCCCACGGAGGTGATCGAGTTCTTCCACGCGCTCGGCATCCCGCTCGCCGAGCTATGGGGGATGTCCGAGACCACCGGCGCCGGGACCTGCAACCCGCCCGACCGGATCAAGATCGGGACCGTTGGCCCGGCCGCGCCGAACTGCGAGGTCAAGCTCGCCGAGGACGGCGAGGTGATGATCAAGGGCCCGGTGGTCATGAAGGGCTACCGCAACCTCCCCGACAAGACCGACGAGACGTTCACCGAAGACGGCTTCCTGCTCACCGGCGATATCGGCGAGTTCGACGACGACGGCTACCTGCGGATCGTCGATCGAAAGAAGGAGCTGATCATCACCGCCGCGGGGAAGAACCTCTCTCCGGCGAACATCGAGGCGAGGCTGAAGCAGGTCCCGCTGGTCAGCCAGGCGATCGCGATCGGCGATCGCCGCAAGTTCATCAGCGCGCTGGTCACGCTGGACCCCGAGGCGGCGAAGAGCTGGGCCGGCGAGCACGATGCGGACGACGACCTCGAGGCCCTGGCCTCGAACGAGGAGCTGATCGCCGAGGTGGAGCGTGGGGTGGAGGCCGCCAACGAGGAGCTGGCGCGCGTCGAGCAGGTGAAGAAGATCAAGGTCCTGCCGGCCGATTGGGAGCCCGGGGGCGACGAGCTGACGCCGACGATGAAGCTGAAGCGCAAGCCGATCGCCGAGAAGTACGCCGACGAGATCGAGGCGCTCTACGCCGGCTGACCGCGCCGCGCGCCTCTAGCGGTGCTTCTTGACGACCTTGAACGTCTTCTTAGCCGGCGTCGGGTCGGTGAAGCCGGCGTTCGTGGCGCGAACCTTGAACGTGTGCTTTCCGAGCTTCAGCCGCCGAAGCGTGTCGGGGCTGGAGCACGACTTGAAGGGCTTGGAGTCGAGCTTGCACTTGAACGTCGCCGGCGTCTCAGTGGACTTGAACTTGATCGTCGGGGTGCGGTCGGTGCTCTTCCGCTTCGGCCCCTTCGTGATCAGGGTGTCGGCGCAGGGGTGCTCGGGCGGCGTGTCCGCGTTGTTCAGGGGAGCGGGGGTCACGTCGCTCCAGTCGGCGGGGTGGTCGGTGTCGTCGCTCCCCTCGAGCAAGGTCGGGCACCCGCCCGCGATCGAGCGGCGAATCGCCTGCCCGTTGGGAATCCCGCTCGAATCCAGGTTGCCCCCGGTCGAGGAAGGTAGCGGCGTCCCGCTCGTGTTGTTGAAGGCGCCCCACGAGACGCAGTCGGCGAATCCCGGCGTCGCCGAGACGTAGCACACGGCTCCGCCGGCGTCGTCGATGTGGTCGCCGGGCGGGAGGGTGTAGCCCGCCGTTTTCGAAAAGGTCGTCTGGGCGGTGGAGGTGGCGAACAGGACCCGTTGCTGGTTCTGACCGTTCGGGGGGTTGGTGGTGGGAACGAAGTCCTGGGTCACGCCGCCGGCTACGTTGTAGAGCTTGAGGTGGACGGCGTTCGCCATGAAGTTCTCCCCGGTGGCGTACATCTGCACCTCGACGTACTCGTCGCCGGTATGGGAGCTGTCGCCGGCGTAGACCTCGCGGAGCTTCACGAGATGGTTGCTGGCGAGCGCGGTCGCAGGGACAAGTAACGCAAAGCACAAGATGGCCGCCCCCACGAGCGGTCGCCGTAAGCGCCGACCCCCAGCGCTCTCCGCCCCGACGTCCCTCATCGCGCGTGTTATACCGCCTCGACCCTGGAAAGGTTCACGCGCGGCGCGGGGCGGCTCGCCCGCGTCGCCGAGAGGCGCTCGTCGCCTGGGGCGGCCTCGATACCCTCTGACCATGGCCTCGAAGCGCCAGATCTGGGTCAAGGACGTGCCGATCGGGGGAGGCGCCCCGGTGGCGGTCCAGACGATGACCAAGACCGAGACCGCCAACCTCGAGGCGACCATGCAGCAGATCCGCGAGGTCGCCGAGGCCGGGTCGGACCTGGTGCGCGTCGCGGTCCCGCGTGACAAGGACGTCGAGGCGCTTCGCATGATCGTCCCCGAGTCACCGATCCCGGTGATCGCCGACATCCACTTCAACTACACGCTGGCGCTGAAGGCGATCGACGCTGGCGCCCACTGCATCCGCCTCAATCCCGGCAACATCGGTGGGCCCGACAAGGTCGCCCAGGTCGCCGAGAAGGCGACCGCTGCGGGGGTCCCGATGCGAATCGGCGTCAACTCCGGCTCGCTCCCGAAGCACCTCCACGAGCTCGAGCGTTCGAACGCGGTCGAGGCGCTGGTCCAGGCCGCCGTCGAGTTCGTCGAGCTGATGGAGCGGCTCGAGTTCGAGAACTTCAAGGTGTCGATCAAGTCGACCAACGTGCCGAACACGATCGCCGCCAACCGGCTGCTCGCCTCCAAGATCGAATACCCCCTGCACCTCGGGATCACGGAGGCGGGGACGAAGTGGTCGGGGTCGCTGAAATCGGCCGTCGGGCTCGGCACCCTGCTGGCGGACGGCGTCGGCGACACGATCAGGATCAGCCTCTCGACCTTCCACGCCGAGGAGGAGGTCAAGGTCGCCTGGGAGATCCTGAAGGCGCTCGGCCTGCGAGAGCGCGGGCCGGTCCTGATCGCCTGCCCCACCTGCGGGCGCCTCCAGTTCGACATGGACACCGTCGTCGCGGAGATCGAGAGCCGGCTCGAGCAGTACTCCGAGCCGATCGAGGTCGCCGTCCTGGGCTGCGCAGTGAACGGGATCGGGGAGGCCTCGCACGCCGACTTCGGGATCACCGGCGCGAAGAACGAGGGGCTGATCTTCGCGCACGGAAAGCCGCTCCGGAAGGTGCCCCAGGCGGAGCTGGTCGGGGCGTTGTTCGAGGAGATCGACAAGTCCCTCGACCGGGGACGCCTCGAGGTGGACAGCCAGAAGGCCGCCGAGGGCGCCGCCTGGCTGAAGCGGATCGAGGACGAGAACGCCGACGAGCTCACCCCGGAGCGGATCGCCCAGATGGAGGCCGCGGCCGCCAGGGCCGGGGGCGCCGAGGCCGATCCGCTGCCGACGCTCGCCCCGGTCGAGGGCGGCAACGCCGCGGAGCGGGCGCGGGTGACGCTCGACGAGAGGGCGTCGCCGGTCTCCGGCAGGCGCTTCACGCGCACGTAGCGTCCACCGGGCGATAGGTAGGCTGGCCGCGGTGACGCGGCTCGCCTCCTACTTCCTGCCCACGCTTCGCGACGACCCGGCGGACGCCGAGGCCCTCTCGCACCGCCTCATGGTCCGCGCCGGCCTTGCCCGGCAGCTCGGAGCGGGGATGTGGACGTTCCTGCCGGCCGGCTACCGGGTCGTCAAGCGGGTGCAGCAGATCATCCGCGAGGAGATCGACGCGATCGGCGGACAGGAAATGCTGATGCCGGTCCTCCAGCCTGCCGAGCTGTGGCGTCAGACGGGCCGGTACGGGATCGAGGAGCTGTTCAAGCTCAAGGATCGAAAGGACGCGGACCTCGCGCTCGCGATGACGCACGAGGAGGCGGTCACCTTCCACGTCGCCCGGGAGGTGCGCTCCTACCGCGAGCTGCCCATGATCCTCTACCACGTGCAGACCAAGGAGCGCGACGAGCCCCGGCCGCGGGCCGGCGTGCTGCGCACCCGCGAGTTCACGATGAAGGACTCCTACTCGTTCGATCGCGACGCGGACGGGCTCGGCCGCGCCTACGAGCTCCACATCCAAGCGTACGATCGGATCTTCGATCGCTGCGGGCTGCGGTGGTACCGAGTCGCGGCCGACGTCGGGATGATGGGCGGTTCCGGCGCCCACGAGTACCTGGCGCCATGCGAGGCGGGCGAGAACGAGGTGGCCATCGCGCCGGGGTACGCGGCCAACGTAGAGGTGGCCTCGGCGGAGCCGCAGGCGATCGAACTGCCGCCGGCGCTCGACGCGCCCCGGGAGGTGCCGACACCGGGGCTGACGACGGTCGAGGAGGTCTCGGGAGCGCTTGGGGTGCCCGCCGGGGCCCTGCTCAAGGCGCTCCCCGTCGTCGTCGGCGCCGATCGCATGATCGTGGTGCTGGTGCGCGGCGATCACCGGCTGAACGAGGTCAAGCTCCAGAACGCGCTCGGCGCCGAATTTCGCCCGGCGCGCCCAGAGGAGATCTCCGAGCGCCTCGGCCCGGCCGGGTTCGTTGGGCCTGTCGGGGCCGACCTGCCGGTGATCAAGGACGCGGCGATCGGCGGCGAGGGGTATGTGTGCGGCGCCAACAAGCCGGACGTCCACCTGATCGGGGTGTCGCCGGGGCGCGACTTCCCGTACGAGGAGATGGACGTCCGCTCGGTCGAGGCGGGGGACCTGGCGCCGAGCGGGGAGCCGATCTCGATCGAGCCGGCGATCGAGGTCGGCCAGATCTTCAAGCTCGGGACGCGCTACTCGGAGCCGCTCGGCGCGACGTTCTTGGACGAATCCGGCGCCGAGCGCCCGATCGTCATGGGGAGCTACGGCATCGGTCCCGCCCGCACGGTCGCCGCGGCGATCGAGCAGGGAGCCGACGAGCGAGGGATCGTCTGGCCGCGAAGCCTGGCGCCCTGGGGGATCCACCTGGTCGGGCTCGGCAAGCCGGGCGACGAGGTCGCCGAGGCCGCGGACCGCCTGTACGGCGAGCTCGCCGGCGCGGGCGCCGAGGTCGTCTACGACGATCGCGACCGGGGCACGGGGGACAAGCTCACGGACGCCGAGCTCCTGGGCTGCCCGCTCAGGCTCGTGGTCGGGAGGCGGGCGCTCGCCGAGGGCGCCGTAGAGGCCCAGGTTCGGCGCACGGGCGCCGATGAGCGCCTCGCCGTCGCGGACGCCGCGCGCCGGGCGCTCGAGCTGCTCGATGGCGTCGAGTAGGCGCAGGCTCTTCGGGCTCGACCGATCCGGGCCGAGGCCCCGCGAGACCCGCCGCGGTCAGCCGCTGCGGCCGATGACGCTCCCCAACCTCGTCGGCTACCTCCGCCTCGCGGGGATCCCGGTGTTCCTCGTGCTCGCGCTGGGCTCGGGCGACGGGCGATCCGCGCCGGCGGCGATCCTGTATCTGGCGATCTCCGCCGCGGACTACCTGGACGGCTTCCTCGCCCGCGTCACCGGCCAGTACAGCCGCATGGGCGCGCTGCTCGATCCGCTGATCGACCGCGTGACGGTCCTCGCGGGGGTGGTCGTCGCCTGGAAGTTCGAGCTCCTTCCGCGGTGGGCGCTGGCGGTGCTGGCGGTCCGTGAGGTGGCGACGCTGGTGCTCGCTCAATTGGCCGTGCGGCGCGGCATCGACCTGGAGATCAACTGGGTCGGCAGGTGGTCGGTGTGGCTGACGATGGGAGGCATCTTCCTGGCGCTCGTGACCGGAGCCTGGATCGCGGAGGCGATGTTCCTGGCCGGGCTCGTCGGCGCCCTGCTCGCCTCGGCGCTCTATCTGAAGACGGGGCTCGCGGCGAGCCGCCGCTAGCGTCGGCGGTCGATGTTTTGCACTTCTCAACCTCAACTTGACCTTTGCCCAACGCGCCTATAATCGCGCGGGCGGCAACTACGAGAGGGAGCGCTCAATTGGAGGAAACCTTTCCCGACGTCAGCGCGATGAGCGACAAGGAGCTCAGGGCGTTGATCGACGAGCTCACCGACGAGGAGCGCGAGGTCTCATACCGGCGAAGGCTTCTCCACGGCAAGATCGACATCCTCCGCGCCGAGCTGGTGACGCGCCTGAAGGCGAAGCGCGAGGCGGGCCAGGCGATGATCAGCGGGCAGGACGTCCAGCAGCTCACCGACATCCTGCTCGGCAAGGTCCCTCAGCCGCCGCAGGAAGAGGAGGGCTAGTGGGGCGGATTGGCTGATGGCGCTCCATTGTCCGGAGTGCGGGTTCGTCAACCCCGAGGGCGCCAACTACTGCCAGAAGTGCGGCGCCTTTCTCGCCCGGCCCGAGGGCGAGGACTCGACGACGATGGCCTACAAGGTGGGGGAGACGGGTGAGTACGAGCCGGTCGACGTGGAGGAGGAGGTCGACAAGGCGGGCGCCGCGCTCGTGATCCGCTCCGGCGGCGGCCGCGCCGGGGAGAGCTTCACGATCGACGGGGACCGGATGAGCATCGGCCGCACGCCCGACGCCGCGGTGTTCCTCGACGACGTCACCGTGTCGCGCAATCACGCCCTGATCGTGCGTCGACGCGACGGTCTCTACATCGACGACCTCGGCTCCTTGAACGGGACCTACGTCAATCGTCGCCGGATCGAGTCGCACAAGCTCACGGACGGCGACGAGATCCAGATCGGCAAGTACAAGCTCAGCTACCTGGAGCGGTGACGGTGGCGGTCGCGACCACCACAGGCGAGGGCAGCGGCCGGGCGGAGGCCGGGCGGCGCCGCGGCGGCGGGGATCGCTCCGCGTCGCGGCCGCGCAAGGCGCTCACGATCGGCGCCGTCGCCAAGATCCTGACCCAGGAGTTCGACGACATCTCGATCTCCAAGATCCGCTATCTGGAGGACCAGAAGCTTCTGTCGCCGCGGCGAACCCAGGGCGGCTATCGCCTCTACAGCCAGGCGGATGTCGAGCGCCTGCGGGCGATCCTGCGGATGCAGCGCGACGAGTTCCTGCCGCTGAGGGTGATCCGCCAGGAGCTCGCGACCGGCGACTTCACCGGTCCGCGCCGGGGCAGCGAGGCCGCGGCCACACGGCGGGCCGCCTCGGTGGACGCGCCGGTCTCGACCCTCACCGCCGAGGAGCTGCTCGACGAGGCGGGCGTCGCGGACGGGCTCCTCAGGGAGCTCCAGGAGTACGGCATCGTCCAGCCCGAGCGCAAGGACGGGCGGTACGTCTACGACGAGACCGACCTCGAGATCGTGCGCGCGGCCGCCGAGCTGTCGCGGTTCGGCGTCGCGGGGCGAAACCTGCGGGTCTTCCGGAGCTCGGCCGACCGCGAGGCGGCGCTGCTCCAGCAGATCGTCGGCCCGGCGCTCAGGTCGCGGAGCCAGGCTCGCCGGAAGGAGGCAATCGAGAACCTCGAAAGCCTCGCCGCCGTGTGCGGGCATCTCAAGCACCTGCTTCTCGTCCGCGACCTCCGCCGCATCAAAGGCGACTAGCGACGCTGCAAAGCGTCGCATCTCGCGGTTCTCGGCCGACTGTCTGGCTCACGGACGCTTTCAGTACGCTCGCGTCGCCAGTCGGCCTGTGTTCCGCGACCTGCTCGCTTTTCGCGCCGCCCCACTGAGTCGATGCCCAGCTCGCTTTTCTCCCCCTCTTCACCCTGATGCCCCGCGTCTCCAGAACGAGGCTGATCGCCGCACCGCGGGAGCGGGTCTGGGATCTGATCGCCGACCCCCATCACCTCCCGCGGTGGTGGCCGCGGACGGTGAGGGTTGAGGATGTCCGGGGGGGCGGCGGCGGGCGGCGGAGCCGCTGGACGACCGTGCTCGGAACGCGGCGCGGGCGTGGAGTCAGGGCCGATTACCGGTGCACGGGGGCGACCGAGGGGGAGCGCTATGCGTGGGAACAGGAGATCGAGGGGACGCCGTTCGAGAAGATCCTCCGGTCCGCGGCCCTGGAGATCCGCCTCGACCCGGTTGACGGCGACACGGCCGTCACCCTCTCGGGCAGCGAGCGCCTCCGCGGCCTCTCGCGCCTCGGCTCGCCGATGATGCGCAGAGCGATGCGCCGCCGCCTCAACGAGGCCCTCGACGGCGTCGAGCGAGCCCTCACGGGAGAGGATTCGTGAGCGATCCCCATCGGGCGGGCGGCGAAGTCGCGGGTGGAGCCCTCGAGCCCTCCGGTCGTTTGGCGCCCATGCCCCGCGACGGCGGAGGCCTCGCCCAGCACGTCGCCGGAGGTGTGGCGATGAAGTGGTGGGGGTGGGGGGACCCGGGCCGCCGCCTGGAGCTCCGCGCGGAGGCGCTGGCGATGCTGCGCAGCGAGCTCGGCGAGGCCGAGCCGGCCGAGCGCGTCGCGCTCGAGGAGGTCGTGGTTCCCAGGCCGCGAGCGCTGCCCCAGTCGATCGCCGAGATCGTCGGTCCCGCGGCGGTCCTCACCGGCGACGAGCACCGGATCCGCCGCGCCGCGGGCCGAAGCTATCCCGACTTGGTCCGGCTGCGGGCCGGGAGGCTGGCCGACGCTCCCGATGCCGTGGTCCTCCCCGGGGGCGCCGACGACGCGAGCAGGATCCTGGAGGTCTGCTCGCGCGAGCGGATCGCCGTGGTTCCCTTCGGCGGCGGGACGAGCGTCGTCGGCGGGGTCGAGCCGGTGCGCGGCGGGTTCGAGCGCCTGATCGCGCTCGACCTCCGCCGCCTGCGCGGAGTTCGGGTCGATGGGCGCTCGATGATCGCCACCCTTGGCCCCGGGCTGCGGGGACCGGAGGCGGAGGCGGCGCTCGGGGCCCGGGGATTCACCCTCGGTCACTTTCCGCAGTCGTTCGAGTACGCGACGGTCGGCGGCTTCGCCGCCACGCGCTCCGCCGGGCAGGCGTCGAGCGGCTACGGGAGGTTCGACGAGCTCGTCACCCGGGTGACGCTCACGGCGCCGGCCGGCGAGGTGCGTACCGCGGAGACGCCGCACAGCGCCGCCGGGCCGGCGCTCCGCGAGCTCGTGGTGGGATCCGAGGGAGCCCTCGGCGCGATCACCGAGGTCAGCGTGCGCGTGCGTACGGCTCCCGAGCGTCGCCGCTACGAGGGCTGGGTGGCGCGGGACCTCGGCTCGGGGATCGACGCCCTGCGCACGCTCGCCCAGAGCGACGTCCTCCCTGACGTCGTCAGGCTCTCAGACGAGACCGAGACTCGGATCTCGCTCGGCCTCGCTCGAAGCGAAGGGCCGAGGCGGGCGCTGCTCGAGAGCTATCTGCGCCTGCGCCGGCGCTCGGGCGGCTGTCTCGTGATCTGCGGGTGGGAGGGCGAGCGCGAGGCCGTCGAGCGGCGGCGCGCGCTCGCGGCCCGGGTCCTCCGGGGGGTAGGCGCCGCGGCGCTGGGCGGCGCGCCCGGGCGGGCATGGGAGCGCGGGCGCTACGACGCCCCCTACCTGCGCGACGAGCTCCTCGACCTCGGCTACATGGCGGAGACGCTCGAGACGGCGCACACCTGGGCCAGGCTCCGCGAGCTCTACGACGAGGTACGCGCCGCGATCCGAACCGCGCTGGCCGCGCAGGGGACACCCGGAATCGCCATGTGCCACCTATCCCATGTCTACCGCGATGGCGCTTCGCTCTACTTCACGTTCCTGGCGCGGCGCCGGGTGGGTGCGGAGATCGAGCAGTGGCGTGAGGTGAAGGCGGCGGCCAGCGAGGCGATCGTGGAGGCCGGCGGCACGATCACGCACCATCATGCGGTCGGTCGCGACCATGCTCCCTTCATGCGCGCGGAGGTGGGGGAGCTCGGAGTGGAGGCCCTGCGGGCGGTCAAGGAGCGCCTCGACCCGGCGGGGATCATGAACCCCGGCAAGCTGATCCCCCGGGTCTAGTCGCAGGGGATCCACGGCCTCGCGGCGAGCGAGAAGTCGCGGGCCTTCTTGATCGAGCTGAGGCCGAGGCGCCGGGCTCGATCGCAGAACCGGGCCGGGGCGATCCGGTATTCGACTCCGAACACCGGCTTTCCGGCCCGGATGAAGGCGCGGTAGCCGGGTCGCGGGTTGTTCGCGCACTCGTGGTATTGCAAGCACTGCTCGTTGATCGCGAAGTCGAACCGGGGCTCGAGCCTCAGGACCTGGCCGAGGTCGTTCTTGAGGCCGACCGAGAGGCCGTTTCGATGCGCGATCCGGGCGAGCGCCCGGTCGAAGACCAGCTGGTCGCGGGCGTTGATCCGCCAGCCGGTCACGGCGCGGCCCTGCGCGTACGCGTCGACCACGTCGTACTCGATCCCGTCGAACCCGGCGCGGGCGCACTTCTCGGTCCGAGCCTCCACGCGCTGCAGGACGAAGCGCCGCTGGCCGCGCCCGTTTCGGATGTTGAGCCAGTACTCGTTCGCGAACCGGCCGCTGAACGGCTTGCCGAGCAGATGATGGTGGATTCGCCCGTCGAAGCGCACGTAACGGCGGTAGTCGGGGCGAAAGCGCTCGGCGGTGCCCGCGGAGACGTAGCAGACCGCGTGGCCTCCACGGTCGTGGATCGCCTCGACCGCCGCGGTGTCGACGGTGTGGTCGTTGCCCGAGACGCGCCCGTCGACGTAGAGGTCGATGTCGAAGACCTCCGGGTGGACGCACGGGCCTCCCGACTGGGGCGCCGCGCAGATGCCGACGTCGATCCCCCCGGTGGAGGCGAACCGCCGGCTGGAGCTCTCGAGCTGATACTGCCACCGCGCGCCGGGAGCCGGGCGCCACCGCGCGGCGTCGCCCGTCGGCGCGGCGTCGCCCGGCGCGATCAAGGCCAGGGTCGCCGCGAGCCCGACCGCCCCGACGGCGAGCAGGGCGCGCCGGGCCGTCGCTCGGCCCTCAGCCGCCGGAGGGCGAGCCCGTGGCCGGGCTCGTCTTCGGGATCGCCCCCTGGAGGATGGTCTTGCCGGGCCGCTGGATGACGATGTTGCGCTGCTTGAGCGCCTTCTGGATCGCCGCGCGGACCGTGGTCACGGGAGCGACCGAGACGTTGACGAGCTGAACCCGCGCCAGCACCGGGATGATCGGCGTCGGGATGGGGAAGCGGTTCTGGTAGGACCCGCTCTGATCGGCGGCGAACGGCGCGAGCGGGTAGCCCTGGCTCGGCGTCAGAAGGAGCCAGATCACATAGGTCTGACCCGATGGCGCCGGCTGCAGCCCGTTGAGCCGCACGTCCACGAACGGCTGCTGCCCGTTCGCGAGCCCGAAGGAGACGGCGCCGCTGCCGCCGGCGCCGCCCTGCGGCTGAAGCTGCACGCGGGTCAGGGTCTGCGTTTGAGCGGTGGTCGACGCCGTCGTCGAGCCGCTCGAGCTCGAGCTCGAGCTGAACGCGCCCGTGACGGCGAGGACGACGACGATCAGGAGGACGGCGGCGCTTCCGAGACCGACGATCAGCTGCGTCTGGCGTTTGGTGAGAGTGGTCCGCGGCTCGGCGGGAGCGCCCGCCGGGGCCGGGTCGGCGGCGCGCGACCTGCGAAGGCGCTCGGGAAGCGGGAGGCGCGAGATCGGAAGTCGGGGCAGCCGACGCGGGCCGGGGCGGCGCTCCTCGCCCGGGAGCCTCGGAAGCTCGCCCTGGGGCGCGACCAACCGCAGCTTCTGCGAGAGCTCGGTCGCGAGGGCGAGGTCCTCCGGGTCGTCCTTCAGGTGCCGCACTGCGTCGGCCCTCCCGATCGGATCGGCCTGTCCGAGCAGGTAGTCGGTGAGACCGACGTTTCGGTCCGGGTCGGCGCCCGCCAGCTCGGTGAGCGCGGAGCGCGCTCGCGCGCGAACCTCGTCCTCGCCAACCCCGAGCACCGACGCGAGATCGCCGTAGCTCTGCCCGCGTTCGAGCACGAGCTGGAGCATGGCTTGCTGGTCCGCCGACAGAGGCACGTTGGAAAGCCTAGTGAGCGCGACCCCCCGGGGATGCAGGCGGACTGGCGAATCGGGGAACCCGCCCGAAGTAACGTTGCCGCGACCGTGGCCGCTCGGCTCGCTGATCTCGCGCTGAGGCGCCCGTGGGCGCTCGTGGCCGCGAACCTCGCGGTGCTCGCGGCCGCGATCGCCCTCGCCCTGGGAGCGCCGGGCCATCTCGGCGTCGGCTCGCTCGCGCTCAGCGGCCCAACGACCCCGGGCGCGGGCGAGGCCGACCTGGTGATCGCGACCACGGGCCGGGCTCCGGTCCACTCCGGCGTCTACCGCGTGGCCCTTCAGGTGATCTCCTCGAACGTCCGCGCCGGCGGCGACGTCGCGGCGCTGCGGCGCGGACCGGTCTCCCCCGACGGGCGATCGACGTCGCTCCTCGTCTACCTCTCCGGGAGCGCCACCGAACGCCAGCAGGCGGTCGAGCGAATCGAGTCGGGGCTCGACGCGGGGCCGTTGCAGGTCTCGTACGGAGGCGGCGTGGCCTCGCTGCTCGAAGCCCGCCACGACCTCGCCGGCGACGTGTGGCAGCTCGAGCTCCTCGCCCTGCCGCTCGCGCTGCTGGTCCTGGTCGCCGCGCTCGGAGTCCGGCTCGCGATCGTGCCCGTGGTCAGCGCGGCGACCGCGATCGCCGCCGCCCTCGCCGGGCTTCGCGTGGTCGGTGCCGTGGCCCACCTCTCGCTGCTCGGCATCGCTCCCGCGGCGGTGCTCGGGCTCGCGCTGGGAGTGGAGGTCGCATGCCTCCTGATCGCTCGCTTCCGCGACGAGGCGACTCTGCGCGCGTCGATCGACCAGGGACTCCGCCGGGCGCTCGACGGCGCCGGCCGACTGGCGCTGCCGCTGGCCGCCGCCGCCACGGCGGCCACCGTGGGCGTCCTCGCGACCACGCTGGACCAGGGGCCGTCGATGGTCATCGGCTGCGCGCTGGCCGCCGTCTTCGCGGTCGTCTCCGCGCTCGTGTTCGGATCGGCGCTGATCGTCCTCCTCGGACGGCGGACGAGCGCTGCGGACGGAGCGGCGCCCGGGGAGCCGAGGCTGGGGCGGCCGCCGCGCCTCCTGGCCGGCTTCCTCGCCCGCTCGGGCCTTCGCACGGCAGTGACCGCCGTGGTTGTGATCGCCGTGATGGTCGCGGCCGCGGCGCCGCTCCTCCACGCGTCCAGCCGCCCGTTCTCCGCCACCGACCTTCCCGCCGACTCGCAGGCGCGCGAGGCGACGGCGCTCGTCGCGGGAACGCCGGCGGGAACGCCCGGCGGCGGGGCCGGTGGGCAGTCGATCTTCCCCAAGCTGGGGCTCGCCGCGGGAATCTCCGCGGGCGTGCTCGCCCTCGTGCTGCTGCTCTCCTTCCGGACCCTTCGCACGATCCCGGTGGCGGTCGTCGCCCTGCTTCCCGCTGCCGCGGCGTGCGGGCTCTGCGTGCTCGTGTTCCAGGACGGTCACCTGGCGGGAACGCTCGGACAGGACCGGCAGGGCGCGCTCGAGACCGGGGCGGTGGCGTCGCTCCTGACGGCGCTGGCGGCCGTCTGCGCGGCCCGCGCGGTCACCGCGATCCGCGCGGCGCGAGGGGAGCGAGCCCTCGGCCTCGAGCCACTCGGAGCAGCCGAGAGCGCCGCCGCCCTGACCGTGCCGGCGGCGATCGCCGCGACCGTGATCGCGGCCGCCGCCGGCGCGGTGCTGGCGGGCTCCGATCTCTATTCGGCACGGGAGTTCGGCCTGGCCGTCGCGGCCGGGCTCGTGATCGACCTGGTTCTCGTCCGGGTCCCGCTGGTGACCGCGCTCGCACGCTGGGCGGGACGGCCCGCGCGAGGCTAGGCTCGGGCCCATGGAACCGCGCCCACCGGGACGTGACGGAATCGGGGAGCTCATCGGGCTCGAGTACGTGGAGACGACCCCCGAGCGGATCCATGCCCGGGTCCCGGTCACCGAAGACATCCTCCAGCCCGCCGGGCTCGTTCACGGCGGCGTCTACTCGGCGATGGCGGAGAGCGTCTGCTCCGCGGCCACCTGGCTCGCGGTCCAGGGGGAGGGGATGAACGCGATGGGGCAGTCGAACAGCGCGACCTTCCTGCGGCCGATCACGAAGGGGCACGTGAACGCCTTCGCGCGTCCGCGCCACCGGGGCCGCACGACGTGGGTGTGGGACGTCGAGATCACCGACGACGACGAGCGCCTCTGCGCCATGGTCCGGATGACGGTGGCGGTGCGTCCTAGCCGCTGAACCCGTTGGTGATCGGAAGCCGGCGGTCGCGCCCGAAGGCCTTGGGGGTGATCCGGATTCCGGGCGGCGCCTGCCGCCGCTTGTACTCGGAGCGGTCGACCATCGCGATGACCTCGTCGACGATGTCAGGCTCGATCCCGTCCGCGACGATCTCGTCGCGGCCGCGGTCCTCCTCGACGTAGGCGGCGAGGATCCGGTCGAGCAGCTCGTAGGGAGGCAGCGAATCCTCGTCGAGCTGGCCGGGGCGAAGCTCGGCCGAGGGCGGTCGCTCGAGCACCGACTCCGGGACGAGCTCGCGGTCCGAGAGGGCGTTGCGATAACGGACCAGGCGGTAGACGAGCGTCTTCGGCACGTCCTTGATCACCGCGAAGCCTCCCGCCATGTCCCCATAGAGGGTCGCGTAGCCCACCGACATCTCGCTCTTGTTGCCCGTCGTCAACACCAGCCACCCGAACTGGTTCGAGAGGGCCATCATCAGGTTGCCGCGGATGCGCGCCTGGACGTTCTCGGCCGCCAGCTCCGCGCCGATGCCGCCCCCGGCGATCTCACGCGCCGATCCGGCGCCGGGGCCCGCCGCCATAGCCCCGGCCTCGGAGCCGGTCCCATCGCCGGAGGACGTCGGTCGGGAGAGGAGCCCCTCGTAGGCGCGCATCGCCGGCTCGATCGGGAGCTCGATCAGCTCGGCGCCGACGTTGGCGACGATTCGGCGCGCGTCCTCCTGGGTCTCCTCGCTCGAGTGGGGGGAGGGCATGACCACGCAGCTCACCCGCTCCGGCCCGAGCGCGTCGGCGGCGATCAGGGTCACGAGCGCGGAGTCGATTCCCCCGGAGACCGCCACCAGCACGCGCTCGAAGCCGTTCTTCTCGACGTAGTCGCGGAGGCCGAGCTTCAGCGCCTCGTACACCTCGGCTTCGGGCTGGAGCGGCTCCGGGAGGCGCGTCTCGAGCCGCCCCTCCGGGCTCGGGACCTCGAGCCGCGCGAGGAGGGAGGCATGTGCCCCCGCCGGCAGCGCGCCGGGATCAGCGTCGTCGGCAGGAAACCGGGTCGGGTTGGGGGCCAGCTCCAGATCGCAGACGACGAGGTCCTCGGCGAACTGGGCGCCCCGCCCGAGGGTCTCGCCGCCCTGGGAGACGATCACGCTGTGGCCGTCGAAGACGAGCTCGTCCTGGCCGCCGACCAGGTTGCAGAGGGCGAACGCGGCACCCGTCTGCACGGCCCGCTCCTGGACCATCCGCTCGCGCTCGATGCCCCGGCCGCGGTGGTACGGCGAGGCCGAGGGGTTGACGATGACGCTGGCGCCGGCGAGCGCCTCGACCGAGGCCGGTGGCCCCGGATACCAGATGTCCTCGCAGATCGTCAGCCCGACCCGCACCCCCGCGACCTCGATCAGCGCCGGAGTGTCCCCGGGCTCGAAGTAGCGGCGCTCGTCGAAGACGCCGTAGTTCGGGAGCAGCGACTTGCGGTAGGTGGCGCGAACCTCGCCGGCCGCGAGCACGGCGACGGAGTTGTACGTCCCGGCGTCCTGTTCCGGGAACCCGACCAGGGCGACGATCCCGGCCACGTCTCGAGCCAGCCCGTCCAGGGCGCTGCGCGCCGCGGCCAGGAAGCGGGACCTCAGCCACAGGTCCTCGGCGGGGTAGCCGGCCAGCGCCTGCTCGGGGAAGACGACGAGCTGCGCCCCCGCCTGCCGCGCTCGCGCGATCTGCTCGGCGACCAGGCGGGCGTTGCCGCCGACGTCACCCACGGTCACGTCGATCTGGGCGAGGGCGATCCTCAGGCTTCGCGCGTCGTCTGCCATCGAACAGAGTATTGCCGCCACGGCGCCGGCGGCCACGCTCACCCGCGTCGCTGGTCGCCGACGATCCGCACTAAAGGTCGCGCTGGATCCTGCCGATAAAGTTCGTGTACGCCAGGAAGGCGGCGGCCAGCGCCACGGATGGCGCACTTTTCTTGCCTTCTCGCCCTAGGCGGCGGCGTCACCGATCAGGCGCTCGACGACGACGACGTCCTTCCACTCGCCGTCGAGGCGGCCGTGGCGCCGGTGGACGCCGACCTCCCGCCAGCCGCACGCTCGAACCAGCGCGATGCTCGCTTCGTTCGAAGTGAAGATCTTCCCGATCAGCTTGTAGCACCCGCGGCGCTCCGCCTCATCCGCCAGCGCGTCGAGGAGGGCGGCGCCGATCCCGCTTCGACGAGCTCCCGGGTCGACGTAGAGGGTCACCTCGGCCACGCCGGAGTAGTAGTCGTGGGCGTCGTCGTACGGCCCCGTGGCCGCCCAGCCGACCACGTCCCCGCGCCGCTCGGCGACGAGCACCAAGCGGCCGGCCTCGATCTCGCGGGTGATCTCCGCCGGGTCCTGGATTCGCGTCTCGAAGGTCGCCACCCGCTCGGCGATCCCCTGGTTGTGGATTCGCGCCAGCGCCTCGGCGTCGCCGCTCACCGCGGTCCGAATCCTCATGCGCTCGGCCACGGCGGAACCTCAGGGGCAGGACGAATCAGCCGGACGGCGTTTCGTAGTCGCGGGTGACGCCGATCATCCGGTCGTCTTCGGTGTGTCCGACGAGCGTCACGCGCGCGAGGCCGCCGCCGGGAAGCCCGAGCCGGACCGGCCGGCCAAGCGCGGGCCCTTGGATCGCGCGCTTCGGCTCGCCGTTCACCGCCACCTCGAGCCACCGCAGCCGTTCGCCCCGCGGGGACGATGGCGTGAACTCGAGCCTGCGGCCGCGGACCCTGCCGGGTCCCGGAAGGCCGAGCGTCGGCGCCTTCGAATATCGCGGGATCTCGCCACGACGGCGGCGCGCAACCTCGTCGCTGGCCGGCTGGGCCGCCTTGGAGGCCACGACCTCGAACTGGTCCATCAGGCCGTGGTCCTCGTGATCGAGCATGTGGCAGTGGATCACGAACTTCCCCAGGTAGTCGCTGAAGTACGCGGCGACGTGGATCGTGTCGCCGGGGTTGATGAAGAAGGACTCCTTGAGGCAGTCCTCCCAGGGCCTCGGCGGCTGGCCGTTGCGAGAGAGCATGTACCAGTCGGTCGAGTGCATGTGGATGACGTGGGCGACGCCGGTGTTGTTGGTGACCGCCCAGGTCTCTGTGGAGCCGAGCGCCGGGAAGGCATCGGAGCGGGCGGGATCGAAGCGCTTGCCGTTGATGAGCCAGCTCGGCGTCAGCCCCGTGCCGCCGATGGAGATCACCCACGTGCGGTCGGGAGACGGGTGCGCCGATGCCACCCAGTCGGGCAGCGGCCGAAGTGCGGCAGGGATGCTCGTCGAGTCCGGCCTGCGGCGCCCGACCCTGAACTGCATCAATGCGCCCTTGAACGGCCGGGTCCCGAGCGCGTGCTGGTCGTCGTTGTGCGGGCTCGAGCGAAGCTCCACGGAGCGGCCCGCCGCGTGCGAGAAGTCGACGATCACCTCCGCGCGCTCGGCGGGCGCGAGGAGCACCTTCTGCCGCTCGACCGGCGCGGGCATCAGGCCGCTGTCGCTGGCGACCTGAACGAGGGAAGTGCCGTCTGAGAGGTAGAGGTTGTAGGCGCGGAAGTTCGACGCGTTCAGGAACCGCAGGCGGTGGCGGCGCGCTGAGACGTGCTTGTGCGGTCGCCACGCGCCGTTGACGAGGACCAGCTTTCCGGTGATCCCGTCAGTCGGCGGGTGGCGGCCCTGCGAGAACGGGTTCGTGAGCTGGTTGTGGGCGTCGAACGAGCGGTCGACGATCAGGAGGGGGATGTCGCGCCGGCCGGACGGCAGCGGCAGGGACTCGTCGAAGTCGTCGTCGAGGATCCACATCCCGGCGAGCCCGCGCCAGACGTTGCGCCCCGTGTGCTCGAGGCGGTGGTCGTGGTACCACTGGAAGGCGGATCGCTCGGGAGAGCCGTCCTCGACCAGGTCGTACACGTAGGAGTGCCTGCGGCCCGGCTTGATGAGCAGGTTGTTGCCCGACTGCTTGGCCGAGAGGCCGGGGGTGACGTCGCAGTAGAGGGCGGTCTTCTGGGACCGGGTCAGCCCGCCGGGCTGGCCGTCGTAGCGAGACTCGCTGTGCCCGCCGTGGAGGTGGACGGTGAGCTCTCCCGCCTTGCGCGGCAGGCGGTGGTGGAAGGTGACCTTGGTCCGGTGACCGGCCCTGCGGCGGATCGTCGGCCCCGGAAAGGTCCCGGCATAGGTCCACATCCTCGTCTTGCGGCCGGGGAGGATCCGCACCTCGGCCACGCGGATCGGGATGTGGATGTCCGCGCCGCTCAGGACGCGCGGGATGGGGAGCTTGGCGTGGAACCGTCCCCGTCCGGACGCCCGCGAGATCGAGTCGGCGATCGAGAGCAGGCCCTGTCGCCCCGACCGAACCGGGAGCAGCAGCGCCAGCCCGCCGGCCCCGGCCACGGTCACGAACGCGCGGCGTCCGAAGCGGGCCGCCGCGGAGCGCCCTTCAGGCTCGTGCCCTGGCATCGATTCCAGCCTAGTCGCGGATCCCGGCAAAACGCGCGATCCCGGCATCCCGTCCGGGACCGCGCGTTCGCACGCTGACCTGCTCTACGGCTTGACGACGATCCGGTCGTGCATGAAGGGGTGGACAACGCACATGAAGTGCAGGGTCCGGCCGGCCTTCGCCGTGACCTTCTCCTTGAACGACGTCCCTGGGTTCTCGCCGGTGAACCACGAGTCACCGCGCCGATCGAAGTCGCCTTCGCGGTTCCATCCGGGCTTTCCGGCCCTCACCACCTTCCTCTTCGGCGGTTTATTCGCGGTGCCCCCGTGCCAATGGGCAACGTGCCGGCAGATGTTCCCCTTGTCGAAGCAGTGACGTATCTCCGAGTGCGTCCGTGGGATCAGCCGGTTCTTGACGAGCGCGAACGTGTGCGGGCCGATCTTGTTCGGATTGGTCTTGTTGATGATCTTCAGCACGTCCCCGCGGTGGACCGTGCTCGGTGGGACGAAATGCGGGTTGTGGTTGCCCTTGATCAGGACCCGCCTCACGTCCGCCTTCGTCCCGGCCTTGCCGGAGCCGGTGGCGGAAGCGAGGCTCGAGACCCCGAACGCCGCCAGGACGGCCACCGCGGCGAGCAGACCGACCCTCGTGAACAACCGTCGGCTGAGATGAGCTCTCAACTCGACTCCTTTCCGCGCCGGGTTCCCCGGCGCAACTCCGATCTGATTGAGTGGCCGTGGAGCAGCAAGCCATCCCCTGTCGGCGGTGCCGGGCGGTGGAAAGTCCCGTCGGGCGTTACCGACCCCTGCTCATCGACCGCGGGAGGGTACACGATGGCCGACCCGCTTACGGCTTGACGAGCACCTGCCCGTGCATGAACGCGTGGATCCCGCACATGAAGTGAAGGACGGTGCCGGGGGGCGCCGAAACGACCTGCTGGAACGACGTCCCGGGGGTCGTCGTCGTGAACCACGAGTCGCCTCGGTGCTTGAGGTCGCCCTGCTTGTCCCAGCCGGGGCTGCCGGCCTGCGACAGCTGCCTGGCGCCGTTCTTGTGCCAGCGGCCGATCGCCTTGCAGATGTGGCCCTTGTGGCCGCAGCGGTTCACCTCGCGCTTGGTGTTCGGGATCAGCCGGTGCTTGACGAGGGAGAAGGTGTGGGGGCCGATGACGGTGGGGTTCGTCTTGTTGACGATCTCGAGCTGGTCGCCCACGTGGACGGAGCTCGGGAAGACGAAGTGCGGGTGGGTGTTTCCCTTGATCTTGATCTGGTCGACGACCGGCGTGCCCTTGGCCGAGTCGCTGGCGGAGGCAAGGCTCGCGACGCCGAACGCCGCCCCGATCGCCACCGCGGCGAGCAGCCCGATCCTCGTGAACAGCCGTCGGCTGAGATGAGCTCTCAACTCGGTTCCTTTCCGCGCCTGATGCCCGGCGCAAAGCTCTGGATGTCAGCTTGCCCTGCCGTCGAGCAACAAGCCGTCCCCGTCGGCGGGCGCTTGGCCGGCCGACCCCTGCTCATACGACGGCGGGAGGGTACATGACCGCTCCGGCGAGGCGCTCAAACGTCGTAGTAGAGCGCGAACTCCCAGGGATGGGGGCGAAGGCGGACCGGGTCGCACTCCTCGGAGCGCTTGTAGTCGATCCAGGTCTCGATCAGGTCCTCGGTGAAGACGCCGCCCTTGAGCAGGAACTCGTGGTCGCGCTCGAGCGCGTCGATCGCGTCGTCCAGCGATCCCGGGACGCTGGCGACGTTCGCGAGCTGCTCGTCTGGGAGCTCGAAGAGGTCCTTGTCCACCGGCTGCCCGGGGTCCATCCGCTGCTGGATGCCGTCGAGCCCGGCCATCATCATCGCTGCGAAGGCAAGATAGGGGTTGGCCGTGGGATCGGGCGGCCGGAACTCCACCCGCTTCGCCTTCGGGGCCGCCGAGTACACCGGGATCCGGCACGCCGCCGAGCGGTTTCGCTGGCTGTAGGCGAGGTTCACGGGCGCCTCGTAGCCGGGGACGAGCCGCCGGTAGGAGTTCGTCGTGGGGGCGCAGAACGCCATCAGCGCCCGACCGTGCTCGATCAGGCCGCCGATGTAGTTGAGCGCCTCGCGCGAGAGGAGGCCGTATCCGTTGAAGTCGTACATCACGTTCTCGCCGCCGAGAAAGAGCGACTGGTGGACGTGCATCCCGGAGGCGTTCTCCTCGAACAGCGGCTTCGGCATGAAGGTGGCCGACTTGCCTGCCTGTCGGGCGACGTTCTTGACCACGTACTTGTAGGTCTGAAGCTTGTCGCCCATCCTCAGGAGCTTGTCGAACCGCAGGTCGATTTCCGCCTGGCCCCCGGCCGAGACCTCGTGGTGGTGGAACTCGCAGTCGATGCCCATCTCCTCGAGGACAACGACCATGCGCGCGCGGAGGTCCGAGTGCGTGTCGCCGGGCGGCGCCGGGAAGTAGCCCTCCTGGGGGCGGAGCGTGTAGCCGAGGTTGCCGCCGGCGCCGTTCATGGCGCCGTCGCCGAAGCCCGCGCCCCGGTTCCAGAACCCCTGGTGGCTGTCGACCTCGTAGAACGCCTTGTTCACCGTCTGGTCGAAGGCGACGTGATCGAAGACGAAGAACTCCGCCTCCGGGCCCATGAAGCAGGTGTCGGCGATCCCTGTCTCGAGCAGGTAGCCCTCGGCCTTCTGCGCCACGTAGCGCGGATCGCGCGAGTACGGCTCCCGGGTGATCGGGTCGAAGATGTTGCAGATGATCGACATCGTCTCCTGCTCGTAGAACGGGTCGACCACCGCCGTCGAGGGGTCCGGGATCAGGATCATGTCGGACTCCGAGATCTCCTGGAAGCCGCGAATCGAGGAGCCGTCGAAGCCGAGGCCCTCGTCGAAGGCCTCCTCCTCGAGCCCGTGGATCGACAGCGACACGTGCTGCCACGTCCCCGGGAGGTCGGTGAACTTGAAGTCGACCATCCGCACGCCCTGCTTGCGACCCATCTCGAGCACGTGACGCGCTTCGGGCTCGGCGGTGTCGGCGAACTGCTGGACGGTCAGCGGTGCGTGGGGGATCGCTCTCGGTGCCACGGGCTCAACTCCTTCTCGGTCGGATCGGGTTGCGAACGTCGCTCGTAGGTCGGACGGAACCGCGGACGGCGAGGGCCTAGGAGTCCTCGCCGTTCGCGCCGGCCTTCGGCAGCGCCTTGACGAGCTCGTCGAGGCGCTTGCCGGTCAGCGACTCGAGCACCTCCGGGAGCTCGGCGACGATCTTCATCACGTCTCGGGTGACGCGATGGGCGCCCACGCCGTCGCCGTTCCCGCCGCCGATCATCACGATCTTTTCGGTCTTGGAGAGCGGCTCGGAGACTGCGGCGGCGAGCTGCGGGAGGATGGTGAGCAACCGGTCGGCGATCGCGGCGTCCGAGTACTTGCCCCACGCGTCGGCCTTGGCGAGCATCGCCTCCGCCTCGGCCATGCCGCGAAGCCGCACTGCGTCGGCCTCGCCCGAGCCCTGGGCGGCGAGCTCCTCTTTTCGGGCCTCCGCGAGCGCCTCGATCTTGCGCGCCTCGGACTTGGCCGGCTCGATGACCTCGGCCTCGAGCTCGTTGACGCGACGCCGGACCTCGGCCTCCATCAACTCGATCGCCTTCTGGCGCTCGACGATCTCGACCTGGAGCTCCTGGGCGCGCACCTGCTGCTGAGTGATCGCGCGCTGGAGGTCGTAGGCGAGGTCGGCCTCGGCCCTCGCTCCCTGCCCCTCGCGCTTGAACGAGGCCTTCTGCAGCTCGTAGTCGCGCCGCGACTCCTCGATCGAGGAGTCGGCGGCGAAGCGTGCAGCCTTCGCCTCGCGCTCGGCCTCGGCCTCGCCCCGGACGGCGTCGCGCTTCACCTGTGCGGTGCGCGGGCGGCCCAGCGCCTCGAGATAGCCCTGCTTGTCGGCGATCTGGCGGATCGTCAAGGAGACGACCTCGAGCCCCATGCGCCCGAGGTCCGGGGAGACGAGACCCTTGGTCGCGTCGACCAGCTTCGCCCGCTCGCGGTAGACGTCCTCGATCGAGTGTGCGCCGACCGCCGCCCGCAGGTGACCCTCGACCGCCTGCTGGGCGGTGCGGGCGATGTCGTCGCGCCCGCGCGAGAGGAACTCCTCGGCCGCGACCTGGATGCCGCGGTCGGAGGGGTCGACCCTGACCATGCAGACGCCGTCCACCTGCAGCGGCACCCCGTGCATCGAATAGGTCTCGCCGGTGCGGACGTCGAACTGCATGAGCTCGAGGGAGAGGCGCTGGACCTTCTCCCGGAAGGGCCGCACGTAGGTGCCACCGCCGCGGACGATGCGATAGCCGACGAGCTTCCCGTCGGTGTCCTTGCGGGCGCGGCGGCCCGAGATGATCAGGACCTCGTTCGGGCCGACCTTCGTGTACTGGTGGGCCCAGACGACGAATGCGATCAAGAGCAGGGCGACGATCACCGACCCCGCGACGATCAGCGCGACGATCATGTGGTTGAGACCTCCTGGTCGTGGTGGTTGGCCGTGTCAAGTTCCATCGTGGTGCCGGTCCAGATCGAGTCCGGGTCGAGGCGCTCGGGCGGCGCCTCGCGGATCAGCTCGGGCCGAAGCTCCCCGGCGTCGCGGAGGAACCCCGCGGCGGCGAGGTACCGGCCGATGACCGCGGCGAGCGCGTCGTGGTCGCCGGCGAGGAAGACGGTGATCCCGACCTCTCGGATCGCGCCGACCGCCTCACCCGCGGCCGTGTGACGGACCGGCACCTCGAGGAGCGTCCCGCCGTCGAGATGCGCCGAAAGGGTCCGATCGGTGGGGTCGGTCAGCTCCTCGGTGCGCGCCCAGATCTCGGGCCGCACCTCGGACGCGTAGAGCGACCACGGAGTCCGAAGGCGCCCGCGGACGGTCATCTCGCCGGTGATCCAGCGCAGGAGCCCGCTGACGTCCGGCGCGGACGGAGGAGCCTCGCGGGCCGGCGTGCCCCGCCGCAGGCGAGTCTCGGCGACGAGCTGGGTGGGGTGGGAGAGGAGCCCGACCACCGGGCCGTCCGCCGAGACGCCCTCGACGGTGGGAAGCCAAAGCCCCGGGTCGTCGAGGCCGCGGATCACCGCCGCGGGGGGGACGAGCCGCAGGTCGGACGGCCGCAGGACGACCACCTCGGGCTCGTCGGCGGCCATCAGATAGCCCGCGGCGCGGAGATGGTCGACGACCGGGTCGCGCATCTCGGCGAGGCTCTCGGCCCGGATACGCGGGCCGGCGAGCACGGGGCAGACGAGATGGGAGCCCTCCTCATACACCGCCAGGGAGTAGTCGTAGCGCGGCGCCCGGAAGTAGCACAGGGGGAGCGAGCGCGCCGGGGCGATCACCTCGAGCTGTCGCTGGACCTTGGCGCGCAGCGCGTAGATGTTGGCGGCCTCGAGCACCTTGCCGGCCACCTCGCACTGGTAGATCTCCTTCAGCACCGGGTGGGGGGCGGGGTTCTCGCGCCGGTGGACCGGCAGCCCGGCCTGGGTGCCGCCGAAGCCGCCGCGGACCCCCACCCGCAGGAGGTACAGGGGCACGCCCGGCGGGTTCTCGGCGCCGAGCTCGACCACCGCGCCGGGGTTCCGCTCGATCGCAACGGGCACGGGCTCGATCCCGCCGGTCTGGTCGGTGACGACGCTCTTCGTCCAGTGCCAGAGGTTCAACCGGCCCTCTCCTAGTAGCCCCAGCCCGCCGGCGTCTTGTGCCTGATCGTGTCGACCCCGCGCTCGCCGGTGCGGATGCGCACCACCTCCGAGACCGGGAGGACGAACAGCAGGCCGTCGCCCGTCTCGCCCGTGTATGCGGCGGCCACGATCGCCTCGACCACGCGATCGGTGATCTCCGCGGGGACGACGCTCTCGACCTTGAGCTTCGGAAGCAGGCTGATGTTCGCCTGGGACCCCCGGTAGTGCTCGGTGTAGCCCTTCTGGCGGCCGCAGCCCTTGACCTCCGTCACGTTCAGGCCGCTAACCCCGATCTCGTCGAGCGCGTCCTGGACGTCCTGGAGTCGCTCGTAGCGGACGATCGCCTCGATCTTGTTGATCTCGATTGTTTCCATTTCGATCCCTTCGACCTATGCCGGACTCGTCGTCTGATAGCTCGCGGTGCGGCGGGAACCGTGCTGGGCGCCTCCCGCTCGTCGTCGTTCCCTCACGGCACGCCCTCCGACGTGCCGAGCCCCACGGGAGCCGGCCGGGGGGCCGGCCGGCCCGCCGGAGGAGCGGGCTGGTGGTACTCGTAGCCCGGCACCGGCATGAACTGCTCCGGGTAGCCCCACATACCGTGCTCGGCCATGTCGAGCCCGTAGCTCTCCTCCTCGGGCCGCACCCGGAGGCCGATCGTGGCCTTGATCGCGAAGAAGGTCGCGAAGCTGATCGCGAACACGGTCGCGAACGAGGCGCCCACGGCGACCGCCTGGGCTCCGAGCTGGTGGAGGCTTCCGGTGTAGACGAAGCCCCCCTGGCCGACGCCGTTCAGCTTCGCCAGCGTCGGGTCGGTGAACAGCCCGCATGCCAGGGTGCCCCAGATCCCCGCGAGGCCGTGCGCCGAGAGCGCGCCCACCGGGTCGTCCAGCACCCGGTCGATCGCCAGCACCCCGAGGACGACGATGATGCCCGCGACGAAGCCGATGATCGTCGCCGCCCAGGGGTTGACGTACCCCGACGGGGCGGTGATCGCCACGAGCGCCGCGATCGCTCCGTTGCACGCCATCCCGATGTCGGGCTTGCGGGTCTTCAGCCAGATCGTGGTGAGCGCGCCGAGCACCCCGCAGGCGGCGGCGATGTTGGTCACCAGGACGATGTCGGCGAACCGGATGTCGCCGTTTGCCCCGGTCGAGCTCAGGGCGCTCAGGGTCGACCCGGGGTTGAAGCCGAACCAGCCGAACCAGAGGATGAAGGTCGCCAGGCCGACGAACGGCATGCTGTGGCCCGGGATCACGTTCGGCTTCCCGTCCGGCCCGTACTTGCCGCGCCGCGGGCCGAGCAGCAGCAGAACGGCCAGGGCGCCCGTCGCGCCGGTGAGGTGGACGACGGTCGACCCGGCGAAGTCCTGCGAGCCGAGGCTCGCGGCAAGCCAGCCGCCCGAGAACAGCCAGTGGGCGATCAGCGGGTAGATGATCGCCGAGAAGACGATCGCGTAGATGAAGTAGACGCTGAACTTGATCCGCTCGAGCGTCGTGCCCCAGACCACCGCCAAGGAGACGGCGCAGAAGACGAACTCGAACCACCACTTGGCGGAGAGGCCGACGTCCGAGAAGGCGAGGCCCGGGAAGTCCTTGGCGACGTCGGAGCTGTGGAGCGCGAAGCCGGTGTAGCCGAGGATGGAGCCGCCGGCGCCGAAGCCGAAGGCGAACCCCACCGCCCAGAAGACGACCGCGCAGATCGAGAAGTTCATCACCACCTTCGCGATCACGGTGCCGACGTTCTTCTGGCGCGAGAACCCCATCTCCAGGAAGGCGAAACCGGCCTGCATGAACATGACGAGGATCGCCGCGGCGACGACCCACAGCGTGTCCAGGGCGACGTTGGTGCTGTCGAGGCTTCCCTTGAGGCCGGCCAGGCTGGTGCTCGCGATCAGGTCCATGCAGGTCTCACTTTCGTCCGGGCTCGTTCGCGTTCACTGCTGACGCCCGACGGACCACCGCCCGGGCCATGCCTATCGTGAGGCCGGACCGCACGCCTGGCATTGGCCCCGGGTACAGGATTTGGGTCCGGCCTTTGTCCGGATGGAGCAACGGTCCCCGCAAGCTGGGTAGAAGGGGGCGCATGGCGCGAGTGCGAGGGCGGCCCGGGCTGATCATCACGGCGGATGACTACGGGTACGCCCGCGGGTACGACGAGGGAATCGTGGAGGCCGCCGGAGCGAGGGCGCTCGACGCCGTGAGCGCGATGGTCCTCCGGGAGGGCATCGACCCGGAGCCGCTCCTGGGGACGGGAAGCGAGATCGGGCTCCACCTGGAGCTGCCACCCGAGGTGACCGGCGGCGCTCGCGCCGGAAAGCGCGAGCGCGAGCTCGCGGTCGGCGCGCTTCGCGAGCAGCTCGCTCGCTTCGAGTCGATGTTCGGGCGCCCTCCGGCCCATCTCGACGGCCACCACCACTGTCACGCCCATCCCGGCCTGGCGAGCGCGATCGCGCGGGAGGCCGCCAGCCGCGGCCTCCCCGTCCGGTCGGTCGGCGACGCGCACCGCGCCCTGCTTCGACGTCACCACGTACGGACGGCCGATCGTCTCGTGGGCCGCTTCTCCGAGGAGGCTGAGGCGGCGCTGCCGATCGAGCTGCGGCCGGTGGTCGAGGACGGGGGGGAGCTGCCGCCGGGCCTGACCGAATGGATGGTCCACCCGGGACACCGCGATCCCGAGTCGGGGTCGGGCTACGACCAGGCTCGGGAGGAGGACCTAGACCTTCTGCTCGGCCTCAGCCTGGACCCGGCGCTTTCGGCGGCGCGGCTGACGCACGCCGCGGCCTTCGGCTGAGGCCGCCTCGGAAAGCTCGGCGATCGACCCCTGGAGGTCCTCGCCGAGCCGGTCGAGGTCGGGCATCGAGTCGTAGTCGCCGACGAGCCCGAAGTTGACGCCGCCGTTGTAGCTCATGATCCCGAAGCAAACCGCCTGGTTCTTCGCCAGCGGCACCATCGGGACCACGTCGAGGAGCTCGCGCCCGAGCACGTAGAGGGGGAACTGGGGCCCTGGGACGTTCGTGACCACGGTGTTGAAGAAGCGCTGGCGCGACTGGAGCCGGGCCGCCTGGGCGGCGATCGTGGGCGGGGCGAAGTCGCTGACCTCCGTCAACAGGCTGGCCCCCACCGCCTGTCTCGAGGCCTTCAGGTCCCCCATCGTGGCGGTCACCCTGCGCAGGCGCTCGAGCGGGTCCTCACACCACACCGGCAGCGGCGCCATCATCGCCGAGACGCGGTTGCCGAGCGCTCCGTGCTGGTCGGGCGCCCGGACGCTGACCGGCACCATGGCCCGAAGCTCGAGCCCCTCCGTCGAGTGGCCGCCCGCGCGGAGGTAGCGGCCCAGGGCCCCGGTGACCGCCGCGACCACCACATCGTTGACGGTCCCCCCGGCGAGGTCCTTGATCCGCTTCAGCTCGGCGAGATCGGTGCGGACTCGCGCGAAGCGGCGATAGGGGCCGATCTCCGTGTTGATCGGCGAGGCGGGCGCCGAGAGGCCGGTCCGCACGAACGACCCGGCGGCCCCGAGGCCACCGAGCGCCGCGGCCGCCACCTGGCGCGGCGCCCGCAGCGTGGCTCGCGCGCCACGGATCGCCTCGGCGGGGTCGGTGGCGCGCTCGATCAGCGCGTCGCCGAGAAGCTGCGCGTCGGTGGGCTCGGGCTGGGGCAGCCACGGGTCAGCCGGCGCGGGAGGCTCGGGATCGCGGTCGAGGTCGAAGAGGACCGTGGTTATGTCAACTCCCGACACGCCGTCCACGAGGCAGTGGTGAGCCTTGCTGACGAGCGCGAATCGCTTCCCCTCGAGGCCCTCGACGAGCCACATCTCCCAGAGCGGCTTCGTGCGGTCGAGGCGCTGCGAGAAGATCCTCGCCGCCAGGATCCGAAGCTGCTCCTCGCTCCCGGGGGGAGGGAGGGCGGTGTGGCGGACGTGGTAGTCGAGATTGAGCTGGGGGTCGTCGACCCAGACGGGGCGGCCCTGCCGAAGCGGCACGAAGCGGAGCTTCTGCCGGAAGCGCGGCACCAGGTGGAGCCGCGAGGCGATGTGGTCGCGGAACTCCCGGTAGTCGGGCGCCGGGCCCTCGAACAGGGTCGTCGAGGCGACGTGCATGTGAGCGGGGCCGCCGTCCTCGAGGTGGAGGAACGCGGTATCGAGTCCGCTCAAGCGGTCGCCGTGCGCCACGCGGGGATCTTCTCAGAACCCGGCGCCCGGTTCAGTCGGCAGGCGCCCGGTTTCATGCCCGACCGAGGCGGGAGCGCTGGGTGCGCGAGGCAGCGGTCGCCGGGGACGAGGGCGCTAGTCGAGGCCCTTCTCGCGGAGCTCGCGCAGGGCCTCGGGGCTCTTCTCGAGGCCGTCGAGGCCCATGCCCCGGAGCACCGCGGGCGCCTTGGTGAACTGGATGTCGCCGTATGCGACGACCTGGACGTGGTTGCCCCACGGATCGAGGAAGTCGAGCCCCCGGCCGGGAAGGACCTCGGCGCCGGCCTCGGCGAGCGCCGCGCGGGTCGCCTCCTTGTCGTCCACGACGAGCCCGAAGTGGCGGGCCTCGTCGGGCGGTTGGGTGCGGCCCTGGGCGAGGGCGATGAACTGATCGCCGATCTCGATGAAGGCCATTCCCCGAACGCGGCCTCGCAGCTCGAACTCGAAGATCCGGCCGTAGAAGGCGAGCGCCTCCTCGATATCGCCCACCTCGAGCGCGACGTGGTTGATGCCGACGAGGCGCGGGCGGGAGGTCATATGGCCACTGTACGCCGCGTTGAGGCTGCCCGGCAGGGTGGGGACGTCCTGACCGGCGGCGCGGTACGGGGTACCTGACTTTTCCGTCGCTATTCGAAGGAAAAAGCAGGCACCCTGGCCGGAGGCCCGCGCTGCGGTCCGCTCAGAGTTCGAGAGCGAGGGCTTCCTGAGGCAGGTGAGCGGCGTCTTCGACGCTCGCGGCGGAGGCTGGGCTCCCCGCGAGGCCCGAGACGCCGACCCCGATCAGGCGCACGGGCGCGGCGAGCTCGAACTCGTCGAGGAGCCGGCGTGCGATCGCGCGAACCACGGCGGGGTCGCGCGTGGGGGAGTCGATCGTCCGCGAGCGGGTGTGGGTGCGAAACGGCGCCAGGCGGATCTTCAGTGTGACCGTCCGCCCCGCGTGGCCTTCCTCGGCGAGCCCCCGGCAGACCGCATCCGCGAGCCGGTCGACGGTCTCGCGAAGGGTGTGCGGGTCGGACACGTCGGCGGGGAACGTGGTCTCGCGGCTCTCGGACTTTCGCTCGCGCTCGGTGACGACGGGGCGCTCATCCCGGCCCTGGGCCCGCTCGCGGAGCTCGCGCCCGAGCCGCGGGCCGAGGGAGGCGTCGAGCCGCTCGACGTCGGCATGGGCGAGCTCGGCGACGGTCCGGATGCCCAGCTGGCGGAGGCGCTCGGCGGTGCGTGGGCCGACCCCGGGAATCAGGGTCGCCGGGCGCCCGCCGACGACCTCGAGCATGCGCTCGGGTCCGAGCGCGCAGAGGCCGTCGGGTTTCTCGAGGTCGGAGCCGATCTTCGCCAGGAGCTTGTTCGGCGCCAGGCCGACTGAGCACACCAGGCCGGTCTCCGCGCGCACCGCTAGCTTCAGCTGCCGGGCGCGGGCCTTCGGAGCGGGCGAGCCCGTGAGGTCGAGGTACGCCTCGTCGAGGCCCGCGACCTCCACGCGGTCGCTGAACCGCCGCAGGATCGCCATCACCCGGGCCGAGGCCTGCCGGTAGAGGGCGATGTCGCGCGGGATCAGGACGGCCTGCGGGCAGCGACGGTGGGCGATCGCCAGCGGGAGGGCCGAATGCACGCCGAACTTCCTCGCCTCGTAGGAGGCGGCCATGACGACGCCGCGGGCGCTCGCGTCCGTCCCGGTGGCGACGACCACCGGCTTTCCGCGCAGCTCGGGCCGGCGCAGCAGCTCGACCGAGACGAAGAAGGCGTCCATGTCGACGTGGGCGACGGTTCTGCGCACGAATCGATCGTAGGCGGGGGAGAGGATGGCGAGCGCGCGCTACATTGGCCTCGTGAGCGGCGCCGAGGCGAAGAACCTCGAGGCGATCGCGAAGGCGATCGACCAGCACAACGCCAACTGCCCCTTCCCGGCCTCCGAGGTCCGGATGAACCCGTTCGAGCTCGAACGGCTGGGCTGGGAGGAGATTCGCGGCCTGCCGATCGTCGGCGACCCAGAGCTGGGAACCGGCCGCTTCCGGATCGTCTGCTCGCGCGAGGGCCAGGGCGGTGAGCTCGAGGAGGTCGAGGCGGTGGGCACGCCGGTTCCCGTCGGCGCCCCCGACCCCGAAGCGAACTGAAGCCGCGGTCAACGCGGCGACCACCCCGGCTCAGGGGTTCAGGCCAAGGTCGTTCGTGAGCTTCTGCGCCTGGATGTTGAGCTGGAAGAAGTCGCCGGTGAGGATCAGGATCCCCATCACGATCAGCACGCCGCCGGCCGCCGCCATGATCGCCGTGTAGTGGCGTTTGACCGCGGCGAACGCGGTGGTCATCCGCGAGAAGGCGAGCGCCGTGACCAGGAACGGGATCCCGAGGCCCGCCGAGTAGACGGCCAGGAGCAGGGCGCCGTGGGCGGCCGAGCTCGAGAGGGCAGCGGCGCTGAGGATCGCGCCGAGCGTGGGGCCAATGCACGGCGTCCATGCGATCGCGAACGCCATCCCGGCGATCAGGGGGCCGCCCTTGCCGGCGCGCATCATCAGGGCCTCGACGTGCCATTCGCGGTTCAGGCGGGTGACGAACAGGCTGGCCACGAACAGCACGCCCATCGCGATGATCACCGCGCCCGCGATCTTCTCGAGTGTGTCGCGATGGTCGTTGAGCGTGTGCCCGATCCCCGTGGCGCTCAGCCCGAGGAGGATGAAGATGGTCGAGAAGCTGGCGACGAAGACGAGGCTGGGGGCGAGCACCCGCCGCCAGCCGGCATCCTCGAGCTCGGTGACCGAGACGCCGGTGACCGCCGACAGGTATCCGGGGACGAGGGGCAGGACGCACGGGGAGACGAACGAGACGAGCCCCGCTCCCAGGGCCGCCAGGATCCCGACTCCGGCTGCCGGATCGCTCTGCATTCGCTTCGGAACGCTAGCCGCAGCGCCCTAAGGCACCGCTAATCGGCGCTCAGCTCAGCGCGGCTGCGAGCCGCCTGCGATGCTCGCGCGCCAGCGGATGGTCCGCCCCGAGCTCGGTGAAGATCGCGACCATGATCTTGCGCAGGAGATCGCGGCGCTCGGGGTCATCGGCCTCCGCGATCGCCTCCTGAAGGCTCTCCAGGGCCGCCTCGAGCTCGCCGGCGTCCCAGGCCTCGAAGCTCCGGGCGACCGTCCCGTCGCCGTCGGAGCGGTCGCCGAGCTCCAGGCTGAGCCTCGCGCGAGCGGCGAGGCCCTCGGCCTCGAAGTCGCCGTGGAGCCCCTCGACCGCGTCGAGGGCCCCGGCCGCATCGCCCCGCTCGACGAGCAGCCGCCCGAGCTTCCGTGCCGCGCCGGCGTTGCGGGGATCGAGCTCGAGCGCCCTTCGGAGCGAGCCCTCGTCGTCGGCCGCCGCGAGCTTGTCGGCCTCGGAGGGGACGACCCTGTCCAGGAACTCCTCGATTCGCGGCGGTGGGATTGCGCCGGTGAACTCGGCGACCACCTTCCCGTCGCGGAAGGCCTTGACCGCCGGGATGCCCTGAATCCCGAAGCTCATCGAGAGGCCGGGGTTGGCGTCCGTGTCGACCTTCGCCAGCTCGACCTGGCCGGCGCGCTTCTCCACCGCGGCCTCGAGCGCTGGACCGAGGACGCGGCACGGCCCGCACCACGCGGCCCAGAAGTCGACGACCACGGGCACCTCGCGCGAGCGCTCGACGACCCGGGCCTCGAAATCGGCTTCCGATACGTCGAAGGTCATCGCTTCGAGCTTAGCCAGTGACGCCTCTCGACCGGTCCGGCCGGCTCCGAGCCGGGGTCGGCAGAATGAAGGACGATGGAAGCAGGCGGAAAGGAGGCATCCCTCCGGGGCAAGCTCCTGGTCGCGTCGCCGTCGCTGGTCGACCCGAACTTCGCGCGGACGGTGGTGTTCATGACCGAGCACAACGACGAGGGCGCGCTGGGCATCGTGCTGAACCGCCCCTCCGAGACCTCGGTCGAGTCGGTGGTCTCGGAGCTGGCGGAGATCGCCGCCGGCGAGCCGATCTACGTCGGGGGGCCGGTGCAGCCGGAGGCGCTCGTCCTCCTCGCGGAGTTCTCGAACCCGGAGGCGGCGGCCTGGATCGTGGTCGCGGACGTCGGGCTCGCCTCCGCCGACGTGGACCTCGACCAGCTCGCCGCCTCGGTCAGGCGCGGCCGGGTCTACGCGGGCTACTCCGGCTGGGGGCCGGGCCAGCTGGAGGCCGAGATGGAGGTCGACTCGTGGATCGTCGAGCCGCCGCTGCCTGCGGAGCTCTTCCCGGACGACCCGGCGACGCTGTGGAGCGACGTCCTGGCCCGCAAGGGCGGGCAGTACTCCCTGATCGCCCGGATGCCGGTCGACCCGTCGCAGAACTAGGCGCGGCGCCGCCGGTCGCGGCGCCTACTCGACCTGCTTGATGACCGTCTCGAGGTCGCCGACCGTGGGGATCGTCGGAAGGGGCTTCGTGCCCTTCGGCCCCTTGACCACGATCGAGGGGGTGCCGGTGAAGCCGAACCCCTGAGCCTCGGAGCTGATCCGCTTCAGCTCCGGGGTCCACTTCGAGGTCTGCCGGTCCTTGTTCCACTTGGCGATGTCGGGCACCCCCGCCGCCTTGGCGATCGACTCGAGGAAGCTCGGGTCCTTCGCGTAGCCCGAGTTCTCCGTCCCCTGGTTGCGGTACCAGAGCTGGATGAAGTTCCAGTAGCGGTTCTGCTGTCCGGCCGCCAAGGCCGCCGACGCCGCGTCGATGGAGTCAGGCCCGATGATCGTCCACTGGCGGAACTCGTAGTTGGCCGTGCCGGCCTTCACCGGGCCGGAGATCAGGCCCGGCGCGACGTCGAAGGAGAACTGCTGGCAGACGGGACACTGGAGGTCGCCGTACTCGACCACCGTCACCTTCGCCTTCGGATCGCCGAGGATCGTGTCGTGCTGGGGGATCCCGCCGAGCTCCTGGTTGACGGCGGTCGTGTCGCCCGCGTTGACGTCGCCCGGCGAGCCGCCGCCTCCGGACTGGCTGACGATGATCAGGACCGCGATCACGCAGACGGCGAGGAAGGCGGCGCCGCTCCCGTACTGGATCAGGCGCCGGCGCTGCTCCTTTTGGCGCTCCGCGGCCTCGCGCTGCATGCGTTCGGCCCGCAGCCTCTCCTTTTGCTCCTTGCGACTCGCCATCGAGGACCGGGGAAGCTAAGGCATCGGGCTAAAGCTCGTCGAAGCCGGCCGTCGGCGGGGGGGCGAACTCGGCGCCGGCGTACGCGAACGCCCTGGTCGCGGTGACGACGAACTGGAGGGTCATCAACACGGCGCTCCCGACACACCACTGGCAGATCGCGTCGATCACGAACAGCTCGAGATAGGTGAGGTAGAGGCTGAAGCCGAACCCGACCAGGGCCAGCAGGAAGCCGCCGAAGCGCGCCGGGTCGCCGGGCAGCGCCGCGGCGGCGAGCAGCAGGACGTAGCCGACGATCCCGAACACCGAGACGTTGATCCCGGCGATATGCGAGTAGTGGCTCGAGGCCACGGTCGCGCACCCGTGGCCTCCAGCGAGGCACACCGGCGAGCCGCCGCCCGAGTCGGCGATCGTGATGTACGTGGCGACGCCGATCCCCGCCACGGCGAGGACGGCGGAGGCGATCCTCAGCGCACGCTCGCTCGGCATCCCCCTCAAGCTACCGGTCGCGCGGGCCGGCTTCAGACGGGGCGGCGAGCTGGCGGTCGCATCAATCAACGGCCGACAGGGCGGTCTGGATGCTGGAGGCGGTCTGGGGCCCTCGGAGCGTCTCGGCGATGTCGCCCTTGGCGTCGAGGACGAAGGTCGTCGGCAGGCCTGTGAGCCCGTAGGCGTTTCCGACCTCGCCCGCGCCGTCGCGCAGCACGGGATAGCTCCAGTGATTCTCGGAGATGAAGGAGCGGGCGTTGTCGGCGGCGTCGTTCCAGTCAACCCCGACGAGCGACGCCTTCCCGTGCAGGCTCTTGGCGAGGCCCTCGAGCTGCGGCGCCTCCTTCTTGCAGGGCCCGCACCAGCTCGCCCAGAAGTTGACGACCGCGGGCTTGTCCCGCAGCGACGCCAGGCTGACGCGGTGCCCGGAGAGCACCTGGGTCGGGAGCTGCGGCGCGGGCCGACCGGCGCTGTCGCCGCTCGTGGCGATCTCGGCGATCACCAGGCCGCCGATGGCCAAGAGCACGAGCCCCGCTCCGATGATGCGCCCGCGGGTCACCCGGCGCTACGAGGCGGCGAGCTTCGGCACGTCGTGGACGACCTGCGCCGGCTTGAAGTTCGCGGGGTAGAGAGTGGTGATCTTGCCGCTCCCCGAGATCCCGAGGATCTCGGCCGAGTGCTCGACGGCGTCGGGGTTCTTGGCGCTGGGCGACGCCTTCGAGACGATCCCCCAGTCGCTCCACACGTTCTCGAGCTGCGGGCGCGAGCCGATCAGGTACTGCATCCGCCCGGTCATCTGGTGGGCGGCGAGGAAGGCCTTGACCGTCTTCGGCGTATCGCCCTTCGGGTCGACCGAGACGGCGACGATCTGGAGCTTCTTCGCCTCCGGGCCGAGCTCATTCTGGGCGGTGTGGAGGTTGGAGACGATCAGCGGGCAGACGTCGGGGCAGTGGTCGTAGATGAAGGTGACGAGGACCGCCTTGCCTCGGTAGTGCTGGAGGTTGACCGGCTGGCCGAGCGAGTTCTTCAGCTTCAGCGGCGGCGCGGGCTTCGCCGGGGTGGCGACGGCGCCGGCGTATCCGCCGTTCGGGGCGGCGACCGAGCTCGTACTCGAATCGGAGCTCGACCCCCCGCAGCCCGCGGCCACGAGGGCGCCGCTCAGGAGCAGCCCTCCGGCGAGGGCTCGAATCTTGGTCTGGAAGGGCATCTCGAGAATGTCCCGCGGCCGGTTAAAAATAGTATTAGGGCGGCCTAATCGCGGATGGCGCGCGGCCCGGCCGTCGCCTCCGCTCGCGGCGTCCGCTGGGAATACGGTCTCCTCGCACCGTGCGGTTCAACCGCGCCAGGCGCCCCGCTACGCTGAGCGTCGACCCCGAAGAGCATGACAGCGCCAGTCGAACTGCTGATCCCGATCGCGCTCGGCCTCGCCTATTACCGGCGCGTCGCCCATCTGCGGGAGCGGGGGAGGGCGCCCTCGAAGCTCCGCCAGGCGAGCTTCGGCCTGGGCCTCGCCCTGATCGCGGCGGTGACCGTGGGGCCCGTGGACGGCCTCGCCGACGACTTCGTCTGGGGCCACATGGTCCAGCACACCGTGCTCACCGACGAGGCGGCGCTCTTCCTGGCGATCGGGCTCACCGGCCCGATCCTGCGGCCGATCCTGGCGCTGCCGGTCTTGACGCATCTGCGAGCGCTCGCTTACCCGGGCGTCGCCCTCGGACTGTGGATCCTGGTGATCTACGCCTGGCACGCCCCGGCGCTCTACCAAGCCGCCGAGGAGCACCCACTCCTCCACCTCCTGGAGCACGCCTGCTTCCTGGGCGCGGGCCTCTTCATGTGGCTCGCCCTGCTCGGGCCGCTGCCAAAGCCGCAGTGGTTCGGCCACGCCGCCAAGGTCGGCTACACCGCCGTCGTCCACTTCTCGAGCATGGGGATGGCGAACATCCTCATGTGGTCCGGAACGGTGCTCTACCCGATCTACGAGTCGAGCGAGGGCGCGCACGGGATCTCCCCGCTCACCGATCAGAGCATCGCGGGCGCGATCCTGATGATCCAGGGGGGCGTGATCATGCTCGGCGTCTTCTTCTGGATCCTGCTCCAGTGGGCACGCGAGGACACCGAGCGCCAGGAGCTCCTCGACCTCGCCGAGCGGATCGGTGTGCCCCTCAGTGAGTCCCGAGCCTCGCGCGCGGTCGCGGCAGGGAGGGGGTCCGAGCTGCGCGAGCGCCTCGAGGCGGAGGCCGGTGGCCGCGGGTCCGAGGGCCCGGCGCCGGTGCCGGGATAGCGGCTAGCCCTCGCCGCCGGGGCCGGGATCCTCGGCGCCGCGCGCCTCGTCCCGGAGCCGCTCGGCGAGATGGGGGCCCTGACCCGAGCGGACCGCCCGCTCGAGGCGGGCTCGATCGACGTCGAGCCCCTGGGCCTCGGCGATGTCGAGGAGGCCCTGCAGCTCGTCCGCCTCCCGGGAGGCGCGCAGGAACAGCCAGCTGATCACCACGAGGGTCACCAGGAGGCCCTCGCCGATCATGATCACGCCGGCGAGCGCCTGGTCGGTGAGCGGCGCGATGCCGTTCAGGCGCTCGCTCGCGCCGTAGGCGGGATAGAGGACCGTGCCCGTGACGAGGAGGAAGAGCCCGAGGGCCTCGCCGACCGTGCGGACCGCGACCGTGTAAGCGAGCCTCCAGGCGTCGTTCCACCGCTCCGAGACCGGCAGCGGCCCGAGGACCGGCATCCACATGAGGCAGCCGCAGAGGACGAACAGCGCATGCTCGAGCGCGTGCAGGGGCGGGTTGTCGAGCGTTCCCTGGTACAGGGCAGGCACGTGCCACACGTAGAGGTTGAGCGCCCAAAGCGGGAGGGCGACGGCGGGAAGGGCGAGGACGCGCAGCCGATCGATCGGCCGGATGCCGAGGAGCGGCTGCAGGACGGGGCCCGTCAGCCCCAGGACGAGCAGGATCGCCGCCAGGTCCCCGATCACCAGGTGCTCGATCATGTGGGCGAACAGGAACTCGTCCGAGAGCGGCCCGAGGCCGACGAGCGCGGCGCCGATCAGGACGAGGCCGGCGCCGAAGCACAGCGCCCGCCACCTGGGCACCGGCCGCTCACGGGCCGCAAGGGTGCGCGCGCGGCGGGCGTAGAGCGCCGCCGGGATCGCGAGCGGCACGAGCTCCAGCGGCGCGAACTCGAGCGCGACGTGCGCGGGGGGAGCGATCAGGAGCGCGCATGGGGCGGGCACGGGCGTCACCATTGTCCACTGCCCGCGCGGGCCCGGCGCGAACCCTGCGCACGAGAACCCGCGTTATGGAAACTCGGCCGCGGGCGCCCGCCCGCTTGGGTTCCCCCGTCGGCGCTGGGGGTAACTTCTGGTCATGGTTCAGACCGAGGAGCGGCCCGAGCTGGAGCGCGACGAGTCGCCCGCCGAGCGGCTCGATCGCAACTTCAACGAGCTGCTGGGCGAGCTCCGGATCGCCCTGCCGGGCGTCCAGATCCTGTTCGCGTTCCTGCTCACGGTCCCGTTCGCGCAGGGTTTCACCACGCTGAGCGGCTTCGAGCGCGGCCTCTACTTCGCGGTCCTCTGCCTGACCGCGGTCGCTGCGGCGTTCCTGATGGCCCCGACCGCCTATCACCGGATCCTGTTCCGCCAAGGGCGAAAGCACGAGATCGTCTTCTTCGCCAACCGCGCCGCGGTCCTCGGCCTCTTCTTCCTCGCGTTGGCGATGTCGGGGGCGGTCCTCCTGATCACGCACTTCCTGTTCGGCACGGCCGCGGCGATCCCGGTTGGAATCGCCGCCGCGGCGCTGTTCGGCACGCTCTGGTACCTGCTCCCGTGGGCCAGCGGCCGCGGCGACTGACGGCCCGAGCGGGCCGCCGTCGCCGCCGCCTCCGCCGCTAGCCGGCTGGCGCGAACTCCTGCGACTCGCGCGCGCCGCTTTCGTCGGCTCCTCGCTTCGCCGCCTCCGCCTGGGCGAGCTGGCGGTTCACGTGATCCCAGTCGACGTTGCGGAAGAACGCCTCGACGTACTCCTTGCGCCCGTCGGGCGTCGCGCCGAAGTCGCGCGCGTACGCGTGCTCGTACACGTCGAGCGCGAGCACCGGGACCATGTTGTAGACGGCCCAGAGGTTCTGGCTGTCCATGATGTAGTTGAAGATCGACCCGTCGTTCAGGTCGTATCCGACCATCACCCAGCCGCGCGCCGCGCTGGCCGACTTCTTGACGGCGTCGAACCACTTCCCGAGGCCGTTGAACTCCTCCTCGACGAGCTCCGCGAAGCGACCGTCGGGATCGCCGCCGTCGCCGCCGAGATGGCCGAAGTAGAGGTCGTGATTCTTGTACCCGAGGAGCGCGAACGTGTAGTCGACCGACACGGCCCGCAGCTCCGAGTAGACCTGGTTCCCCTCGATCTCCGAGTAGTCGAAGCCGTTGAGGATCTTGCGGCACTCGTTGGCCTTTTTCGCGTACCCCTCATACAGCTTGTAGTGGTCCTCCATCGTCTGCTTCGAGATCCCGTCGAGCTCCTTGTCGAAAGCGGGAAACTCGCGTGGCTTCAGTTCGTCCCAGGGCATCTTGGCTCTCCTTTTTCGCTCGTTTCGCGCCTACCCGGCGGCGGTGCGAGGGAAACGACACGGATCTGACCCCAGGGCGGCCGGGTGAAGGCCCGAAGGAGCGAATGCCGTGAGGCGGCGGGGAGCTCGGCGTTCGGCGGCCTAGCCGCCGTCGCCGCGGTCCCCCTGCTCCTCCTGCTGCTTTCTGAGCGACTCCTCGTCGACGCCGGGATTGCCGTACGGCCCACCGGGCTCCTCGGGGTCGCCGCCCTGCTCCGAGGCCGGAGGCTCGTCGGCGGGCGGCTCCGTCGCCGTGTCGTCCTTCTCGGCCTCGCCGTCGTCGGGCGCCTCGAAGGTCATCTTCGGCTAGGTCCCGCCCTCACCGGACTGCGGCGCGGCGCTGGCGCTCGGCCGCGCGGCCCCGCCGGCGTCGCGGCGCTCCTCGGCCGCCGTCGCGTGCTCGGAGCCCACCTGCCGCGTCCGCCGAGCGGCGAATCCCCAGACGAGGGCGACGATCACCGCCAGCGCGATCGCGGCCGCGAGGAACGGGGCGAAGGACACGATCAGCGCCAGCGCGAGGAGCACGACGAGCACGATCACAAGACCGAGCAGAATCATGGTCCTTGTCGGCTACCCACGGTCGGCTCGGGGGAAACTGCGGGCCCCGTCCGCCGCGCCCGTCGCCGGAGCCAGCGCGACGGATCTACACCAGCGCCTGACGAGGCGGCGAAGGAATCGAACCTTCCAAGCGTCGGGCTGCGACGCCCTGCTGGGTTTGAAGCCTTGATGCTGGTCTTGGTGCTAAATCGCCTTCGGAGGCTTGCTGACAAAAGCTGGCCCAGCCGTGACTGCCGGCAGGAGCATGCGGGGCCCACCGGCCGAAACCCATTTCTTAAGTTCCATACCCGTCCTTGTCTAGGAGTCATCGCGCGTTTCCAACCCTTGCGGAATTTTCCGACCGCTATGCGCCCGGTCACAGCCGCCCGGTCGAAGTACACCGCGGCTTCGGAGCTGGCTCGAGGTTCTGCACCAGGACCAGCGTGTGGCGCATCGCGGTCGGCTGGATGCCGCCGATGTGCGGTGTATACGGGTGGTCGAGGAAGTTAATGACCAGCAGACCCGTCGCGACGATCGCAGCGACTCCGCCGACCTGCAGGCCCTGGACGCTGAGGCGCTCCTCTGGGTCTGCCATCCCGAGCTGTAGTGCCACTGCCACGCAGCCCGCTAACACAAGCGCGAGCCACAGCGGCGTGGGGACCGTGGGGGTATCGTCGCTCAGCCGCTGCTGGCGCCCGGTGGTACGGGTGGCGGCCTGGGTGAGAAGGTCCTGGAAGGCGGCCTGCTGGCTCAGCGAGCGCACGGTAAGCCGCCCGAACTCCTCGCGGTAAGAGGAGACCCAGTAGTCGACGAGCGGGCTGGAGTGGCCGTTGCGCATCGCCGGCCATTCTTCGTTGACGACCGCGCGGCCATAGCAGACGAAATCAGACTGCAGCCGGTCGCGCTGCGCAGCTGGAAGCAGCGCCGCCGTGCGAGCCATGTCGAGCACCGCGTTGGCCTCGGTCGCGGCGCCAGCTCTTGCGCTGTTGTAGGTCTGAAAGCCCGCCAGAATCACAAATGCGAGCAGGACCGCGTTCGATGTCCCTGCCACAATTGCCATCGGCGTTCCGCGCGTCGGGTTCCCAAGCACTGGGCGACCGCCGCGGCGGGCGAGCGCGACCACAGCAAACGCCAGAGCGGCCGCGCCCAACACGATCAAGATGCCGACCGCGATATTCACGCCGGATGCCGACCGCCGTTTGAAGACCGCGCCCTCAAAGTGGTCGCCCGCTCAACGTGCTCGCCGGCCGCAGCCCCGAATCGAGGTTCCTCACCATCACCAGACTGTGGCGTATCGCTGTCGGCTGGAGGCTACCGATGTGTCCACAGGTGTCGTCGAGGAAGTAGACCATCAACAGGCTCGCGCGACCACGAATATGACGTTCCACGCCGGACGTTCGACCCTCATGCGCCAACCTTTGTTGTGCATCCGGGTCTACGGGCAGAGCTCGGCCTGACCTAGCCGGAAGTTCCCCGACCGCTATCCCCTATCCCCGCAAATGTTTGGGGCGTCGGCTCCGGGTGCCAGATACGAAACGGACCCTTCGGCGGATTTATTTCCGGCTCTGTGGTTTCGCTCCCACGCGAAGGGAGCACTCCAATCGAGTCAGTCGGACGTCCGCGCTTGTCCGCGGCGAAGGTCTCGGCGAGGTGCTGATGACTCGGACTGCGGTGTCAGTCCGACTTGTCGCGAGCACGCCCGTACCGCTCGTAGATCACCCGAGAGCCGAACGTTCTGGTCTCGATCAGGTCCAGCGGAACGTCTTCGGTGACCGGCGGCAGGAACGGCGTGCCTCCACCGACGATGACCGGATAGCGGAACATGCGCAGCTCGTCGACGAGGCCGAGCTCGATCGCCGCCGCGGCCAGGCCGGCTCCGCCGATCCCCACCTCCTTGTCGGTCGCGTCGAGCGCCGCAGCGGCCTCCTCGGCCACCGACGCCTCGGCGAACCGGGCGTTGCCTTGGACGCTGTCGAGCGTGCGGCTGAAGACGATCTTCGGGATCGCGCACCAGGCGTCGGCGAACGCGGCGTCGAGCTCGCTGTCGCGCATCGACGGATCCGTCTCCCACACCAGCATCGTCTCGTAGAGCCTGCGGCCCAACAGAAAGCCCCCAAGCTCCCGTGTCTGCGTGACGTGGAAACGAAAC
>DATGAF010000044.1:0-32363 GCA_035313645.1 Solirubrobacterales bacterium
CCTGTTCGCGCTCGGCGCCCTGCTCATGCAGAGCCTGATTCCGCACATCGGCGATCGAATCGACATCTGGACCGATCCGTGGCACAGCAAGGCGGTCGGCGCGGGACAGGTCCAGCAGTCGCTGTTCGCCCAGGCGGACGGCGGCCTGTTCGGCCAGGGCCTCGGTGAGTCGCTGCTGAAGCTCCCCGGGCCGTTCGCCCCGCACTGCACGCAGCCGTTCCCGGACTGCGGCAGCATCCTTCCGGCGCCGCACACCGACGAGATCTACGCGGTGATCGTCAGCGATCTGGGCGTTTTCGGCGGGGCGGGCGTGGTGGCGATCTTCGCGCTGATCGCCGCCCGCGGCTTCAAGACCGCGGTGATGGCTCGAGACGGGTTCTCGAAGCTCCTGGCCGCCGGGTTGACGGCGGTGTTCGCCCTCCAGGCCGTCGTGATCATCGGCGGCGTCGTCCGTTTCATCCCGCTCACCGGCGTCACGCTGCCGTTCGTGAGCTTCGGGGGCAGCTCGGTGATCGCGAACATGATCCTCCTCGCGCTCCTCCTGATGATCTCGAACGACGCCCGCCGGCCGCTCCCGGAGCGTGCTCCCGAGCTCCAGCTGGAGGCGCTTCCCCGGTGAACGCGCCGATCGTCCGGCTTTACGGGCTGCTGATCCTGCTGTTCGCGGCGCTGGTCGGGTTCACCTCCTACTGGGCGGTCTTCGACTCGACGAGCCTCAAGGACAATCCGCAGAACCGCCGCCCGCTGATCGTCGAGCAGACCGTCAAGCGCGGGACGATCAAGACCGCCGACGGGGTGACGATCGCCCAGAGCTTCCCCGAGGGGGGCGGCAAGCACCCGGTCTACGTGCGCCGCTACCCGCAGGGCTCGGAGTACGGGAACCCGATCGGCTACAGCTTCATCCAGGTTGGCCAGTCGGGCGTCGAGCGCTCGGAGAACCCCACTCTCGCCGGCGAGCGGAACGAGTTCACCTCGATCCTGGACCAGCTCCGCGGGGTGCCCCAGGAGGGCAACGGCATCACTCTGACGATCGACTCGCAGGCTCAGCGAATAGCGACCCAGGCGCTGCAGCAGGCGATCGCCTCGACGCCCGGCGCGAGCGGGTTCGGCGGCGCCGTCGTGGCCATGGATCCATCGACGGGGGCGGTCAAGGCGATGGCGTCGGTGCCCGGCTTCGACCCGAACGCGGTCAAGGACCCGAAGGCCTTCAAGAGCCTCAACCGGGCGAGCTCGGGGTCCCCGCTGCTCAACCGCGCCACCCAGAGCGTCTACCCGCCGGGGTCGACGATGAAGGTCGTCACGGCGGCCGCCGCCCTCGACTCGGGCCAGTTCACCCCGAGCTCGGTGCTCAGCGGCCATTCGCCCCAGATCATCGGAGGTGCGCCGCTCTCGAACGCGGGCGGCGAGGAGTTCGGCGACATCGACATGACCACCGCCCTCACGAACTCGGTCAACGTGTACTTCGCCCAGGTCGGCGAGAAGCTCGGCACCGACACGATGTTCAAGTACATGAACCGCTTCGGGTTCGACCAGGACCCGCAGCTCGACTATCCCGGCTCACAGATGGCCCCGAGCGGCATCTACGCGCCCGATGGGTCGAAGCTGCTCGGGCCCAATGACCCGATCGACATCGGGCGCGCCGCGATCGGCCAGGGCCAGCTCCTGGCGTCGCCGATGCAGATGGCCGAGGTCGCGGCGACCGTGGCGAACGGCGGGAAGCTGATGCGACCGACCCTCGTACAGCAGGTCACCGACCCCGACGGCCGGGTGACCCGAAAGCTCACACCGCACGAGCAGTCGACGGTGATGAGCCCCCAGACCGCGACCGAGCTGACCGACATGATGACTCACGTCACCCAGGAGGGGACCGCTGCGGGGCTCACCGTCAGCGGGGGGGTCACGTTCGCCGGCAAGACCGGCACCGCCGAGATCGGCGATCCGGCCAACGGGATCAACCAGCCCTGGTTCATCGCCTTCGCGCCGGCGCAGGACCCCCAGGTGGCCGTCGCCGCGACGATCGAGCGCTGCCAGGGCTGCTTCGGCGCCGAGGTTGCCGGGCCGGTCGCCACCCAGGTGATGGATTCGCTGCTCAAATGAGCGGCCGACCTGTGATCGCCGGTATGGCTGCCCAGGGGCGGTCCTAGTGCAGCTCGCGGCCGAGACGATGGTGGCGGGGCGGTACCGGCTGATCGGCAAGCTCGGCTCCGGCGGGATGGCGGACGTCTGGTGCGCCGAGGACACGATGCTCGATCGGCGCGTCGCGCTCAAGTTCCTCCACGAGCGCTTCGCGCAGGATGAGCAGTTCGTCGAGCGATTCAGGCGCGAGGCCTCGTCGGCCGCGGGCCTCCAGCACCCCAACGTGGTCGGGGTGTTCGACCGGGGCACCGTCGACGGCAGCCACTACATCGCGATGGAGTACGTGGAGGGGGCTTCGCTCAAGGACCTGATCGATCGCGGCCTCGGCGTGGCGGAGGCGGTGGAGATCATCCGCCAGGTCCTCGCGGGCGCCCGCTATGCCCACTCGCACGGGATCGTCCACCGCGACCTGAAGCCGCAGAACGTCCTCGTCGACGCCGAGGGACGGGCCAGGGTCACGGACTTCGGGATCGCCCGGGCGGGGGCTTCGGAGATCACCCAGACCGGGTCCGTCCTGGGCACGGCCCAGTACCTGTCGCCCGAGCAGGCGCAGGGGCTCCCGGTCACCGCGGCATCGGACATCTACTCGATCGGAGTGATGCTGTACGAGGCGCTCACCGGACGCGTCCCCTTCGACGGCGACTCGCCCGTCACGGTGGCCCTGAAGCAGGTCTCCGAGCGGCCTCGTGCGCCCAGCGAGCTGAAGCCGCAGGTGTCGCGGGCCCTGGACGCGGTTGTCCTCAGGGCCCTGGCGAAGGATCCGGGGAACCGCTTCGGCTCCGCCGAGGAGTTCATCGCGGCGCTCGACGCGGCCGAGGCGGACCCCTCGGGCGCGGCCTTCGGGGACACGGCATCGTACGCCGCGGTTGCCGCCGCGGCGGGCGCGCCGCCCCCGCCCCCGCCCGAGGAGCCCCCCTCGCGCGGCGCGTTCTTCACCCCGGCGCGGTTGGTCCTCCTCGGCTTGATCCTGCTTGCACTGTTGGGGCTGCTGGTCTTCGCGCTCACGAGGAGCTCGACCCCTCAGGTGCTCGTGCCGAGCGTGATCGGCAAGAGCCAGGCGAAGGCGCAGGCGACCCTGCAGGGCGCGGGGTTCGAGGTGGCCGTCAAGACGGTGCCGCGCCCGTCCAAGCCGGGAACGGTCCTCGAGGAGGACCCGGCGGCGGGCTCGAAGGCGGACAAGGGCTCGACGGTGACCATCACGGTGTCCTCGGGGTTGGGGACCGCCGTGGTGCCGACCGTCGTCAACCAGCCCGAAAAGCAGGCGCTGAAGACGCTCCGGGACGCCGGTTTGCGCCCGAAGGAGCGTAAGCGACGCTCGAACACGGTCAGGGCCGGCCTCGCGATCGGAACCATCCCGGCGCAGGGCACCGAGCTCCAGCGGGGCAGGACCGTGACCCTGCTGGTCTCGAGCGGCGCGAGGCTGGTGCAGGTGCCCTCACTGATCGGAAAGCAGGAGGACGTCGCGACCAGCGAGCTCCGCGGCCTGCACCTGATCCCGAACGTCGAACGCCAGGACTCCGATGCGCCGCAGGGCCAGGTGATCGCCCAGGACCCCGCGGGAGGCGGCACGGTGAAGCAGCACACCACCGTGACCGTGGTCGTCTCCAACGGCGTCGGCACGGCGGTCGTCCCGAACGTCGTCGGCGAGTCGCAGGACGCGGCCAAGGCGGACCTGAGGGCCGCGGGGCTCGGCGTCCGGGTCGCCAAGCGGACGACCACCGACCCGAACGAGGACGGCCAGGTGATCGACCAGTCCCCGAGCGCGGGGACCCGGCTTCGCCGCGGTGAGCCGGTGACGATCTTCGTCGGCAAGTTCACGCAACCCCCGACGACGACCACGACCCCGACGACGACCACGACCCCGACGACCACCGTCCCCTGATGCGGGTCGCGGTGCTGAGCGGCGGGCGCTCGAGCGAACACCGGATCTCGCTCGAGTCGGGAGCCTCGGTGGCGGCGGGGTTGCGCCACGCCGGCCATGAGGCCATCGAGGTCCTGATCGAGCGCGACGGCCGCTGGATTCGCGAGGGTGAGGAGATCGAGCTGCGCGCGGGCGCCGGCCTGCTCGACGCCGAGGTCGCCTTTCCCGTCCTCCACGGCCCGTTCGGCGAGGACGGCACCGTCCAGGGCCTGCTCGAGTGCCTCGATCTGCCCTACGTCGGGCCGGGCGTGCTCGCCGCCGCGGTCGCGATCGACAAGCTGATCTTCAAGCGGGTGCTGGCGTTCCACGACTTTCCCCAGGTCGACTTCTGCCAGGCCGGCGAGGAGGGGTGGCGCGAACGCGCCGCCGCGATGGGGCTGCCCCTGTGGGTGAAGCCCGCGAGGCTCGGGTCGAGCGTCGGGATCACCAAGGTGACGAGCGTCGAGCGCGGCCTCGACGAGGCGGTCGCGGAGGCCCGCCTCCACGACCCCCGGGTGATCGTCGAGGCGCACGGGGACGGCAAGGAGGTCGAGTGCTCGGTGATCGGCAACGACGACCCCGTGACCTCGCCGCCGGGGGAGATCGTCGCCCACGCCGACTGGTACGACTACGACGCCAAGTACTCGGACGGGGGAATGGACCTGATCGTCCCGGCGAGGATCCCCGATTCCGACGCCGCAGTGGTGCGTGAGCTGGCGGCCAGAGTCTTCCGGGCGATCGGCGCCACCGGGCTCGCCCGCTGCGACTTCTTCGTCCGCGACGGCGGCGAGGTGCTGGTCAACGAGATCAACACGATCCCCGGCTTCACCTCGACGAGCGTGTTCGCGAAGCTCTTCGAAGCCGACGGCGTTCCCTACGCCGAGCTGTGCGATCGACTCGTTGGGCTGGCGATCGAACGCTACGAGTCCGAGCGGGGCTACCGGTTCTAGCTGTTCAGGGTCAGCTCGTCGATCGCGACGCTGTAGCCGCCCCCGGTCGAGGCGAGCTTGGTTATCCAGATCAGGTAGTAGCGGGAGGGGTGCGTCGCGGTCAACTCGATCGTCTGGTTGGTGCCTACCTCGTCGGCATTGCCGATTGGAGACCCCCAATCTGCCAAGGTCGGCTGCGGCGCCGTCGCCCCGTAGACCTCGAGACTCCAGCCCGCGTTCGCCGAGCGCACCGTCAGCGTGCGGGCGCTGACCGGCTTGCCCGCGTCAACCCACAAGCCGACGCCGGGCTTGCCGACGGCCTCCTGGGTCGTCGGCGAGTCATAGGTCTCCGTAGTCCAGGCCGTACTTGCGTTTCCGTCGATCGCCAGCCCGACCTCCGTGCTGTGCTCCTCGCCGTCGCCGGGCGGCGGATCGAAGTCGTTGGCGCCCCTGAGGGCAATCGGAGCCCCGGACGCCACCGCGCTCTCGGAGGAGTGCTTCTGGCTGTTGCCCGTGAGCGCGGCGATGAGGAGGGCGGCGACGACCGCGGCGAGCACGAGCACGACTCCCGCGGCGGAGACTCGACGGGAGGTGAGGAGGCGGCGGCGTCCCGGCACGGCGTCGAGCACGTTCGTCGCCTGGCCGTGCCCGCTCCCCGAGCGCACCACCTCGACCTCGAGCGCGTGCTCGAGGTCCGCGAGAAAGGCGGACATGTCCGAATAGCGTCGCTTCGGGTCCTTCGCCGTCGCCCTCTCGATCACGGCCGCGAGCGCGGATGAGATCTCCGGGCGCCGCTGCTGGACGTCGGGCATCTCCTCGTTGACGTGCTTCATCGCCACGCCGACGACGGTCTCCGCCTTGAACGGGACGTCGCCCGTCACCATCTCGTAGAGGAGAACGCCCAGCGCGTAGATGTCCGAGCGCGCATCCACCCCGTGCCCCATCGCCTGCTCCGGCGCCACGTAGTCGGTCGTCCCGAGCACGCGGCCTGTCTTCGTCAGGCCGTCGGACTCGAGCGAGCGGGCGATCCCGAAGTCCGTGACCTTCGCCCGGCCCTCGCCATCGATCAGGACGTTCTGCGGCTTGACGTCGCGATGCACCAGCCTTCGCGCGTGCGCGGCCGCGAGTCCCCGGCCGATCTCGATCGCGTAGGCGGCGGCCTCGTCCACCGGCAGGCGGCCCAGGCGGTCGATGCGCTGCTTCAGCGTCTCGCCTTCGACGAACTCGAGCACGATGTACGGGAAGCCGCCGTCCTCGCCGGCGTCGATCACGGCGACGACGTTCGGATGGGAGAGCTGGGCCACGGCCCGGGCTTCGCGACGGAATCGCTCGAGCTGGTCGGGTTGGTCGGAGATCTCGCGATGCATGACCTTGACCGCGACCCAGCGTTCGAGCGTCTCGTCCCGGGCCAGGAACACGGTCGACATGCCGCCGCTGCCCAGCTTGGACTCGAGCCGGTAGCGCCCGGAGAGGAGGGTCCCGATCAGGCTTCCCGCGAATCCCGTCGTTGTCGCTTCGTCCGCCATCCAGTGAGTATTTTCGACCCTCACCCTAAGACCCCCGTCAGTGGGTCGCCTCCTGCACCCCAATGCCCGTAACCGTCCGCTGCTACACCGATCCCGCCTGCACGTGGTCGTGGGGCGCGGAGCCACAGCTCCGGCGCCTGATGTGGGAGTTCGGTGACGAGCTGAGCTTCGTATGGGTGATGGGGGGCTTGGCGCGCCGGTACGGGCCCGACTATCGCGACGAGGAGTCCGGGGTCGGCTCTGGGCCCGATTGCTTCGCCGACCTGATGTCGCACTGGCTCGACGTCGCGGCCGTGACGCGGATGCCGATCGACGCGCGGCTGTGGAGCCGGAACCCGATCGCTTCGACCTATCCGGCCTGCCAGGCGGTGACGGCGGCGGCGGAGCAGGGCGCCGCGGCCGCGTACCGGTATCTGCGGCGCCTCCGCGAGGGCCTGATGACGGAGCGGAAGAAGCTCGACCACGCCGAGGCGCTGGTGGGAGAGGCCGGGCCGGCCGGACTTGACGTGGAGCGCTTTCGGATCGACCTTACCTCGCACGCGATCACCGAGGCGTTCGCGGCCGACCTCGACGAGGTGCGAAACCCCCCGGATGAGGCGAGGGAGCAGGAAAAGGTCAAGCGGACCGAGCGCCACGATCGGGTCAGCTTCCCATCAGCGTTGTTCGTGGGCGACGACGGGGCCAGGCACGGTGTCTGGGGCTGGAGCCCGTACGACGAATACCGCGCCGCGGCGCTGGCCGCCGGCGCGCGCGTGGTGGGCGAGCGACGGCCCGAGGCGGCCGAGGCCATCGAGCGCTTCGGGCGCTGCGCGACGCGCGAGCTCGAGGAGCTCACGGGCAAGCCGCGCCCGGTCCTGGAGGCCGAGCTGTGGGCCCAAGCGCGCGACTGGAGGCTTCGTGCGACGGCGGTGTCGGGCGGCACGATCTGGGAGGCGCCCTGAGTGGGAACCGCAATCGCGGACCGGATACCCTACCGCCGGCCGATGACCTCGCCGGCCCGATCGGTGACCCGACCGATTCGCTTGGCCTCCGGATAATGGCGGCGAAGGAGCTCGAGCGCCGATCCCTCGTCGGCTCGAGCGATCACGCAGCAGAAGCCGCAGCCCATGTTGAACACCTCGTGCATCTCCTCGTCGCTCACCTCGCCGAGCTCCTGGATCAGGTCGAAGACGGGCGGTGCCGGCAGCGGGTCGTCGATCTCGTAGCCCACCTCGGCCTCGAGTCGCAGCAGATTGTTGAGCCCGTCTCCCGTGATGTGGGCCAGGCCGCGAACCTCGATGGGCGAGCGGACCACCTCGAGCACCGCAGCGACGTAGATCTCAGTCGGCTCGAGCAGCACGTCGCCCAGCGGACGGCCGAGCCGCGCGTCGTCGAGCCGGACCTGATCGAGAGCCCTCCGGGCCAGCGTGAAGCCGTTCGAGTGGAGTCCGCTCGAGGGCAGGCCGACCACCGCGTCACCCGGCTCGATCGCCGCCCCCGTGATCATCGCATCGAGCTGAACGAGCCCCACGCAGGTGCCGCCCAGCTCGTGGCCCGAGACGATGTCGCCGACCTGGGCGATCTCGCCCCCGGGGATCTCGATTCCAGCGAGCTCCGCTCCTCGGGCGAGGCCGATGCCGAGCTGCTCGCAGATCTCCGGGTCGGCGCGCTCGGCGAGGATGAAGTCGAGCATGGCGATCGGCTCGGCTCCGACGCAGACGACGTCGTTGGCGTTCATCGCGACGCAGTCGACCCCGATCGTGTCGTAGCGACCGAGGCGCTCGGCGACCACCATCTTCGTGCCCACCGTGTCTGTGGAGAGCGCGAGGCCGGTGCGGCCGTCGTCGAGGCGCAGGACGCACGCGTATTGACCAGGCGGCGAGACCACACGGGATGGCTTGCCGGTGTCGATCCCACCGAGGCTGCGGAGGAGCGCCGCGACCGCCGCGTCGGCAGCGCCCTGGCTGACCCCGGCACGGGCGTACGCGTCGGGTGTCATCGCGCCTCGGTTCGTGCCTGCAAGGGGCGGGATTCAACCACCAATGCCCGCGGATGTCAGCCTCGACGCCCGCGCCCCGTACCTATGGGCAAATGGGAAGGGCGCGTCCGATCTCGAACGCTGCCCGTCCGCTTCGACCTCAGAAGGGGGATTCGAAATGACCAAGCGCCTCGTCGCGCTGTTCCTAGCCATCGCCTTGGCTCTGGCCGTGGTCTCGTCCGGCTTTGCCGCCGGGAGCGCGTCGAAGGCGTTCAAGACCAAGGTCACGATCGTCCAAGGGGACGGCACGGACTTCCACGGGAAGGTGAAGTCGAAGAAGGCCGCCTGCAAGAAGAAGCGCAAGGTGACGCTCCAGATCATGACGACCTACCAGTCGTCGTTCCACACCCTCGGCGCCGTGAAGAGCAAGAGGAATGGCAACTGGAAGCGGCCCACGACCGTGCAGTCCGGCGCTCAGTATCGCGCCAAGGTCAAGAAGAAGACGCTGCACAACGGCGATAAGTGCAAGGCGAAGACCTCGAGGGTCGTCACCGCGACCTAAGCCAGCTCGAGCCGAGCTACGGATTCACCTGCGCGCGCCCTTGAGGGGCGCGCGCAGCTCTTTCCGGACGGCCAGCCCGGTCAGGACGCACCCCGCAAGCAGGATTCGATACGCGGCGTAGGGCCACAGGGCGCGGTCGCGCTCCACCTGCGCGATCAGCCTCTGCGAAGCGAGCGTCGAGGCGAAGGACGCGGCCACACCGGCGACCGTCGTCCGTCGAAGGCCCGGATGCACCTCGCGGCGCCGCAGGCGAATCGCCTTGAGCGCCGTGGCTCCCGCAATGACCGGCAGGGCGACGGTGCGCGAGAGGAGGTTCGCCTGCTCCCTCGTGAACCCCCGCCACCGCGCCGCCGCAATCGTCGCTCCATTGCGCGAGATCCCCGGCGCCAGCGCGGCCGCCTGGCCGAGGCCAAGGGCGAGCCCGTCGGCGGCCGTGGCGTCGCCCGGTCCGCGGCGCTGGGGATGCCGGTCGGCGAGCAGCATCGCCAGGGCGCCGGCGAGGAGGCCCCACGCGGTCGGGCCCGGCCCGCCGAGCCGCCGCTCGATCTGTCGCTCGAACGCGTAGCCGACGATCGCCGGCGGCACGAAGGAGAGTCCCACCACCGCCGCCCTGCGGGCATCGAAGGCCCGGAGCTCCTCGGCGATCAGTCGGCGCTGCCCGATCACCAGAGCCACCGCGCCGCCGGCGTGGAGCGCCACCTCGAAGCTCTTCCGGGACTCGGGGTCGAGCTCATCCCACCGCCATCCGGCGAGCCACGGCAAAAGCGACAGGTGCGCCGAGCTCGACACCGGCAGAAGCTCTGCCGGGCCCTGGACGGCGCCGAGCGCGATCGCCCGTGGAACGGTGAGCGGAGTCGCGGCGCGATTCAGGCGGGCGGTGTGGGCTCCCACTCGGCGCTTCCACGGCGCCGCCTGATCAGCACGTAGGCGATCGCCAGCACGATTGCCGCGACGATCGCGTAGTCGAGGTAGTGGAGGTGGTCCCGCCATTGATCCCAGTTGTCCCCGACCTCCCGTCCGATTATCGCCAACATGAGGACCCAGGGGATCGACCCCAGGCAGGTGAGCGCCGCGAACCGTCCGACCGGCATCCGGGCGACCCCCGCGGGGAGCGAGATGAACGTCCGGACGATGGGAAGCATCCTGGTGAAGAAGACCGTCGCCGACCCGTGGCGCTCGAACCACCGGTCGGCCTGGTCGAGGTGGCGCCGGCTGACGTGGATCACGCGGTTTCGTTCCAGCAGCTCGATTCGCCCGTAGTAGCCGGCGGCGTAGGCGATCAGCGAGCCCGTCAGGTTGCCGAGGACACCCGCGGCGACGATCCCGAACAGGGTCATGTTCCCCTCCGAGACGTTGAACCCCGCGAACAGCATGATCGCCTCGCTGGGGATCGGCACGCACGCGCTCTCCAGCGTCATCAGGATGAAGACGCCGGCCAATCCGGTCGCGTCGATCACGTTGGTGGCGGCGTTGACGAGTGGGTCGAGGATGTCAGCCGGCATGGGGGATCAGCATTACACTCGCTCCGGTGGCGCGCCTCAGCGTAGATCCCGTCTCCAAGCGTCGGGCGCTGCAGTTCGTCGCCGACGTTCTGCTGACCGCGGCAGCCTACGCCCTCGCGTTCCGGCTTCGCTTCCTGGACGCCGCGGGCGGCATTCCGGAGCGGTACTCGACCATGCTCGCCGGGTCGATCGTCTTCGTCGCGGTCGGCAAGGGGATCGTGTTCAGGCTCTTCGGCCTCCACCAGAAGTGGTGGCGCTACTTCCAGCTCCCCGATCTATGGCCGGTGGTCCGAGCCGCCGCCGTGGCGAGCGGGCTCCTGATCGGCGTGTTCACCCTCGCCAAGCCCTACTCATACAACCTGCCGCGATCGGTCGTCGTGATCGACTTCCTGCTGACAATCGTCCTGGTCGGCGGGGCACGGCTGGCGAGGCGGATGGTCGCGGAGCGCCCCGACCGGGCGACGAGGCGCGCTAAGTCCCGTGGCGTGCTCGTGGTCGGCGCCGGGTCGGGCGGCCAGATGGTGGTTCGCGAGCTGCGCCTGAACCCGAACCTGGGCGCCCGTGCGATCGGCTTCGTCGACGACGACCCGCGAAAGCGCGGGATGACCGCCGTGGGGGTGAAGGTCCTCGGCTCGACCGACGAGATCGGCGAGATCCTCGACCGCAAGTCCCCGGATGAGGTCGTGATCGCGATCCCCTCGGCTCCGGGAGTGCTGCGCGCCAACGTGGTGGCCGCGTGCCGGGAGCGCGACATTCCGGTGCGCACGCTGCCGACCGTGTTCGAGCTCCTGCGCGGAGGCGTGCAGCTCACCCGGCAGCTCCGCGAGGTGCGGGTCGAGGACGTCCTCGGCCGCGACCCCGTGGTGATGGAGCTCGACCGCGTCGGCGCCTACCTGGAGGACAGGATCGTGCTCGTGACCGGCGCCGGCGGCTCCATCGGCGCCGAGCTCAGCCGGCAGATCGCGCGGGTGCGCCCCAAGCTCCTCGTCCTCGTCGATCACGCCGAGGACAACCTGTTCCGAATCGACCGGGAGCTGCTCGACGAGTGGCACTTCACGCGGGTCGAGGCGGTGCTCGCCGACTGCAAGGAGGGCGAGCGGATGCTCGAGGTGATGCAGCGGTTCAAGCCGAACATCGTCTTTCACGCGGCCGCCTACAAGCACGTGCCGCTGATGGAGTCGAACCCCCTCGAGGCCGTGCGGAACAACGCGATTGCGACCCGGGTGACGGTCGAGACGGCGGCGACCGCGGGCGCGGAGCGCTTCGTTTTGATCTCCACCGACAAGGCCGTCAACCCCGGGACGGTGATGGGGGCCTCCAAGGCGATGGCCGAGTGGATCGTCGAGGCCTCGGGGCAGCGCCACCCCCTGACGCGCTCCATCATCGTCCGCTTCGGCAACGTGCTCGCCTCGTCGGGGAGCGTCGTGCCGATCTTCCGCGGTCAGATCGAGCGGGGCGGGCCCGTGACCGTCACTCATCCCGAGATGACGCGCTACTTCATGACCATCCACGAGGCGGTGCAGCTGGTCATCCAGTCGGGGGACCTCGGGGGGAGCTCCGGCGACGTCTTCGTCCTCGAGATGGGGGAGCCGGTTCGGATCCTCGATCTGGCCCGGAACATGATCACCCTGGCCGGATACGAGCCGGAGGCGGACGTGGCAATCGAGTTCATCGGGCCGCGACCGGGGGAGAAGATCCACGAGGAGGTCTTCAACGCCGACGAGCGGGCTCAGCCGACGAGCGCGGAGCGGATCGTCCGCGCCGTTCGGACCCGGCCCATCGATCCGGACTGGGTCGAGGGCTCGGTCGAGCGCCTCGAGGCGCTCGTCGCGGCGGGCGATGAGGCCGGGCTCGCGGAGCGCGTCGTCGAGGTGGCCGCCGAGCGGGTCGGTGACCGCCCCGCCACCGCGCTGCCCGCGGAGCATCCCGGGCCGGGCGCGTTCGGCTAGCCGACCGGTCCCCGGCGGCCCAGCGGGGGTCGGACGTTTAAACAACGCGCCCTAAGATGCGCCCGCACCGATGCACGCGATCAAGTCGATCGGCCCCGTTTTGGGCATCGTCGCCTTCGGCGGGCTGGCGATCCTGGCCTTCCTCCTCTTTCAGCAGGCGCGCGACCTCCGCCGCCTGCGTGAATGGGCCGGACGGGCTCCCGAGCGTGCCCAGGAGGCGGCCGACGCGGCGCAGGCCGCGGCCGACGCGGCGAAGGGCGAGGGGGCGGACGAGGAGGCTCCGGCCCAGGCCCACCCGTCCGCGGGCGGCCTCCGCGGGCGGCTGGCCGGGTACCGGGCCCGGATCAAGGACGCGGTCGGGCCGCGGCTCGCCGAGGCCGATCGCCGGCTGCCGATCGATGGCCGCATCCTCGTGGCGCTCGTCGTGGCCGCCCTGATTGCGGCCGGCGTGGCGACGAGCGGCTTCGGCCTCGTCGGCGGGGGCGGTGGCGCGGACAAGCACCAAAAGCACAATGGAAGGCCGAACGTCGCCGTTCTCAACGGCACTGCCGTTCCGAACCTGGCGGCTCAGGTCGATCAGCAGGTCCTGAAGCCGGCGGGGTACAAGTCGGGGACGGTCTCCAACGCCGGGTCGACGTTCGCTCAAACGGTGGTCATGTACGACTCGGGCCACCGCGCGGACGCCAAGTCCCTCGCGACGGCCATCCAGCCGAAGCTCGGAAAGACGCCGACTCAGGCGATGACGTCCGACGTCAGGTCCCACGCCGGCGCGGCGCCCCTGGCGGTCGCGGTCGGCCTCGACGACTCGTCGACACTCGGCGCCGGCTGATGAGCGTCTCCGGCGATATCTACGACGCGCTCCTGGACCTCCCGGCCTGGGTGTCGGTCGCCGCCACCCTTGCCTTCTTCCTGCTCCTCACCCTCTACCTGTCGCAGCGGCGAGACGTCGCTCGGCTGTCGGCTTGGATGGCGCAGGCTCCGTCGCACCCCGCAACCGACCTCGCCGCGAGCGAGACGCTCCTCGATCGCGCCGAAGCGGAGCTCGAGGCTCTGTTGGGAGCCGCCGAACCGGAGGCCGCCGAGCCGGAATCCGCCGAGCCGGAATCCGCCGAGCCGGAAGCCGCCGAGCCGGAAGCCGCCGAGGCGGTCGAGCCGACCGCCGTCGCGCCGCCGCCCCCGGTGACCCCGAGCCAGGCGCCCGCGCGGGACGAGGCACCCGCCGCGCGTGTGACCGCCGAGCGTCCAGCGCTCGAGCGGATCACGATGGAACGCGCCGCCCTGCTGCCTCACCCGCGCTGGCGAAGGCTCACCCGCAAGGTCGGACAGCCTCGCGTTCTCGGGTTGATCGCCCTCGCCGCGGTGGTCCTCGGGCTGGTGGCGATCTTCGGGTCGGAGCGGTTGCTGCGCAACGGCGAGGGGTCGAGTCCGCCTTCGAAGACGGGGAAGGTCGATCCCGCCGCGGTCACGGTCGCGGTGCTCAACGGCACTTCCGTTCCGGCGCTCGCGGCCAAAACCGGCGATGACGTGAAAGCGAACGACTTCAAGGTCGGCACCCTCAGCAACAGCCGCAAGCAGTACCAGCAGACGGTGGTCATGTACGAGCCGCACCAGCAGAGGGCCGCGAACAAGGTCGCGCACGACCTCGGCGTGAAGCCGGTGCAGCCGATCGATCGGCAAACGCAGGGGGAGGCGGGCGATGCCGACGTCGTGGTGATCGCCGGCGCGGATCGCACCCAGCCGTGAGCCCTCTCGGCCGCGTCCTCTTCGTCGTCCTGCTGGTCGCCTCGGTCGTGGTCGCGGCCGTCGTCGTACACGCGCGCACGCCCGACCTCGAGCTGCAGGTGACCCGCTTCACCTTTCACTTCGACCCGAAAGGGCCCGCCGGCCACCGAGTCGCCAGGATCGGCTTCTACGTGCGCGAGGGCGATCCGAACGCCACGGTGGAGATAGTCGGGCCGAACCTCCGGCCGACCCGCACCCTTTATCAGGGCCCGGTCGAGGCCGACCAGCCGCAGTCGTACGCCTGGAACGGCCGGACCGACTCCGGCGCGTTCGCGGATCCCCACGATCGCTATCGGCTGCGGGTCGTCCTTCCCAGCCGCGATCGGGACATGGTCTACCCGCAGCGGATCGTGGTCCAGGAAGCGAAGTCGGGGTGACGGCGTCACCGCTCGAGCTGGCCGGCATGCTGCTCGCATGTGGGGGGGCCGCCGTGGCGCTGCTCGCCGACGACCGCAGGCTGCGTTATCTGGCCGCCGCGATCGCCTTGGTCGCGGCTCCGGTGCTGGTGGCCGGGGACGTGTGGCACTCGGCGCGGTTCGTGGACCTCCGCGGGCATCCCGCGAAGCTCGTGGCGGTCGCGGCGATCGCGGCGATCGCGGTGGGCGCGGCGGCGGTCGTCTTCCATCGGGCGCGCTGGACCTTCCCGGTCGCCGTCTTCGCGCTCATGCCCCTGCGGCTCCCCGTTCATCTCGGCGGTCAGACCTCACATCTGTTGATTCCGCTCTACGTGCTGATCGCGGCAGGCATCGCCCGGGGGGGATACGAGCTCGTGCGCGCGCGCTCCCACGGGACCGATCGCCTGCCCCCGGAACGCCTCACGGGGGGCGTCGGGGGTTGGCCGGCGGCGGTCTGGCTCCATCGCACCCTCGCAGCGACCCTCGTCCTCTACGCGATCCAGACCGCCTACTCGGCTGATGTCTCGAACGCGATCGAGAACGCATCGTTCTTCCTCGTCCCGTTCGCCGTGATGCTGGTGCTGCTCGAAGAGGTGCCCTGGACCCGCGAGCTCCTCGGCCGCGTCTTGATCGGCGTGGTCGCCATGGGCCTTCTGTTCGCCGGGGTCGCATTCGTCGAGTACGCGGTGCGGGACCTCCTGCTGAGCCGCGGCGACCTGCTGCAGTCGAACCAGCTCCATCTCTACTTCCGGGTCAACTCCCTGTTCTACGATCCGAACGTCCTCGGCCGCTACCTGGCGCTCGACCTCGTCGCGCTTGGGGCCTATCTGGCGTGGTCGCGCCACACCGCGTGGGCGATCGCGGCGGCGCTCGCATCCGCGATCATGCTCACCGCGCTGGCGCTGAGCTACTCGATCACGAGCTTCGTCGCGCTCATTGCGGGCCTCCTGGTCGTCGCGGCCCTTCGATGGGGCGTCCGATGGGCGCTCGCGGGCGGCGCGGCGATCGTCCTCTGCGGCGTGATCTTCCTCGCCGTGAGCGGAACCGGGCACACCGACTTCAGCTCGGAGGAGAGCTTCAACACCGCCGGGAGCGGCAGGGTGAGCCTGGCGCGCGGCGGCATCGATCTCGCGGGCGACCGCCCGATCGCGGGTTGGGGCTCGGGAGCGTTCGGCGCGGCGTTCGCCCGCCACATCCAGCGGGCGAGGACCACGGTCTCCCACTCGGAGCCGATCACGGTCGCCGCGGAGCAGGGGGCCATCGGCCTGATCGTCTACGTCGCGCTGATCGTCCTCGCGCTGGTGGTCCTGTTGAGCGGCGCCGGGGCGTCGGCGGGCACCGCCGCGATCGCCGCGTGCTTCGTCACCATGGTCGTGCACAGCCTCGGATACGCCGCGTTCACGACCGATCCCGCGACCTGGGCGTTGATCGGACTCGGCGTGGCGATCCGGCGCCGGCCGGCGGTGAGCGGCGACGCGGCCCGGCCGGTCGGGGTCGACGCCGCCGCCGCGGCGGAGCCCCGCCCCGCCACGGTCTAGCGGCGCTTTCGGCCCGGGGGCGGGGTGGGACCGCGCATTCAGCCCCACCCCCTTGCGTCGAGTGTCGATCTGGTTGGCTCCAGGCCGACTACCTCGACACTCGACGGGCACTTCCCGACCCGTCCGGCGTCGCTGGCTCCAGCGAGGCGCGCTGGCGGTTGTATGCGTCGGCGGCCTCGCGCATGCCGTCTCCACGGCCGGGACGAAGGGCGCGACGGGCGTGGAGCCAGTACCAGCCGGCCCGGTGCTCGCGCATGAGCAGGGCGGCCGCAGCGCGAGGCACGTAGGACCACGCCCACAGCAGCCGCGAGAGGATGACCGCAGCGCGGGGGTGATGCTTTCGCATGTAGAGGTCGCGACCGCGATGGAACTGGACCACGCGCCGCGTGCCTGCGGAGCGATCGGTCGCGAGCTGCTCGTGGTGGACGGCGCGGGCGGCCGGGACGTGGAGGATCCGCCACCCAGCGTCGCTCATCCTCTTCTGGAAGTCGACCTCCTCGGAGTAGACGAAGAAGTCCGGATCCAGGTACGAAACGGCTGCGGCCGCCTCCCTCCTTACGAGCATGGTGCACGACTGGACCCACCCGACTTCCCGGGTCGCCTCGCCTCCCGACTGGGTGACGAGCCCGCGATGCAGGAGCAGCGCCTGCGCGAGCGCCGTTCCCAGCCCCGGAAGCCGCCATGCGCACGGGATCGGGTTCAGGTCCGGGTCGACCAGCTGGGCGCCGGCCGCCCCCGCGGTCGGATCCGCGGCCAGCGCCTCGAGCAGCGCCCGGGCGCACCCGTCCAGCACCTCGGAGTCCTCGTTGAGCAGGAGGCAGAAGCGCCCGCGCGCCTCCCGGAGCAGGAGGGAGTTGTTCTCGGCGAGTCCCGCCCGGCGATCGCGGACGATGGTCCTGACCTCCGGGTACCGCTCGGCGACCGCGGCGGGCGAACCGTCGGCGGAGGCGTTGTCGAGCACCACGACCTCGTGGTCGACGTCGGCGGGATGGGTGCGGCGGATCGATTCCAGGCAGCCGAGCAGAAATTCCCGGCCGTCGGTGTTGACCACGCAGTAGGAGAGCTCCATCGCCAGAATCCTCGCCGATGCGAGTGCAGATCGTCGATCCGCCCGCGTACACCCCGCCGTACGATCGGGCCCTGTGCGCCGCGCTCGCACGGGCCGGCGCCGAGGTCGAGCTCGTCACCAGCCGGTTCACCTACGGCCCGGTGCCCGCCGCGGAGGGGTACCGCGTGAACGAGAGGTTCTACGCGCGCTCGGGTGGGCGGAGGCCGGGCTCGCGAACGGGTCGAGGGCTGAAGCTCGCCGAGCACCTGGTCGACATGGCCCGGTACCGCCGCGAGGGCGTGAGCGGCGACGTCGTCCACTACCAGTGGCTCCCCGTCCCCGCGCTCGACGGCCCGTTGCTGCCGCCGTCCCCGGCCCGCGTCCTCACCGCGCACGGCGTCCTGCGAGGCGAGGCGTCGGGAGAGCGCCCCGGGCGCGGCCTGCGCCGAGTGCTGGCGAAGATGGACGCGATCGTGACCCTCTCCGACCACGGAGCGACGCGACTCGAGCAGGCCGGTGTGGAGCGCGAACGCATCCGTGTGATCCCGCACGGGGCCTTCGACTACCTGACCCGCCTACCCGACGAGGAGCCGCTGCCCGGCGAGCTCGCCAACGTCGAGGGACCGGTGATCCTCTGCTTCGGCCTCATCCGCCCCTACAAGGGCGTCGACGTCCTGCTGGAGGCGTTTCGGTCGGTCCCGGAGGCCGAGCTCTGGATCGTGGGCAGGCCTTTCGGCGTGTCGATGGAGCGGCTCGGCGAGCTCGCGTCGCGGGCCTCGGGAGAGGTCCGGTTCGTGCCCGAATTCGTCCCCGACCCCGCGGTTCCGGCGTACTTCCGGCGTGCCGACCTCGTCGTCCTCCCGCACCGCGACGCCGAGCAGTCCGGGGTGCTCTACGCGGCGCTCGCGTTCGCGAAGCCGATCGTGATGAGCGACGTTGGGGGGTTCGGCGAGGTGGCGGCGCACGGCGCCGGTCGCCTCGTCCCGCCCGGCGACCCGGCGGCGCTGGCCCGGGCGCTCAACGAGCTCCTCGCCGAGCCCGAATCCCGCGAGCGGCTGGCCGCCGCGGCCGGGAAGGCGGCTGCCGGCCCGTACTCGTGGGACACCGTCGCCGCCCGAACGCTGGCGCTCTATGAGGAGCTCTCACGGTGACCGCGGTCGCGATCGCGTTCTGGGTCTCGGTGGGCCTGCTCTTCTATGCCCACCTCGGGTACCCGCTGGTGCTTTGGTCGCTGGCCGCGATCGGCCGGCCCCGCGAGCGCGTGTCCGCAGGCGACGCGCTCCCCAGGGTGTCGCTGATCGTCGCCGCCCACGACGAGGAGGACGTCATTGAGCGAAAGGTCCGCGACGCCTTGGCGCTCGACTATCCGCGGGAGCGGCTCGAGGTGATCGTGGCATCCGACGGCTCGAGCGACCGAACGGTCGAGCTCGCCGGCGCCGCGGGGGCCGATCTGGTGCTCGATCTCCCCCGGGGAGGCAAGGTGACCGCGCTCAACGCCGCGGTGGCCCGTTCTCGCGGCGAGGTGCTCGCCTTCTCGGACGCGAACAGCTTCTGGGCGCCGGATGCCCTGCGCCGGCTCGTGGCGCGGCTCGCGGCCCCGGGGATCGGCTACGTCTGCGGCCAGGTCCGATTCGAGGGCGGCGGGGCCGCGAACGAGGAGGGCCTCTACTGGCGCTATGAGATGGCGGTCCGGACGCTCGAGTCGCGCTTGGGCGGCGTCACGGCGGGCAACGGCGCGATCAACGCCGTGCGCCGCGAGGCGTACCTGTTCCTCGAGCCGACGCGCGGCCAGGACATCTCGTTCCCATACGAGCTCGTGAAGCGGGGCTGGCGCCCGGTCTACGCGCCCGAGGCGCGCGCGCGCGAGCGCCTCGCCCCAACCCTCGGCGGAGAGTTCGAGCGCAAGCGCCGGATGATGGCCGGCGCCTGGAGCACGATGCTCCGTCACGGCCTCCTGTCCATGCGCGGGTACGGGCCGCTCTACGCGCTCGAGATCGTCTCGCACCGGATGCTTCGCTACGCCTCGCCCCTGCTGCACCTGGTGGCGCTCGGCACCAACCTGGCTCTGCTCGGGCAGGGAGCGATCTACCTCATCACCCTCGCGCTCCAGCTCGGGCTGCTGGGTGCGGCCGCGCTCGGCACGGTCCTGCAGCTTCGCGTCCTGCGCATCGCGCGCTATTACGTCGCGGTCACCGCGTCGAGCGCCGTCGGGCTCTGGGACTATCTGCACCACGGGGTGCCGCGGACGTGGGAGAAGGCCGAGGGGACGAGGTAGGCGGGTGGCCACGGAGGACACCACCGGCGCCCGGGCCGGTCGCCAGGGCGCTCGTTCGGGACTGCCGCGCGCCGCCGACGTCCTCTTCGCGAGCCTCGGCCTCGTGATCGCGGCTCCCTTCCTGGCCGCGGCGGCGGTCGCGATAAAGCTCGACTCGCGGGGGCCGGTGATGTACCGCCAGCGCCGCGCGGGCTGGCGAGGTCAGCGCTTCGAGCTCTACAAGCTCCGGACGATGAGTCCGGGGGCGGACCCCGTCGGGGTCGGGACGCCGGTGCTCGAGGGCGATCCCCGGGTCACCCGGATCGGGCGACTCATCCGGCGCTTCTCGCTCGACGAGATCCCAAACCTGATCAACGTGCTGCGGGGGGAGATGGCGATCGTCGGGCCGCGCCCCACCCTCGAGGCCCAGGTCGAGCTCTACACGCCGGGTCAGTGGCGCCGCCTGGAGGTGAAGCCGGGGCTCACGGGCTGGGCGCAGGTGAACGGTCGCGCCGGAATCCCATGGGCCGAGCGGATCGAGCTCGACGTCTGGTACGTGGACCACCGCTCGGCGCGGCTCGACCTGCGAATCCTGGCCCGGACCGCACGGCTCCTGCTCACCGGCCACGGCCTGTACGGCTAGACGGGTGATTCCACGACATCGCGCGCCGAGTCAGGGAGTCGATCGACCGCACCCACCGCGCTAGGGTGCGAGCGATGCCAGGCCCGATCGAGCTTCGCGACTTTCGACCCGATGACGCACCGGCAGTGCATCGTTGGTTCAACGACGCGCGTGTGACGGCGGATCTGGTCGGTAACCGCGGCGCCTTCAGCGAGGACGACGCCAGGGGGTGGGTCGAGCGGGCGATGGACACGAGCGGCGACCGGAAGTGGTCGATCGTTCTCGACGGAGGGGCCGAGCCCGTCGGGTTCGTGGCGCTGTTCGGGCTTCAGCGCGAGACCGGCCCCGAGCTCGCCGTCCTGATCGGCGACTCCTCGGCGTGGGGCAGGGGGGTCGCGCGGGAGGCCGAGCGCCAGGCCTGCGTCGAGGCGTTTCGGCGGTACGGCGCCCATCGAATCCACGCCGAGATCCCGGCGACGAACCGGGCCGCCCAGAAGGTCGTCACCCACCTGGGGTTTCGGCGCGAGGGCGTCATGCGAAGGGCGATTCGCCGCGGCGACGAAGCCGTGGACAACGAGGTCTGGGGCCTCTTGCCCGAGGAGTTCACGGGGTGGGGGGACGCGCCGAGCTGATCGCCGATCGCGGCGAGGCGGCGGAGACGGAGGACTTCTTTCGCTCCCGCCCGTTCTACGACGCCGAGGGCGTAAGCCACACGCTGCGCATTGCCGGAGACGGGCTGGAGGTCGCGTTTCCCCTGCTCGTCAACGAGATCGCTGGCACCGCGCTCGCCGATGGGATCACCCCCTACGGATACCCCGGGGCGGCGGTCCGCGCCGACGCCGATGGGGCGCCCGACCCCCAGGGGATCGATTGGTCCGCGACCGATCTGGTCAGCGTCTTCGCCCGTGAACGGCTCGGGGGCGAGCCGTGCCTCGCGGGAGCGACAAAGCGCTCCGCCGTCCAGATCCACGATCCGTCGCGTGAGCGCAGGCTGCGTTCCCGATTCGGCGAGCAGATTCGCCGCAACGAGAAGCTCGGATACCGGATCGAGACGCTCGAGGGCCGCCGAGCGACGGTCGAGCACCGGACGAGCTTCTACGTCGCATACACGGAGACGATGCGAGGTGCCGAGGCCGCCGAGCGTTACTTCTTCGATCCCGACTACTTCCGCACCGTGCTCTCGTTCGAACGCTCCTGGCTCATCCTGTGCCGCAGCCCCGAGGGCTCGACGGCCGCGGGCGCGATCGCAGCCGTTTCGGATGGCGTGCTCCACTACTACCTCGGCGGCACGGCGGACGCGCACCGGCGGGACTCGCCGTTCAAGAACGTCGCCGACAGGATGGTCGCGCTCGCCGACGAGCTCGAGCTGCCGCTCAACCTCGGCGGAGGAGTGCGGCGAGGCGACGGTCTCGAGGACTTCAAGCGCGGCTTCGCCAACGCGGAGCTTCCGTTCTTCACGCACGAGATCGTCTGCGACCCGAGCGCGTTCGAGGACCTGGTCCAGGGGCGCCCCGAGACGGGCTTCTTTCCCCCGTATCGCGCTTCCGAGGCGGCGGAGACGGCGACCGGCTAACCGCTCGCCGCCCGCGCGGACCGCGCCTCGTCGGCCCCGGACGCGTAGACCTCGTCCAGGAATGCGGCCAGCTCGCCGTCGAGGCGCTTCGGGGTGAGCCTCCACTCGAGGATCGAGTTGGCGTTGACCAGCCGAGCATGCTGCATCTCCTCGACCAGGATGTCGGCGTCGGAGAACGGATGAAGCGGGTCGTTCGGATGACCGATCACGAGCGCCGGCTGGGCGATCCCCCTGCGCTCCTCGCGCGGCGGCGCGGCGCCGGCGAACAGGACGCCCTCGAGCACCGCGCGCGAGCTGTCGGGGTCACGGCGCAGCCAGTCGAGCATGATGTCCAGCAGGTAGTTGGTGCGCGGAATGCGCTGCAGCGCCCGCGAGGCGCCGGCGAGCAGGGGCTTGCCGAAGCGGAGCCCCAGCAGGATCGGGGTGAAGACCAGCGCCGCACCGAGGAGCGCGTCCTCCAGCACCGGCATCTCGATGAACAGCCCCCGGGCGCTCTCGGGATGGTGCACGGCGAGCTCCAGGGTCACGTTGGCCCCGAGGGACGTGCCCCCCACCACCGGCGCCTCGAGCCCGAGGTGGTCGACCAGCGCGGCGACCTGCCCGGCGAGGGCGTTCATCGAGTACATGCGCATGTCGTCCGGCTTGTCCGAGTCGCCGTGCCCGAGCAGGTCGACCGTGATCACGCGGTTCCCTCGTGAGGCGAGCTCCGGGGCGAGCTTGTCGTACATGCGCCGGTTCATGAGCAGCCCGTGCACCAGCACCAGGGTCCGCTTGCCCTCCCCGTCGATCTCGTACGCGATCCGGTGGCCTTGGTACCGGAACGAGCCGCTCCCGTCCATCGGCCGCGGAGTCTATTCGAGGCCGATTTCGGCCGGCAACGCCGGCTCCGCCGCGGCCGACTCCCAGGGGCGGGCCGCCTTCAGCGACGCGAGGATCGCTCGGGTCGCGGGGGCCCGGTTGAGCGTGTAGAAGTGGATGCCCGGCGCGCCGCCGGCGAGGAGCGTCTCGCACTGCCGAGCGGCGTAGGCGATCCCCAGTTCGGCCTCGGCCTCCGGATCGCCGCCGAGATCCGCCATCGCCGCCGCGAGGGGACCCGGGATGGAGGCGTCGCAGAGCTCGCAGAAGCGGGCGATCCGTTCGTAGCTCGTGATCGGCATCACGCCCGGGATGATCGGCACCTCGATGCCCATCGCCCGGGCTGCGCCGACGAACTCGAAGTACGCCCGGTTGTCGAAGAAGAGCTGCGTGATCAGGAAGCTCGCCCCGGAGGTGACCTTCGTCTTGAGATAGGCCAGATCGGCTTCAGGGCTCGCGGCCTCCGGGTGAACCTCGGGGAAGCCGGCGCCGCCGATCGCGACGTCGTAGCGCTCCGATATGAACGCGGCGAGCTCGGCCGCCGAGCTCAGGCCGCCCTCCGGACGCTTGAAGTCGGGCTCCCCTCGCGGCGGGTCGCCGCGCAGGGCGAGCACGTTGTCGATTCCGGCCGCCTCGACCCGGTCGAGGATCTCGGTGAGGCCGGCGGCGGTCTCGCCCACGCAGCTCAGGTGCGCCATCGCCTCCAGGCCGTGGTCGCGCTTCAGCCGAGCGGCGATCTCGACCGTGCCCTCCCTGGTCGCGCCGCCGGCGCCGTAGGTGACTGAGACGAACGCCGGCTCCAGCGGCTTCAGCGCCTCGACCGTCTCGAACAGGAGCTCGACCCCCGCTTCGTCGCGAGGTGGAAAGAACTCGAACGAGAACACAGGCCGCTCGGCCGCGAGGATGTCATCGATCCGCATGGTCGGTGATGGTAGAGGGGCTCGGGAGGCCAGACGCAAGGATCACGTCGCGCCGGCCGACTACGTCGGGCCCGGAATCAGGTTCCACCGCACGACCACATGCGTCCCGTGCTCGTAGCCGAGCTCGCTCAGCGAGCCGGTGCTGAGGGCGAGGAGGCCGCCGTCAGCGGGAGCCAGCCCGAGCCAGCGGGCGGCGAGGACCCGGAGCATGTGACCGTGCCCGAACGCGATCGAGTCCCCGTCGGCCGCGCGGACCTCGGCGATCACACGGTCGGCGCGGGTTCCCACGTCCACCGCGGCCTCGCCGTTCGGGCAGCCGTCGCGCCACAGGCTCCAGTGCGGCCGCTGCTCGTGGATTTCGTCCGTGGTCAGCCCCTCGTAGGCCCCGTAGTCCCACTCGCGCAGGTCGTCCCGAACCAGTGCGTCGGGCCCCAGGCCGGCGGCTTCACAGGTCTCGACCGCGCGCCTGAGAGGGCTCGTGAGGACGAGGGCGAACGACCGGTCGTCCAGCGCCCTCGACAGCGCGCGCGCCCGGCGACGCCCTTCGTCGGTCAGCGGCAGGTCGGTGCGCCCGGTATGGCGCCCGCTGAGGCTCCACTCGGTCTCGCCGTGCCGGGCAAGGAGAAACGCCGCCATCCGAGGCGGAGGCTATGACGATGGGCGGGATCGCGCCCCGCCCCGGCGGCGCAGCGACGCTGGGGAGGCGGCCCGACCATCGCTGGTCGAGTTGCGTTGTCATAGTCGTCGGAAGTCGACCACCGACGCGGGCGGAACCGGGATCCCGCCGAGCGCGATCTGCTAAGACCGGAGTGTGCGCAGGGGCGCTTCAGGTGGGGGCGCGTTCCCCGGTTTGACCTCATTGTGGATCGCGGTGTCGTTGGCGACGCTCTCGCTCATGTGTAGCGCGCCGGTGGCGAACGCCGACCTGCTCCCGTTGCACGTGGATCACGTCGACTCGCCGACCATCCGCGACTCGGCGGGCCGCCAGGTGCTGTTGCGCGGGGTGAACGTCAATGGCCTCCTCGACTATGCCCAGCTCAAGCCCCGGCTGCCCGCGACGGTGCCCCTCCGCAGAAGGGACTTCAGGCGAATGGCCGCCCTCGGCTTCGACCTAGTGCGCATCCCGGTCAACTGGTCGCGGCTCGAGCCGCAGCGAGGCACCTTCAACCGGACCTACGTGGCGCACATCCGCGAACGGGTTCACTGGGCAGCCGCACAGGGGATCTACGCCGTTGTCGACCTGCACCAAGACGCCTGGACGAAGTACCTGGCGACCCCCGACGGGGAGGTCTGTCCGCGGCGCTCCCGGCCGAGCCAGGGCTGGGACGGCGCCCCGCTGTGGGCCACGCTCAGCGACGGCCTCTCGACCTGCATGGTGCGGGACTCGCGCAACAGCCCCGCGGTGGAACGCGCCTTCACCTCGTTCTGGCACGATCGCGACGGCATTCAATCCGAGCTCCTCGGCACCTGGAGACAGCTCGCCAACGCCCTCGCGGGAGAGCGCGCGATCGCCGGTTGGGACGTCTTCAACGAGCCGAATTCCGGCGACCTCGATCCGGCTGGGGAGCCGGCCCTACTGGGAGCGTTCTACCGGAGTGCGATCGCCGCGATCCGCGAGGGGGAGTCGGCAGCGCAGGGCGGCTTTCAGCACGTCGTGTTCTTCGAGCCGTCGAGCCGCTGGCCCGGGAACTCGCCCCAGTCGCACGTGCCCCCGCCCGGCTTCACCCAGGACCCGAACGTGGTGTACGCGCCCCATCTTTACGCCGGCTCGCTCGGCGATACCGACGGTCCCCGCTGGCGGGGAGCCATCAACTCCGAGTTTCAGGACGCCGCCGCCGAATCGCAGCTCTACCGTGCTCCCCTCGTGACAGGCGAGTACGGCTGGTTCGGCCTTCCCCATAGGCGACGGATCGCCTACTTCTCGCGGAAGATCGACGCCCGCCTATGGGGAGCGGCTTGGTGGCAGTGGAACAACGCCTGCGGCAACCCGAACGCGTTCCGAAACGGCCGCGATCGACGTCCCACGAGGATCGTGGGCAACCTTTACCGCTACTCGTGCCCCGATCAGCGACCCCTTTCCCCGCTGCCGACGACCCGCCGGATCCTCGAGCGGCCCTACCCTCGCGCCGCCCCGGGACGCCTGACACTCCTTCGCAGCCACCCGGACGCGGCGAGGTTCCTGATCGAGGGGGTTGCCCCCTCTCCCCCGAGCGGCAACTGCCGCCTCGTGATCTGGATCCCGGCACGGGGCAAGCGCCACCCATTCGTGCGCGGCGTTGGCGCGAGCGACCTCAGCATCAGGCGCGTTCGCGGCGGCTGGCTCGCGAACGCCTGCGTGACGGGCCAGTACCGGCTTCACGGGGGCTATCCCGGCTAGATCCCCACCGGGTCCGACGGCTGGATCGGACGCGACGCCAACCATGGGATGGCGATCCCGACACGCGGTTGTGCTAAGACGCCGGGATGCACGGGAGCCGGCGACGGCAGGAACCGCGACCACGGCCCCGGGGCCGCCGGCTGATCGCGACCGCGGTCGCGATCATCGCCGCAGCCGCGGGAGCCGCGACGCTCGCCGGCACCCGGGGCGCCGAGGTGACCCGCGCGGCGGGCGGGGGGAGCGGCCTGCTCCGGCTGCACGCGGTCCTGGGCCGCCACGAGGTGATCCGCGACTCGGCGGGGAGGCAGATCCTTCTGCGGGGGATCAACGTCTCGGGGCTCTCCGACCTCTACCAGGTGAACCCATCGCTTCCGACGACGGTGCCGCTTCGAAGCTCGGACTACGCGCAGCTGTCGCGCCTCGGATTCAACGTCGTGCGGCTGGTCGTCAGCTGGTCGAAGCTCGAGCCGAACCGGGGCGAGTTCAACGAGAACTATGTGGACCGGATCCGCCAGGCCGTGGACTGGGGCGGGGAGCATGGGATCTACACCGTGATCGACATGCACCAGGACGGTTGGGGCAAGTACGTCGCGACGCCTCCCGGAACGCAATGCCCGGACGGCTGGCACGCGAGACAGGGATGGGACGGGGCCCCGGAGTGGGCGACGATTCTCGACGGCGAGACGACCTGCCGCCCGCGTGAGGTCTTGAACAAGCGCACGCCGGCCGAGCTGCAGGCGTTCAAGAACTTCTGGCTCGACACGGATGGGATCCAGACCGAGCTCGTGCACACCTGGCGCCAGCTGGCGGCAGCGTTCGCCGACGATCCGGCCGTGGCGGGCTTCGACCTCATGAACGAGCCCGATCCGGGGAACGCCGGGCCCCCCGGCCAGACCAATCTCCTCGGCCGCTTCTATCGACATTCGATCACCGCGATCCGACACGGCGAGGCGGACGGCGGCGGCTTTCGCCACATGATCCTCTTCGAGCCGAGCCTGCTGTGGTGGCGCGGCGCCCCGGCGAAGCACTCGGCGCCGCCCGGGTTCACCGACGATCGGGACGTGGTCTTCGCCCCACACGTCTACGGCGGGGCGATCGCCGCCCACCCCCATGGCCTGCGGTGGACGCTGCGGCGGACCAAGGACGAGCTTCGAAACGGCGCCCGGCGTGGCCGCCGGTACGGCACCCCGGTGTGGATCGGCGAGTGGGGCTGGTTCGGGAACCCCCGCGAGAACAAGCCCAAGATCGCCGAGTTCGCCCGCCTCCAGGACGCGCGAATCTGGGGCGGAGTCTGGTGGCAGTGGAAGAAGGGGTGCGGCGATCCCACGAACTTCTCGGGCCCCGACGACCAGACGCCGGCCTCGCCGTCCGGGAACCTGGCCCCCTACAAGTGCCCCGAGGGGACTCGTCTGCCGACGCCCCCCTCGATCAAGCGAATCCTCGAGCGGTCGTACCCGCGCGCCGCTCCCGGGCGGATCACCCGCCTGCACAGCGACTGGAGCTCGGGAGACTTCCAATTCGCCGGCGTCGACGGCAGCCGCCAGGGGAGCTGCAAGCTCGAGCTCTGGGTCCCCAGCCGCGACCACCGTCGCCCGTCGGTGCACGGGACGGGCCTGCGACGGATTCACCGCGAACGCGTCGGCGGGGGGTGGAGCGTGACCGCGTGCGCCAGCGGCCACTACACCATCACCGGCGGCTATCGCTAAGCCCGCCGCCGGGCGCTCGAAAGCTCAGTCCTCGTCGGATTGCCGTAGGAGCCGGTAGACCAGCACGCCGGTGGTGGTGCCGGCGACCGTCGCTCCGGCGGCGGCGCGCAGGACCGACGGCCGCTCGCCAGTGAGCCGCTGTCCCAGGGCGATGAAGAAGCTCTTCATTGCTTCACGGGTACCCGGGCCAGCCTCTGCTCAACCGCGGTCGCTCAGTGCTTGATCAGCCGGCTCGCCAGGCCGAGCCCCTGGTAGAGCCAGCCGACCGCGAGAAGCGCGAACTTGGCGCTGGCGCACCCCCGCGCGATCGCGGGGAGCCTGCCGTCGCGGCCCGCGAGGACGCCGAGCAAGGCGGTGTTCTCGGCGGCGTCGAACGCGCCCGCCGCGAGCTGCATCGAGCCGATTCCCCTGCCGGCGCTCGCGAGCCGGTGGTGGCCTCGCCGCTCGAGGGACCGGCGGGCCGCCCGGCAGCCGGCCAGCTGAAGCCCGGAGTAGGTGACGAGATAGGGGTAGTCGAGGAGCAGGGACAGCCGCGCCGCCGAGCGGCCCTCGGAGCCCCATCTCTTCATGATCGTGCGCGAACGCTCGGGCGTCCCCGCCAGCTCGAAGGGGATGATTCCCGGCCCGCCGCTCCGGTTCATCCGGCGCTCGAGGACGAGCAGCGGGACGAGGAGCGCGACCTGTCCCGCTCCCAGGATCTGCACGGAGCGTCTGCGGCTCATCCCGAGGGGCCCGCTTCGGCCAGACGCTCGGCGATCCGGTCGAAGAAGGTGCCCCATCCCGCCTCCGCGCGCTCGTACTCCTCGGGCCGCATGTGGCCGCGCTGCTCGAAGCGCATCTCGGTGCGCTGGTCGTCGAGCTCGGCGAGGACGACAGTGACCAGCTCGTAGGCGGGCTCTTCCGGCTGGTCGGTGACGGTGAAAACGAGGCGCTCGGGCTCCACGACCTCTCGATACTCGCCCTTCCACCTGATCTCGCGGCGTTCGGGCCCGGCGAACATCGTCGCCCGCCACTCGCCGCCCGGTCGCACGTCCATCGAGACGGTGGAGAGGGGAATCTCCGCCTGGCGCCCGCCGAACCAATCGGCGAAGCGATCGGGCTCCGTCCATTCCCGCCACACGTGAGCGCGGGGGGCCTCGAACACACGCGTGACCGCGATCCCGTACTCCCCATCGCCTGATGGTGCTCGCTCAGCCATCCGCCGCCTCATTGTCGCGTGCTCGAAGGCGCTCGTCCAGGCGGTCGAAGCTTCCCTCCCAGAAGCGGCGATAGGTGACGAGCCACTCGACGGCCTCCCCGAGCCTTGCCCCGCGCAGGCGCGACGGGCGAAGCTGGGCCCTGCGCCCCCGCGCGATCAGGCCGGCGCGCTCGAGCACCTTGAGGTGCTTCGAGACCGCCTGCACGCTCACGGAAAACGGCTCCGCGAGCTCGTTGACCGTCGCCTCGCCTCTCGCGAGCTGCCCGATGATCGCCCGGCGGGTGGGGTCGGCCAACGCGGCGAAGGTCGCGCTCAGGTGGTCTGACGGCGACGGTTGTTTACCTGATCGGTTGATCAACTGATAGGTTGAATATACCAACGAGAAGGAGGTCGAAGATGGGAAAGGTCGTCGTAACGGAGTTCGTGTCGCTCGACGGGGTGATCGAGGACCCGGGCGGGGGCGAGAACTTCGAGCACGGCGGTTGGAGCTTCGAAATCGACCGCGGCGAGGATGGAGACAAGTTCAAGCTCGACGAGACCCTCGCCGCGGACGCCCTGCTTTTGGGTCGGGTGACCTACGAGGGCTTCGCGGCGGCCTGGCCCTCGCGGGAGGGCGAGTTCGCCGACAAGTTCAACACGATGCCCAAGTACGTCGTGTCCGCGACGATGGGCGAGCCCGAGTGGAGCAACTCGACCGTGTTGAGGGGCGACGTCGCGGAGGAGGTCTCGCGGTTGAAGCGCGAATCCGACGGGGAGATCGTGGTCCACGGAAGCGCCCAGCTCGTGCAGGCGCTCCTCGAAAACGACCTCGTCGACGAGCTCCGCCTGATGGTGTTTCCCGTCGTCCTGGGGAGCGGGAAGCCGCTTTTTGACCGAACGAGCGACAAGAAGCCCCTGCGGCTCGTCGACTCCAAGATGGTCGGGGACGGCGTGGCCATCCTCACCTACGCACCCGCGGCGGATCGAGCGAGTGACCCCGGCTAGCTCCAGCCGGCCGCGGCGCTGATGATCCAGGTGGAGGCCGGGGCCGTCACCCCGTCCGCGCCCCGGTCGAACTGGGCCAGGACCTCGCGGATCTCGGCCTCGAGCTTGGGGCGGATCCGCTCCGCCTCATCCCCCGCGAGGCGAATCAGCTCGGCCGCGGGGCCGATCGCCATGTTGAACTCGACAGCGTGGTCGAGGTCGTCGCCGATCCTGATCGGCAGGTCGCAGCGCCGCAGCGAGATCCGGTCGAATCCGGCGATCTTGAGCTGCTCGGTGACGGTGTCGGCGTTCGCCATCGAGAACGGGCCGGGCCCGCACCTCGGCTCGTCCGTCTCCTCGGGCTCCTCGAGGTAGCGGTCGACGACCTCCTCGGCCTGGTGGACCCACGGGTTGTCGAGCTTTCGCCGCCACACGACCGCGACGAACCGCCCGCCTGGCGCCATCGCGCCGCGGACGTTGCGCATCGCCGCCACGGGATTGCCGAAGAACATGATCCCCATGCGTGAGAACACGTAGTCGAAGGGCCCCGGCAGCTCCATCACCTGGACGTCCCCGGCCAGGAACCTCACGTCCTCGGCGGCCGCCTCCCTCGCGTCGGCGATCGCGGTCTCGACGAACGGCTTCGAGACGTCGACCCCGACCGCCTCGCCTTCCGGGCCGACGAGGCCGGCCAGCCGCTGGGTCGTGTCGCCGAAGCCACAGCCCACGTCGAGCACACGGTCCCCCGGCCGGGGCGGATGGTCACTCATCGCGACCTCGCCGTGAGCGCCGAGGCCGTTGACGACCAGGTTCCGGTACTGGACGAAGCGCTCGAAGAGCACCCCGCTCCACGCCTCCGTCGCCTCCTCGTTCTCGGCGGCGACCGGCGGGCTCTCACCCGGGGAGGTGATGTCTACGCGCTCTGGGACAGCAGCTCCTCCAGCTTGTCGAAGCTGTCCGTCCAGCCGTCCCGGTGGAGCGCCCAACGCCCCTGGGTCTTGAACGGGCCCTGCTTCAAGGCGACCTCCGTGGAGTCGCCAAGATCCCTGAACGAGAGCTCGACCAGGGTCTCCACGTCGTCAGGATCCGGATCCTCCCACCTGAAGGTGTAGGCGAGCCGGTTGGGCGGATCGAATTCGCGGAACTCGCCGGTCAGATAGAAGGCATCGCCCTCCGGCGGCTGCATCCCGATTCGATACGCCTTTCCGACCGAGGGGTCGAACTCGAGGCCGGGGATCGTGAAGCCTGCCGGCCCCCACCACCTCGCCAGCTCGCCCGGGGCGCTGAAGAGGGCGAACACGCGTGGCGGCGCGCCAGGGAGGGCACGTGCTATCTGGAGCATCGGGCCCTCCGCTCGCGTCGCCATTCATCGATCATAAGGCGCTCCGGCCCTTCGCCGGAAGGCTGCAAGCCAGGGAGCGCTCGGCGCGGCCCCCCGGCACGCTCGATTGAAAAGGAGGCGCCCAACATGGCTGATGAAGACCGACTCCAGACGGTCCGCGATTCCTACGCGGCGTTCGCGGCGGGTGACCGGAGCTTCTTCGAGGAACGCCTCAGCGAGAGGTTCACCTTCTCCAGCCCCCCCGATCCCCACCTCGATCGCGATGGCTACTTCGAGCGCTGCTGGCCTGGGGCGGGGCGCGGGCAGGAGTTCGAGTTCGTTCGCCTGGTCGAATCCGGCGACGAGGTGATCGTCACATACGAGAGCACGCGCAGCCACGCCGGACGCTCCCGCAACACCGAGGTCCTCACCTTCGACGGGGACAAGATCTCGAGGGTGGAGGTGTACTTCGGGTGGGACGTCCCATGACTTCGATCTCACGGCCGCCGCGGGGTCGCCGAGACGCACCGCGCTGTCCGGAAACTGCGACGCAGGCGTGCGGCGCCTGGTAGAACTGGCCATCTGTTGAGGAGAGGCGGGGTGCTCGAGAATCGTTGGCAGCCGGGTTCAGCGCTGGGCTGCGTGGCGCTGGGCTGCGGGGCGCTGGTCCTGATGCTCGCGACCGGAGCGAGCGCCGCGGGCCGGGCGGCGCACAAGCTCCATGCCCGCGGCAGCGTCGAGCAGGTCTACGTGACCGGTCTGCATCCACGGGCGCGGATGGCCTTGCTCGACCGCCACGGCCATGCGATCGCCACCAAGCGGGCCGACGGGCAGGGCGGCCTGCTCTTTCGCCATGTGAAGTCGGGAGCCGGCTATCGCGTCCGCCGCGCCGGGGGAGGAGCGAAGTCGGGGCCGCTGAGGGTGCTCTCGACCCGACCGAAGCCACCGAACAAGCACGTCTATGGCCAGCAGATCCCGTCGAGCGGCTACGGCTACCTCAGGACCCGCGACGGGACCAAGCTCGCGATCGACGTGCATCCGCCGCAGGACGTGACGACCGCCTTGGGCGTGCCGGCCCCGCCGGTCCCGAGCGGCCCCACACCGACCCTGATCGAGTACTCGGGCTACGGATACGCGGACCCCTCCGGTCCGCAGAACGGGATCGAGGTCCTCGCCAACCTCATGGGGTTCACGGTGGTCGACGTGAACATGCGCGGCACCGGCTGCTCGGGTGGCGCGTTCGACTTCTTCGAGCCGCTTCAGAACCTCGACGGCTACGACGTGATCGAGACGATCGCGCGGCAACCATGGGTGCTGCACCACAGGGTGGGGATGATGGGGATCTCCTAC
>DATGAF010000045.1:0-6212 GCA_035313645.1 Solirubrobacterales bacterium
GCGATCGTGGCGCGGTACGGATCGTGAGCCCTAGCTATTGGTGCCAGCTCGCGTTGCTCGGCGGCGAGGCTGCTGACGAGGGAGTGCTGATCGAGGTCGAGGGGGAGCGGATCGCGAGCGTCGAGGTGGACGTGGCGGCGCCGTCCGAAGCGACTCGCCTGGACGGGCTGACGATTCCGGGCCTCGCGAACGCACACTCGCACGCCTTCCAGCGCGCGCTTCGCGGCCGAACGCACCGGGGGCGCGGCGATTTTTGGGCCTGGCGCGAGGCGATGTACGAGCTGGCGTCCCGACTCGATCCGGATTCGTACCTCGCGCTGGCGCGGGCGACGTACGGCGAGATGGCGCTCGCCGGGATCACCTGCGTCGGAGAGTTCCACTACCTGCACCACACCCCTGACGGCACGCCGTACGCCGATCCGAACGCGATGGGCCACTCCCTGATGCAGGCTGCGCGCGAGGCAGGGATCCGCATCACCCTTATCGACGCCTGTTATCTGCACGGTGGCATTGGCGAGAAGCTCGCCGGGGCGCAGCTGCGGTTCGGCGATGGCGACGCCGAAGCGTGGGCGGAGCGCGTGATGGAGCTGACGGGCAACCCCGGCGCACGCATCGGTGCGGCGATCCACAGCATCCGCGCGGTGGACCCGGAGTCGGCAGCGACCGTCGCCGGTTGGGCGGGCGCGCGAGAAGCGCCGCTTCACGCCCACGTGTCGGAGCAGCCGGCCGAGAACGAGGCTTCGCGCCGGGCCTACGGTGCGACGCCGACCGCTGTTCTCGCCGACGCCGGCGCGCTGGACGAGCGCTTCACCGGGATTCACGGCACGCACCTGACCGACCCCGATGTCCGGCTGCTGGGCCGCGCCCGCACCACGTGCTGCGTGTGCCCGACCACCGAGCGGGACCTGGCGGACGGAATCGCAACCGCTGAGCGGTTTCGCGCCGCCGGAATCGAGCTCGCTCTCGGATCCGATTCCCACGCGGTGATCGACCTCTTCGAGGAGACGCGCGCCGTGGAGCTCGACGAGCGGCTGGCGAGCGGCGAGCGCGGGCACATCGCGGCTTCCGAGCTGTTGGGCGCCGCGACCGAGAGCGGTCACGCCTGCCTCGGCTGGCCGGAGGCCGGCCGGATCGAGCCAGGGGCGATCGCCGATCTTGTGACGATGGGGATCGACACTCCCCGCCTGGCGGGCGCCGATCGGCGCGACGCCGCCGATGCCGTGGTCTTCGGCGCGACCGCCGCGGACGTTCGAAGCGTGATCGTCTCCGGGCGCGAGGTGGTCCGGGACGGCGCTCACGTCGTCCTCGACGTGCCGGCCGAGCTTGCTTCCGCTATCGAAGCGGTCTGGTCGTGACCTCCCTCGTCGTCGACAACATCGGCCTGCTCGTCACGAACATTCCCGAGCTTGGGGAGGGGCCGCTTGGAATCGTCCGGGATGCGGCGCTGGTCATTGAGGGCGATCGCGTCGCCGCGATCGAGCAGGCGGGCGCGGCCGGGGATAAGCGGTTGGACGCGGGCGGCAGGTGCGTGATCCCGGGGTTCGTCGACAGTCACACGCACCTCGTCTTCGCCGGCGACCGCGCCGACGAGTTCGCGGCGCGCATGTCGGGCCGGCCATATGAGGCCGGCGGGATCCGAGTGACCACCGAGGCAACCCGCAACGCGAGCGACGCGGAGCTGCGTGAGCTGACCCGCCGCCGCCGGGCCGAGGGCCTGCGCGCGGGGATCACCCACATCGAGATCAAGTCCGGATACGGCCTCGATATCGAGACGGAGCGGCGCCTTTGCGAGATCGCCGGCGAATTCACCGACGACGTCACCTTCATGGGCGGGCATCTGGTGCCCACCGAGTACGAGGGTCGGCCGAACGACTACGTCGAGCTTGTGTGCGGCGAGATGCTTGCGGCCTGCGCGCCGCTCGCCAAGTGGATCGACGTGTTCTGCGAGCGGGGTGCCTTCGACCCGGAGCAGTCGCGTGCCATCCTCGAGGCGGGTCGCCGGGCGGGACTCGGCCTGAGGGTTCACGGGAACCAGCTCGGACCCGGCCCCGGCGTGCAGCTCGCCGTCGAGCTTGGCGCGGCGTCGGTAGATCACTGCACGTACCTGGAGGACGGGGACATCGACGCCCTGGCGGGGAGCGACACCGTCGCCACCTTCCTGCCGGCCACCGACTTCTCCACCCGCCAGCCCTACCCCGAGGCCCGGCGAGCGATCGACGCGGGTGTGAACGTCGCGATCGCGACCAACACGAACCCGGGCTCCAGCAACACCACGTCGATGAGCTTCTGCATCGCCCTGGCCGTCCGGGACATGCGGATGACGATGGAGGAGGCGCTCGCCGCTGGGACGCTCGGCGGCGCCAACGCGCTTCGCCGCGATGACGTCGGGCGGCTCGCCCCCGCAACACGGGCCGACGCGATGATCCTGGACTCGGCCAGTTACGCCGACCTCGTCTATCGCCCGGGAGTGCCGCTGGTCGCCCAGACGGTCGTCGCGGGCGAGGTCAGCCCGTAGCCGCCGCCCGGGGGCCCCTTGACGACTTCTTCAGGACGCGCTCCCAGAACCGCACGTACTCCCGCTGGTGACCGATGCCCCCCTCGAGCGCCAGGCGCATTCCGGCCGGCAGGGCATCGTCCATCATCCCCTCGTACTCCGCCAGCCGGCGCTCGTGGCGCTCGAGCTGGGTCCGGGCCAGCGCCGCCGGATCGGCGCCGCAAAAGAGCTTCAGTAGCCCCGGGTCGCGAAGCTCGTACATCCCGGCTTCGGGATCCGCGCGCCATTCGTTGAGCGCCTTACGGCCGGCCGCGCTGATGCGGTAGATCCGCCGCCTTCGCCCGGTCTCCTCGCGGCGCTCGTCGAGGAGCCCCGCCTCGGCGAGGCGGGAGCACTCGGTGTAGATCTGGGTGTGGGGGATCGACCAGAAGTGGAAGATGCTCACCTGGGCGAGCTGCTTCAGCTGGTAGGGGGTCGCGGGCCCCCGCAGATCCACCAGGGCGAGCACTGCGTAGGAAGTGTCGGTCAGACGAGGCGCAGCCACGCCATTCATGTTACAGTTCCGTACGAACGGTACGAACCGAACGATTCAGGAGAAACTATGACGACGCTCGCCGAGACCTCCACGGTCGACACCACGCCGCGCCACGGCTTCGACTCGCTGGATGAGGAGACCCGAGTCCAGGGCCTCCCAGTCACCGGCGAGCTCCCTCGCTGGCTTCAGGGCTCGCTGATCCGGACCGGTCCGGCGAAGTGGGACCTCGGCTCCCGCACGATGAACCACTGGTTCGACGGGCTGGCGATGCTGCATCGCTTCTCGTTCGCGGACGGCGAGGTCTCCTACGCAAGCCGATTTCTCGAGACCAAGGCATACCGCGCGGTGCAGGAGACCGGCGACATCGCCTACTCCGAGTTCGCGACCGACCCTTGCCGCTCGCTCTATCAGCGGGTCACGTCGATGTTCTCCCCCAATCTCACCGACAACCCCAACGTCAACCTCGGGAGGCTCGGCGAGCGCTTCATCGCGATGACCGAGACGCCGATCCCGGTCCAGTTCGACCCGGACACGCTGGCCAGCGCCGGCGTCGCCTACGACGTGCCGGGTGAGTTGACGACCGCGCATCCGCACATGGATCGGGCGACCCAGGGGATGCTGAACTACGCCGCCAAGCTCGGCCCGCGCTCCAGCTATCGGTTCTTTCTGCTTCGCCCGGATGCGACCAAGCCAGAGGCGATCGCGAGCAAGCGAGTGCGGCGCCCGGCGTACATGCACTCGTTCGGGCTCACCGAGCGCTGGCTCGTCCTCGCGGAGTTCCCGTATGTCGTCAACCCGCCGTCACTGGCGCTGAGCGGCCGCCCCTACATCGAGAACTACCGCTGGCGGCCCGAGCTCGGCACCCGCTTCCACCTGTTCGACCGGGCGACCGGCGAGAGCATCGGGCCATTCGAGACCGACCCGCGGTTCGGCTTTCACTTCGTCAACGCGTACGAGGACGGCGACGAGGTGGTCGCCGACATCTGCACCTTCCCCGACGCCGGCATCGTGCAGGACCTGTATATGGAGCGCCTGCGCGCGGGCAAGCCCGTCGCCGCGGCGGCCCTGGAGCGGTTCCGGATCGCCCCCGGTTCCGGGGACGTCACGATCGAGCGGCTGATCGACGAGAGCCTGGAGCTCCCGCGCATCAATTACGGCCGCTGCAACGAGCGCCCGTATCGCTATACGTGGGGCGTCGGGATCGACGGCGGGTGGCTGGACAAGATCGTCAAGGCCGATGTCATCGAGCGCACGGCCACGACCTGGCGCGAGGACGGCTGCTACCCGGGCGAGCCGGTATTCGTCGCCGCCCCCAATGCCGACGCCGAGGACGAGGGTGTCCTCCTCTCGATCGTGCTCGACGCGCGTAAGGGCAACTCGTTCCTGCTCGTGCTGGACGCGGCGTCGTTGGACGAGCTGGCACGGGCGGAGGTCCCGCACCACATCCCGTTCGGCTTCCACGGCCAGTTCGCGCACTGATCCCAGCACCGCGTCGCGCCGTCTTCGATAGTGGTCGCAGGACGACACGAATCGAAGACAGCGGCGTCGCTGGCGGCCGGGAAATCCGACAATCGTGTGAGGGCTAGATCGTTAGGACCAGGTTTGCCAAGAGGCCGAAGGCCTCGATCCCGGCGATGAGGTCGGAATCGGCCGTGTCCTCCTCCTTTGCGTGACTGATGCCGGCGATGGACGGGGTGAAGATCATCGCCGCCGGGGCGATGCGAGCCAGCTCCGCCGCGTCGTGCAGGGCGCCACTGGTGAGGACGCGGTCCGACCCCGTCACCTCGACGCAGGCGTCGCGCGCCATCGCGACGAGCTCGGCGTCGAATGGGATCGGCTCGATCGACCAGAGGTAATCCGACTCGAATTCGCAATGACGCTCCGACGCCGCCTCCTCGGCCGCGGTGCGCGCCTCGGCGAGCATCGCCGCCAGCTCGTCGGCATTGGGATGTCGGAGGTCGACGAGCAACTCCGCCTCACCCGCCACGGCGGTCGGGATCCCGGGATGCATCGCCAGCGATCCGGTGGTGGCGACGCCCCCATGGCCGCGCCCGATCTTCTCGATGCGGAGGGCCACCTGCGCCGCGGCGAGCCCCGCGTCGCGCCGGCGGTCCATAGGTGTCGTGCCGGCGTGGGACGCCTGGCCGCTGAAGCGAAAGCGATGACGCTCGACACCGGCGCAGCCGCCGACCGCCGCTGCCTGGATGTCCTCGGCCTCCAGAACCGGCCCCTGCTCGATGTGGAGCTCGAGATACGCGGCGAGCCGTTCCTGTCCTGCCGTCGCATCGAGAACCCGGTCGAGGCTGACGTCGTTCTCGGCCAGCACGTCGCCGATCGAGGCTCCCTCCGCGTCCCTCAGATCGTGCACCTGAGCCGAGTCGAGGGTTCCGGAGAACGCTGAGCTCCCGAAGAGGCTGCGGCCGAATCTCGCGCCCTCCTCGTCGGCCCAGTCGATGAGCGTCAGCGAGCGCGGAGGCCGCTCCGCTGCACCGGCCCACGCTCGCAGCACGCCGAGGGCCGCCATCACCCCGAGCGCGCCATCAAGCCAGCCTCCATTCGGCACCGAATCGAGATGTGAGCCAAGGGCCAGGGCCGGCTCGCGCTCGCCCTCGATGAAGGCCCACACGTTTCCGGCCGCATCGCGCTCGGGCTCGACGCCGATCTCGGCCAGCAGCTCGCCGAGCATCGCCTGCGCCTCGCGCCAGGTCGCGGTCCAGCACACGCGCTGCGCGCCATCAGCCCCGCCCGTACGCGCATGAAGCTCGCGCAGGTCGGCGATGACGCGCTCGGCGTCAATCGTGGGTCCGTTGCTCATACAGATTCGCGCCGGATCGCCTGCCCCAGGCAATGGGCCCCGCCGCCGCCGAGCGTGAACATCTCGAGATCGGGCGCAAACAGCTCCAGCCCGTGCGCCTCCATCTGCTCGTTGAGCGAGCGCGCGGCGGCGCCCGTCAGCACCCGCTCATCACCCAGTGAGATCGCGTTGACACCGAGGGTGAACGCGTCCTCGGGCGGCACCTCGAGGATCTCGAACCCCTTCTGCTTCAGCCAGCGCACGAGCCCACCGGACACGAGGTCAGTGCAAACGGCCGCGAGCTTGGGCGCCACCACCGCCATCAGGACATCGATGTGGACGAAGACGCCGGGGATGGGCTCGACTCGAGCCTCCCAACCCTCCGCCTC
>DATGAF010000046.1:0-54256 GCA_035313645.1 Solirubrobacterales bacterium
GGTGAGGATCATCATGTTCCCCACCTGCTCGAACAGGCTCTTGGCGGGCAGGAACGCCCTATCGGCAACCGTTCGGACCATCTATCTCAACGACACCGGCCTGTTTCGGACCTGAAGCTCCTCACCATCATCATCTCCTCCTCGAATGCCGCCTCACGCGGCCCGGGTAACGGGCACCCCGCCGAGACCTTGATCCGCCACCAGTTCATCAGCGCGCCCACCGGCCCCCAGCGCGGCTGCACCTCCCACTTCCCGCAGCCGGGCTCGCCGACGTCCTCGCTGGAGATCGTCTCCCACTTGTGCGCGGCCGGGTCCGTCGCCATCTCCTCGCGGCGCGCTCGAGCCCGCCGCTGCCGCTTGCCGCGCCGCTCGGCAGCCTGTTGGGCGGCCTTCAGTCGCTCGATGAGCTCGTCCCGGATTCCTTCGAGCTCGGCCATGCCGGCCACGTGCCCCTTCGGGAGCAGCAGCGGGTGGGTCGGCTCCCCCTGCTTCCGCGCCTCGGGATACGAGGCGAGCTCGGACTCGAGCCGCGCGATCTGGCGGCGCAGCTCCCGGCGGCCGAGCCGCTCGTCGCCGCCCGTCTCGGGCAGGTCGGCTTGCGGCTCCGCGGGCTGGACGGTCGCGGGGGGAAGGTCGGCCGCGGGCCCGAGCGGCGCCCCGTGCGCGCTTGCGGCGTAGATCGCGCGCGCCAGGTCGCGCGGGTCCACGCCCGAGGAGTGCGCGCTCTCGGCGGCCTCGGCGGCCAGACGCTCGAGCTGGCCGTAAGCGGGAGCGTCGTCGGCGACGAAGGTGCCGAGACCGTGCCGGGAGGCGATCAGGCCGTCGTGCTCGAGGCGGGCGTAGACCGCGCGGGCGGTGTTGACGTTGACGCCGGCGCCGCTCGCCAGCTCGCGCACCCCCGGTAGCCGATCGCCGCTCGAGAGCTGGCCGCTCGCGATCAGGACGCGAAGCCGCCAGGCGAGCTGCGCCCCGACCGGGAGGTCGTCGTCACGCGCCAGGTCGGGGGCGACCTCGTCGCGTTTCTCAACCGTCCCCTGTGCCATTGCGCTAGCACACTAGCACACCTGTCCCGAAGACTCAGCGACGAGGGGAGGGGCTCGACCGACCGTTGCCGGCCCCGCGATGCGCGTCGTCGCGGGGTGCGTCGTCGCGGGGGTGCGTCGTCCCGTCCATCCCTCTACCCGGAACGGATGCGTTCACACCGGAGCGTCCAAGGGCTCTCGAGCATGCTGTTCGGTCCGGCGGTGCCGTTGATACCTTCACCGAAGTGAGGATCGCCCGCCAGCTCCTCGATGAGATCGTTGCCCACGCTCGCGAGGAAGCGCCGAACGAGTGCTGCGGGATGATCTCCGGGAGCAACGGCAACGCGACCAGGATCTACCGGGCCCGAAACGCCGAGGCGAGCCCGCTTCGCTACACGATCGACCCCCAGGACCAGATCCGGATCATGGGCGAGATCGAGCACGGCGGGGAGGAGATCGCGGCGATCTATCACTCGCACACCAAGACGCCGCCCGTTCCCTCGCAGACCGACATCAACCTCGCCGAGAACTGGCCGGACCCGCTCTATTTGATCTGCTCGCTGGCCGAGCCCGAGGCTCCCCGGGTCCGCGCCTACGCGATCCGCGGCGGTAGGGTCGACGAGGTGGAGCTCGATGTCGACTGAGCCGTCGGCGGAGGTCCGGCCGCTTGCGTGTCCGAGATGCGCGCGGACCTATCCGCTCGAGGAGCGCTTCTGCGCCGAATGCGGCATGCCGCTCGTCTACGTGGGGCGGGGCGAGGAGCAGCCGATCACCGAGGCGCACGAGCGCGCTCGCAAGGTGAAGCCGGAGTACACCGGCGGACAGCAGGTCAGGGTCGCGCGGGCCAGGCACCAGGCGGAGGCCGAGCTGATCCAGGGCATCCTGCTCGAGGAGGGGATCCCGAGCGTGCAGCGACGCACCCGCGGCTTCGACGTTCCCGACTTCCTGGCCGCCGGGCCCCGCGACATCCTCGTGTCCCAGGCCGGGCTCGACGCGGCGCGGGACCTGCTCGCGGACTTCGGCACCGTGACGCCGAACGGGGCCGATGAGGGCCGCGCCGAGCGGCCCCTGCGCCTCCTCGTCGGGATCCTGGTGGCCCTCGCCGGCGCCGCACTCCTCGTCTGGCTCCTCTTCCAGGCGACCAGCTGAGCCCCGATCGGGCCGCGCGGAGTCCCCCGAGCCCAGGCGCCGTGCCGCGCGACCCCTAGCTCTGGGGGGAGAGGCGGTCGCCCAGGTCCAGCGGCCCCACCTCGTCGGCGGCGTCCAGCCGGCGCGCCGTCAGGCGGCGGAGGTACGCGCGCCACTCCCGCTCGACCTCCCGGAAGCGCGCGGAGAACGCCAGCTCGATGGCCCCCCGGGGGCCGTCGCGGCGAAGCCGCGACGCGAGCACGTCGCAGGCGTCGGGGCCGCGCTCGCGCTCCAATAGGTCGAAGACGGTGCCGCCCAGGATGATCGCGTCACGAGCCGAGGGCGGGAAGGCGGGCGGCTTGTGCTCGCGAAGACGCGTGCTGACCGCGGCGCGGAACAGCGGGACCTGGCTCGCGTAGTACTGGGCCGCGCCCTCGATCAGCCACGTCCACTCGAGGTACCGAAGGAACCGCCGCGGCCCCCAGGGCGGCGGCAGGCGGTGGTTGTTCGCGCCGAGGACGACCTGCACGTAGAGCCGCTCGGCGGTTCCCCGGAGCGCGGCGAGCGAGTCCTCGCCGGCGGCGCGCCGGTCGAGGTAGGCGTCGTTGAGGACGTGGAGCTCCGAGGCCATCGCCCAGCCGGCGAGGTAGCGGCGCCCCGCGGCGGCGGCCGCGAGCCGCGCGGCGGGCAGGAACGGGTGCGCGGCCGCCAGCCAGCCCGGCGTGGGATGGACGATCACCGTGATCGCGCCCGGGACGTCGTCGAACCGCTCCTCGAGGCGCAGGCGAAGGTCCTCGAGGGCGTCGAGCGTCCGCTGGGCGCAGTCGCTGTCCTCGGACTCGTGGCGGGCGACGAAGCTCAGCGACTCGGTCTCGATCCACGCCATCGGCCCGCGAGGTTAGTGGAGAGGCCCTCGATCGCGGCCCGGGCACGCCGCGAAGTCTCGGAAGATGCGGATTGTTACCGCCGGATGCCCCGGCTTTCGCTACTTGCGGTGGATCTCCACTGCCTGCTGGAACGTCGGCCGGTTGATCCAGGGCGTGAGCGGCTGCGTGATCGCCCCCACCGCGCGGTATCCGATCGCGTCGGCGCAGGACTGCGGATCCGCCGCGAACTCCTTCGTCCCGGTCCCGAGCTGGCACGACCCCCCCGGATACAGCTGGGAGTCGCCGTCGTGCGCGAGGGCGAAGCGCAGGGAGGCGAGCAGCGCGTGCCGGCACCTCGCGGCGCCTCCCCGCCCGCAGTAGGCGTGCGAGTACCTCCCTCGGACGTGGCGACCGAGCGCCGTTCGCAGGTCCTTGTTCGCGTAGCCGTACCACCCGTCCTGGAAGGCCGACCCCAGCCTCGTCACGCGGTTGTGATCGTCGAACGGGACCCTTGCCTCGAAGGCGCGGAAGACCCGCTTTCCGAGCGTGGGTTCGAACTGGGCCTCGAGCAGGCGGGGCCACCAGGCGTCCATGACCCTGATCGCCTTCGAGTGCTCGTACGTGCCGTTCTGGTCCCGGTCGATCCGGTGGGCGCCGGACGCGCGCCACGCCGCGAGCAGGTGGAGCGCCTGCCGCAGGGCCGGGTCGCCGACGGGGCGTCGCCCGATCACCTTCAGCGCCCAGGGAAGGACCCGGTCGCCGCGCAGATCGACCGAGCCCGCCACCTCCATCGCGTCGACCAGCTTCGGGAGCGTGATCTTCCGGGGTCCCGCGATCCGTGGTCGCAGCTGCTCGTCGAGCATCTGAGATCGATACACGGAGGTGTAGCCGACGTTGTAGCCGGGCGCCTGGCGATTGTTCCAGCTCGTCAGGTAGCGCTGGTCGACGACGTGGGGGTGCGAGCGGCAGGGGGTGGTGGCCTCGGTCTCCGTGGCCGGGTCGTAGTTCCGCCACAGGAAGCGGCGCTTGGCGAGGGTGGGGAGGGTGGGGTCGACGCGCCTGGGCCGCACGGGGTTCTGGCCGGAGTTGAAGTAGGCGATGTGGTGGCGGTTGACGTAGAACCAGTTGAACGTGTAGGCGATCTCGCAGGCCGAGTGCATGAACTTGCGGGGCGTCCCCATCTTCTCGGGGTCGTTGAAGTCGGCGAACCCGCCGCTCGATGGGTCCACCTCGTGGAAGTAGGTGTCGCGGAGCTTGGTGTACGCGTACGGCTTGCCGTGGATCCTCGCGCGGGCGATCACGACCCCGACCTTGGTGCGGAGCGTGGTCAGCGTCTCGGTGCCCGGCGGGCTCTGGTCGGCCGGCGTCGTGATCCACGAGTTCGTCCGCGTGAGCACGTCGAAGGGCAGGCACTGGCCCTCGAACTCGTAGTGGTCGGAGTGCATCGTCGGCGCGCCGCCGCCGGGGTCGCAGAGCTTCACGGCGTAGGTGTCGATGATGTCCTGGCCGGCCGAGGTCGCGCTCCACGCGTAGTTACGCCCGTGGCCAAGCTGGACGTAGAGGTTCGTTCCCGGGAACGCTGCGCCGCGGGCGTCCATGGGCGGCCCGCCGACGCCCGGGGCGTGAACGTCCTGCTCCATCAGGATCTCCGGCGAGAAGTAGGCGACCTGCGGCCCCATCACCGCGAGCGGGCGCCCACCCTTCGACTCGCGGCCGGACACCAGGAGCGCGTTCGACGCGCTGTGGTGGGTCGCGAGCGGTTGCAGGAGGTCCGGGAACCTGCCGCCCGCGGAAGGCGCGGTGCCGGTCCCGGCCGAACGGGATGCGCTGCGCTTGGACTTCGCGAAGCCGCCCGGCTGCGTGGGGTCCGCGAACTGGACGGTCCCGCGGTCTGGTAGCGCCAGCCCCTTCGGGTGCCTCGGCGGCTGGCCGTAGTGAAAGCTCTTCCCGTGAACCGTGGTGGGCGCCTCCGGGTCGTTGGGCGAGAGGAAGTCGCTGTACACGCGGCGCCCCTGCCGCTTGCCGAAGCGGCTCTGGGCGGCCTGGAGCGCAAGCGCGTTGCTCAGCTCCCCGCCACCCCCCTTCCCGAAGATCCCCGCGACGAGCGACGCGATCGAGATCACGTCGGTCACCTTCCACTCGTGCCCCGGGAGGCAGATGCTCTGGCTCGGGTCGATCAGGTCGTACTCGCCGGGCAGGCGAAGCGGGTTCGCACACGCCTCGTCGATGAACTGGTTCACGCCCGCGACGTAGTTTTGGACGTCGTGTTGGGCCTGGACACCGCGCTGGCCGTAGAGCTCGTCAGCGCGGTCGTACTGAAGCTGGAGCTCGGACTCGTTGTAGGGGGTATCGGCCCAGACCGACCGGTCCATCTCGGCGTTCGAGCCCCCCGCGAACGACGACAGCTGGGCGCGCCCGGCGTGGCGCAGGGCGTCCATGAAGAAGAGCCGGTCCTCCGCGGTCGCGTAGCCCTCTCCGAAGATCGCGCCGCCGCGCGTCGCGCCGTAGATGTGCGGCACGCCGAGGTCGTCGCGGACGATGGTCACGTCGTTGCTCGGGCTCTCGGTGCTCTCGACCTTCCCCGGCTTGACCCCGAAGGTGGCGTCCTTGTAGAAGGAGGGAAGCTCCGAGCGCTTCAGGCCCGGCGTCGCATATGCGAGGTTGACGTACGCAGCGAGCTGGTCCTGCGTGTGGGAGGGATGGTCCCCGCTGAGCTCGAACGCCGCGATCTCGGCCGAGTTCACGTCTCGTCCCTGGGCCGGGGGCAGGACATTGCGAAAGCCGCCGGCGTCGTGGGATCCGTATGGCTCAGGGCTCGGAGCGGCCGCGGCGGCGGGGGCGAGCGCGAGGAGCGCGATGACCACCGGCCCCAGCGCGAGCCAACCCGCCGTGCGCGCCGGCTTGCCGGGTCCGAAGCGAGCCTCCCCCCATCTCCTCACGGGACGGCGAATGTAGCCCGTTCACCGCCCGCGCGCGCCGGTTCAGGTGGCGGGCCGCGCGGCCGTCAGGCGCTCAGGGAGCGTTCGCGCTCGTAGTCCAGCTCGGTGCGGATACCGCGCGCCGCGAGCGCCGCTCGCGCCTCCTCGATGCTCGCGCTTTCGCTTACGGCGCGGGCGAGCGGGAGCTCCGCGAGCGCGGCGTCAGCGTCGAAGAAGAAGGCCAGCGCCCCCACGGGCCCGAGCTCGACGCGGCGGCGACCGCGACGGATCTCCGCCTCGCCGATCTCGCCCCGGGCGCAGCGGGCCACCTGGAGGCTCGCCTCGGTGGGCACGGCCGCCGCGGCAGCCTCGAGCTCGTCGGCCGCCTCCGGGGTCACCCCCCAGGCGCCGAGCCAGGCCCCGGCCCTCGCGAGGTCGGCGACCCGGGCGAGCACCTCCGCGGGCCGCAGCTCTCCGTCGCAGCCCGGGCCGATCACCGCCAGGAGCGGCCGGCTCTCGTCTCCGGCGCGAAGCGCCGCCGCCACCATCACCGCGTCGCAGAGCGGGCTCGCCAGCTCCGCCTCGTCGCCGCGGGCGAGGACGTCGCCGCCGACGTCGAGGCCGACGAGGAGGTCGCAGTCGAGCTCGCGAAGGGCGGCGGCAATCCCCTCCGCGGCCCCAGCCGCCCCTCCGCTCACGTCGATGAGGACCGTCTCGGCGCTCAGGTGGGCGGCCATCCGCGACTCGGAGAACCGGACCCCCTCCGGTGTCGAGGTCTCGGGCGAGGCGAGGATCGCCCCGCCGCCGAGCGCCCTTCCGCCCTCGATCTCGCTCGCCGAGCGCGGTCCCGGATGCGGGTCGATCGGCAGCCGCTCCCAGGCGACGCCGCCGAGCACGAACGGGGTGCCGAGCGACTCGCACAATCGCGCCACCGCAAGCGCCCCGACCACGTCCCCGCCGCCCCCGATCCCGATCACCAGGGCCCTAGTGGCCCCACCGAGAGTCGAAAGCAGGTTGCTCAGGCCGGGACCGGCTCGGCCTCGGCGCAGATCTCGCGGATCTCGGCCGTGGCGCGATCGAACTCCTCGTCGGCCATCACCGGGGTGCCCTCGAAGGGCAGGTCGCGGTCGATCTCGACCCAGGAGCGGCAGCCGTGGTACTCGTCCCGCACCCGCACCGTCACCGGCCGCGGGATGCGGTAGACGCGGAGGAGCAGCACGTGGAGCGCGTGACGGCGCTTCCAGGCAAGCCGCTTCTGCGCGTAGTCCTGGGTCCAGACGTGGAACGGCGAGAGGCTGTCGACGATCCTCGGGTCGCTGGTCTCGAAGTGGTCGGCGACCTCGGCCCAGGAGCGGATCCGGACCCGGTCGGGCTGCGCGATGCCGCCGTCCTGGAGCAGCGCCCGCGGCGGCGGCTCCTCATCCGGCCACACGCCCTCCTCCAGCGCGCGCCGCAGCTCCGGATGGTGGGACTCGCGGACCAGGTCGTTCCGCTGGTGGTCGAAGGTGGGGTAGAGGAAGAAGCGGTCGTACTCGACCTCGAAGTGCTTGTTCTCCTCGCGGATCCCGCCCTTGCGCAGGGTGACGAGCTGCTCCCCCTCGGCAAGGGCGCGCACCGTTACGGCCCACTCTTTGAAGGCAATAGGCATTGGTGAATTGGTTCGGGTTGTGTCGAAAAGCGAGCAACCGGGGCCGGCGTCGCCTCTTCAGGCTCTCGTTACCGGCTCGGGCGCGCCATTTTAAAGGAGGGGCGCCGAATCATCAAATTTGTGCCTAATGTTGCGAGACGCTCGCGGACGGTTGGCTTGGCGTCCTCCGGATCAAGAGCTCGTACGAGCCGATCGTGCGAAGCGGTCTGAAGCCGCTGGAAACGAAGCGGAGTAGCGGACGCTGGGGAACGACCCGGTTGGCGGTCCAGCCCGTCTCCAGATCCTGGTTGCGAAGCAGGCAGAGTCGCTTGATGCCGCTGACCGCTTCAACGACGCGCTGCTGGGCGTTCGCGTCGAGCAGGAACATCCAATCGCCCACGTTGAGATCGGTGGGCGGGGGCTGGTCGGCCCAGATGTAGAAGCTGTTCAGGCCCGGCAGCGACACGAATGAAGCGCACCGGCGGTCGATCTCGTCGGCTATCGCTCGGTAGGTATCCGCGTCGCCCGGCGGGAGGCGCAGCCTGCTCGCTCCGGGGAGCTGCAGCGGCTCGTTGTGATCGTATGCGGGGCGGATGAAGTCGAGAGGCGTCCGAATGGTCTCGTTCACGATCAGGTAGGTGGCCACGACGAGAACGATGGGTACGGCGAGGGCCAGGCGACGATCGAACCGCTCGGTCAGCACCCCCGTGATGTCGCGTGCTCCGTTGTCGAAGCTGATCGCCGCGAGGGGCAACAGGAGGAATGACGAGAAAGCGATCTGGCTTCCGGCTACCGGGTAGGCGTGCAGAGACTGGAGGACGGCGAGCGCCGGGATGAGGCGACGAGAGAACTCCGTCTCCGGCCTTGTGCCGGAGCGCGTTGGCAGAAGCGAGATCCAGGCGAGACCCAGCGGCCACAGACCGTCCGCGGAGAACCCGGTGCCCGCATACGGAAGCTCCACTCCGGCGGCGGTCAGCCCGATCGCCAGGCCGGCACCGAGGCCGAGGAGGGCTCGCCCCAGCACCATCCCCGGTCGATCGAAGCCCTCGTGAGTGCTGAGCCAGGCGGCCCCGAGGCATGCGAGGAGCGCGGCTACGTCGAGGGCGAGGAACCTGACCGGAAGTTGGAGGAGGTTGGTGAAGATGTCGGGGAGCTGGAACGGATCGATTACGACACCCCGTATGAGGTCGACCGGACCAGACCCCGTGACCAGCGCGACGAAAACGACAAGCGCGACGGTGCCGCCGAACCCCCACGCCAGCCAGCGCAGCTCTACGGCTGACCTGAGGCGACTGGGCCCCCACATGCGCAGGGCCACGACCACGGCCGCGATTGCGAGGGTGGCATGCGCGGCGTAGGCCCTCACCGACCCGTGGTCGAGCTGCCTGAACATCAGCAGCCACGGCAACGCGATACAGAACAGCTCGATCAGCGGTCGCAGCCAGCGTCTCCATTCGGGAAGGCGGTAGGTCGCTAGCCCCGCCAGGGCTACGGCAAGCAACGCGAAGCCGCCGACGTTCAATTTGGTCAAGAGGAGCGCCCCGGTCGCCGCCCCGATCGTGGCCATCGCCACCCCCGCTCGCCTCGCGACGAAGGTGCTGGCTGCCGTCATCACGCTCAGGACCAGGCAGATCAACCCCCCCGGATGCATCGGCTCGTTGTCGATGCTGCTCAGGCGGCTGAAGACGAGAAGCTGAACGCATACCCCGAGCAGCGCACTACCCGTGACCCGATAGGTACTGAACCCGATCAGCGCGCTAGCGGCGAGCCACAGGACGAGCGTGGCCATACCGCCGCTGTTGTGGGTGGGATCGACCCCCAGCAGGGCGAAGAGGCCGCCCCACAACTCATAAAAGAACGGCCCGTACTGCCCGTAGACCTGGTCGTAGAGATGCCCGCTCGCGATGAAGCTCTTGATCGAGATGAGCATGAAGCCCTCGTCGTCGTAGGGGGCGAACCGCGAGAACATCGAGGGATAGGCGACGAGGGCCGAACCGACGAGGCCTGCGGCCAGGAGCGGATAGACACGAATGGAGAAGAGCCTGTTACGCAGGGCGTCCGGGGGGCTCATCCGATCGCGCCAGGCGGTCCGGAGATCTGGGCGACGAATCCCAACACTGCCTCGTTGACGGCCACCGGGTCCTCGAGCTGGCACCAGTGGGCGGCGCCCGCGACCACGTCGCTACGGCCGTCGGGGACTGCGGCCGCGACCGCCTCGGCGAACGCCGGCGGCGTGACCGGATCGTGCTCGCCGCAGAGCGCCAGGGCGGGGCAGCGAACCCGCTCCGGCTCGCTCATCGCGGCGGGTGCCGTCGCCGCCGACCACTCGGCGTAGGCGGCCGGATCGTTGGCGGCGATCAGCTCGCGAAACAGGCCATGGAGGACGGGATCGCGCGCCCGGCACTCCTCGCTCAGCCCGGTGAGCGCCACGCCGGCGGCGATCTCGTCCATCCGTCCGGCCCGGGCGAGGCGCACGCGCTCCTCGAACACGGGCGCCGCCTCGGCCCGCCAGCGAAGCGCCCCGCCGATCAGCACCAGGCCGTCCATCCGTTCCCCGAGCGTGACCCCCGCGTGCTGGGCGATCATGCAGCCCACCGAGTGGCCGACCAGCACCGGCCGCTCGACCTCGAGCGCGTCGATGAGCCGCACGAGGTCGCAGGCCCACGAGTCGACCGAGTAGGGGCCGGGCGGCTTCGAGCTGAGCCCCGCGCCGCGTTGATCGACGGCGATCGCCCGAATGCCCCGCGCCTCGCACGCCGCGAGCTGCGCCCACCACGAGTGCAGCGAACCCCCGAGGCCGTGCACGAGGACGACCGTGGCTGCCTCCGGCGAGGCCCGGCGCTCCTCGTAGGCGAGCACGACGTCCTCCAGCTCGATCCGCTCGGCCACCGGCGGCAGCCTAGTGGGCCGTGAGAGAATCGCGCCCGATGGGGGACGAGGAACCCGCTTCCGCCGGCGGCCCACCCGGCGCGACGCGGGAGGACGATCGAAAGCTCGTCGCGGCGCTGCGTCGCGGCGACGAGGAGGCGTTCCGGACGCTGGTCGACGAGCACGGACCGTTGCTCCTCCGGCTGGCGATGATGCACCTCCCGAGCCGGGCGATCGCGGAGGAGGTGGTTCAGGACACCTGGCTGGCCGTGCTCGACGGGATCGACCGCTTCGAGGGTCGCTCGGCCCTGCGCACGTGGATCGCGAGCATCCTGCTGAACAAGGCGCGCACTCGCGGTCAGCGCGAGGGGCGGATCCTCCCGTTCGCGCTCTTTCGTCGCCGCTACGAGGAGGGGTCCGGCCCCGCCCTCGAGCCCGAGCGATTTCAGGGGCGTCGAGGCGAGCGCCCGGGCTGGTGGGCGCGCCCGCCCGCGGCCTGGGAGAGCCCTGAGGAGCAGCTGGAGGGCGCCGAGACGCGCGAGGCGCTGTTCGAGGCGATCAGGAGCCTACCCGTGCGCCAGCGCGAGGTGATCACGCTGCGCGACGTGAGCGGCTGGTCCGCCGAAGAGGTGCGAAACGTCCTGGACCTGAGCGAGACCAATCAAAGAGTTCTGCTTCACCGCGCGCGGTCCAAGGTCCGGGCCGCGCTCGAGGAGCACTTCGCGACCGAGAACGCCGAGCGATGAACGACGTGCGAGAGATGATGACCTGCCAGGAGCTCGTGGAGCTGGTGACCGACTACCTCGAGGGCCGCCTCGACGGACGGCAAAGGGCGCGCTTCGAGGAGCACCTGGGGGAGTGTCCGCCGTGCGACTCCTACCTCGAGCAGATGCGCGAGACGGTCGGCGCGCTGGGGCGCATTCCTCCCGAATCGCTCTCTCCGGAGGCGGAGCGGACCCTGCTCGCCGCGTTCCACGGCTGGGCCGCGCGAACGAGTCGTTCGCCGGGTCGCTGATCGACGCCACCGGTGTCGCGTTACACGCCGACTTGACAGTGCTCGCAAGCCTCGCCTGCGCACTCACCAGGGCACGCGCCGCGCCTCTCGCGGCGTAGGTTCGTTCCCAATACCTCAAGCGTCAGGCCGGTAGCGCCTGCGCCGATGCAGGTTGGGCACCCTCCGCAGCACGCTGCGGTCACATCAACGTACTTTCCGAGGAAAGGAAGCAACCTGATGAGCCACAATCGGAACATGCCCGAGCGAGTCTACGCGCGGCGCGCGACTTTCGCTGGTCGTTTCGCCCGACCCTCCTAGGAGGTCGATCGGGCGACCGGTCCGTCCGCCCCGGTCACCTAGCCGCCGTAGCCTCCACCGCCCGGCGTCTCGATTCGCAGCCGGTCACCAGCGGCAAGCTCGCCGGCCGCCTTCGCCGGGAGCGGCTCGCCGTTCAGGAGGTTGCGACCGGGCATCCCGTCGCCGCCGCCCTCGCGCCCGCGTGGTGGGTGGCGGCGGCGCTCGGTGATCAGGGTGAAGCCCATGGGCTCGAGCGGCTCGAGCTCGCGAACGATCCCGTCGCCACCCCGGTGGCGCCCCGCCCCGCCGCTCCCCCGGCGCAGGCCGAGCTCGCGGACGCGGAGCGGGAACTCCGTCTCCAGCGCCTCGACCGGCGTGTTGAGCGTGTTCGACATCGCGACGTGCACCGCGCTCGGCCCAGCGGCGCCGGGGCACGCTCCCTGGCCGCCGCCGAGCGTCTCGTAGTAGGTGAAGCCCTCGTTCGAGAGGGTGAGGTTGTTCATCGTCCCCTGGCCCTGCGCGGGCACCGAAGCGGCGCCGGCGAGGGCGGCGAACACCAGGTCCGCGATGCGGCTCGAGGTCTCGACGTTCCCCGCGGCCACCGCCGCCGGAGCTCGCCCGTTCACGAGGCAGCCCTCCGGGGCGACGATCTCGACCGGGCGGAAGGCGCCCGCCGAGGGGGGCGCCTCCGGGTCGGTGAGAACGCGGACCGCGAAGTACGCGGCCGACTTGGTCACCGGCAGCGGGCAGTTGAGGTTTCCGTCCACCTGCGGGTCGGTGCCGGTGAAGTCGAGCGTCAGGCCGTCGCCCTCGATCCGGGCGCTCACACGCAGCCAGACGTCGCGCGGCTCGGGGCCCGCGTCGTCCTCCATCACGTCCTCGGCCCGATGCGTGCCGTCGGGGAGCTCCGCCAGGCGGGCGCGCGTACGCCGCTCGGCGTAGTCGAGGATCTCGGCCATCCCGGCGCGCAGCACCTCGAGCCCCTGCCTGCCGGCGAGCTCCAGCAGGCGCCGCTCGCCGGTGAGGTTGGCCGCCCGCTGGGCGCGGAGGTCGGCGAGCCGCTGTGGGGGGTTTCGCATCTCGGCGGCCAGGCGCGCGAGCTCCTCGTCGTCGGCGCGGGTCGGCGGGATCACGATCCCTTCGTTGTCGAGGCTGGTCGAGTCGATCGGCATCCCGGCCGGCGACGGGCCGCCGACATCGGCATGGTGGGCGCGGCTGGCGGCGAACCCGAGCAGCTCGTCCGCGGCGAAGACCGGCGAGATCAGCGTGATGTCGGGTAGGTGCGTTCCGCCGCGGTAGGGGTCGTTCAGGATCCACAGGTCCCCGGCGCGGTGCTCCTCGGGGAGGATCGCGGCGACGGCGTCCGGCATCGAGCCGAGGTGGACCGGGATGTGCTCCGCCTGCATCACCAGCTCGCCGCGCGCGTCGAACAGCGCGGTCGAGCAGTCGCGGCGCTCCTTGATGTTGGCCGAGTGCGCGGCGCGCACCAGGACCGCGCCCATCTCCTCGCAGGCGGCGCGCAGCGCCCCCACCAGCACCTGAAGGGTGACCGGGTCGAGGCGCGGGGCGCTCACCGGTCCCCCCGCCGCGCGGCGATCGTGCCGCGCTCGTCGACCTTGGCCCGCCAGCCCGGCGGCAGCACGAGCGTCGCCTCGGGCAGCTCGAACACGCACGGCCCCTCGGCCGCGGTGCCCGCCGGCGGCTCGCCGCGGAGCACCTCGGCGTCGACCCAGTCGCCCCCGAATCGGGCGCGGCGCACCGAGCGCTCGAGCTCCCCCGCGCCGGCCGAACGCGGCTCGATCCGCGGGCCCGCCTCCACGAGGGCCAGTCGCAGGTTGACGAGCTCGACGTCGGCCTCCGGATCCCGGTAGCCGTAGCGCCGCTCGTGCTCGGCGGCGAACCGCTCGACGAGCTCAGCGGGATCCGGCTCCACTGTGCCGGGGACCGCGAGCTCGAACGCCTGGCCCCTGTAGCGCAGCTCGTAGACGACCTCGGGCTCGGCGCGCTCGAGACCCGAGCCGATCGAGGCGCGAAGCTCCGCGACCTCCGCCGCGACCCGCTCCGCGGTCAGCTCCTCGCCGCTCAGGAGGACGGTGCGAGCGGTGTCTCGGCGGCGCTCGGAGGCGATCAGCCCCAGGGCTGATAGCACCCCGCTCGCGCGCGGGCAGAGGATGGCGTCGATGCCGAGCTCCCCGGCGAGGGCGGCCGCGTGCATCGGGCCCGCGCCGCCGAAGGGCATCAGCGCGAAGCGCCGGGGATCGACCCCGCGCTCCACGGTCACCACCCGCAGGGCGCGGATCATCTCCTGGTTTGCGATCCGCACGATTCCCTCGGCCGTCTCGAGCTCGCCGAGGCCGAGCTCCCCGGCCAGGCGCCCGATCGCCTCCCGGGCGGCGTCGGCGTCGAGCTCCACTCCGCCGGCGAGGGTGGAGGAGGCGTCGAGGTAGCCGATCGCGAGATTCGCGTCGGTGACCGTGGGCTCGCTCCCGCCGCGCCCGTAGCATGCCGGCCCCGGGTCGGCCCCCGCCGAGCGGGGCCCGGCCCGGAGCGCCCCGCCGGCATCCCGCCAGCCAACCGAGCCGCCCCCGGCGCCAACCGTGTGGACGTCGACCATCGGGAGCTGGATCACCCTGCCGCCGATCGTCCGCGAGTCCGTGCGCCGGACGCGGCCCTCCTCCACCACGCAGACGTCGCACGAGGTCCCTCCCATGTCGAGCCCGAGCGCGTTGCCGTCGCCGGAGAGCGTCGCCAGGAGCCCGGCGCCGACCGCGCCCCCCGCCGGCCCCGAGAGAACGCTCCACGCTCCGGACCTCGCCGCCTCGGCCGCCGGCGCCACCCCGCCCGACGAGCGCATCACCACCGGCTCGGGAAGCCCTCGATCGGCGGCCGCCGAGCCGAGCCGCTCGAGGTAGCGGCCGAGCAGCGGGGACAGATAGGCGTCGATTACGGTGGTCGAGCAGCGCTCGTACTCGCGAAACTGGGGCAGGACCTCGTGCGACGCGGAGACGTGGACGCCCGGGAGCTCGGCCCGCAGGCGCTCGGCGATGCGCTTTTCGTGGACGGGGTCGAGGTAGGAGAACAGCAGGCACACCGCCACCGATTCGGATCCGCTCGCGCGAACCGTCGCTGCGAGGCGCTCGGGCTCAGCGGGCTCGAGCGGCTCGATCGCGCCGCGTGGCCCGGTGCGCTCGCGGGCGGCGAAGCGGAGGTCGTCGGGCACGAGGGGGGTCGGCTTCGGCGCGCAGAGGCGATAGAGGTCGGGCCGGTTCTGGCGAGCGATCTCGAGCAGGTCGGTGAAGCCGGCGGTGGCGACCAGCGCCGTGCGGGCGCCGCGCTCCTCCAGCAGCGCGTTCGTCCCCACGGTCATCCCGTGCGCGAACGCCTCCACCTCCTCCGCGCGAGCCCCGCCCCGCCGAAGCGCCGCCCCGACCGCATCGATCACCCCGCGCGACTGGTCGTCCGGCGTCGTCGGCGCCTTCGCCGTATGGAGGCTTTCGCCGTCGAAGAGGACCGCATCCGTGAAGGTCCCTCCGACGTCAACGCCGAGCAGCATGGGTCAGCCTATGCACTCCGAGCCCGCGGATTCCGCCGCGGGACAAGAAAAGACCCCGGCCGGGGCCGGGGTCTTTTCGTTTCGCCTCCTCCAGCTTTGCGTCAGGCGGCGGCCAGCGACTCGAGCTCCCGATCCACGCTCTGGACCGGGACCTCAACGCCCTCGAAGGTCTCTTCGAGGTGCTTGTGGGAGGGGCAGTAGTCGCGTCCGGGAAGCGGCGTGCGCTGGCACGGCGTTCCCTTCCGGGTGTGGGCGTTGCATTGCGGCGGCCGGCCGTCCAGCCCGACCCCTTCGGGCAGCCTGGACAGGAACTCGATCGCCAGGTTGATGTTCGTCTCGACCACCCTCCAGACCAGGAGCTGGTCGTTGACGCCGAAATACGGACGGACCTCGGTGAACAGCGACCGCGCGGGCCTGGCGAAGTAGCGGCGGTCGTACGTGAGGCGCCGAATGGCGCCCTCGCACGCGTCCAGCACCTTCTGCTTGTTTCGACATCCCGTCGGATCCCAGTCGTCCTCGACGACGCGCGGGGCCAGCTCCCTGTAGATCGACCGGCTGAAGCGGTACATCTCCTTGAACCCCCTGTGGTCTTCCGTTTCCACTTTCGCCTCCTGGCTCTCCGTGCAGTGCTTCCGGGCTGGAGGCAGGCGGAGCACTAAAGCAACGTGCGTTTAAGCGCAAAGGGCCCTGGATTAAGGGCGTGTTAAGGGCCGGCCGGCCCGGCCACGCGCGGTTGCGAGCGAATGCTCACGGCCAGGGCTCGCGGCTCACCCCTCCACCGCGGCGCGCGACCAGGTGGACCCCGTCGAGGCCAGGGTCGCGGAGCGGGGCGTCCGTACGCCGGTGGGGGCCGCGCGACTCGGCGCGCTCCAGCGCGCTCGCGGCGATCAGCCGCGCGAGGGGGTACGGATCGTCGAGCAGCCGCTCGAGCGACGCGGCGGTGCGGCGCGGCCCCGCGAGCCTCCAGACGGCGTCACGGGTCGCGGCAGCGGGCGCCTCGAAGCGCCACGCGGGAAGCGGGATGGAGGCTGGGGCGGGGGCCTCGCGAGCGGCGGCGATCGCAGCCCGGGCGCCGAAGACGAAGCACTCGCTGAGCGAGTTCGACGCGAGGCGGTTGGCTCCGTGGACCCCGCTGCAGGCGCACTCCCCTACCGCGTAGAGGCCGGGCAGCGTGGTCCGCCCGTCCAGGTCGCAGACGACCCCGCCCATCAAGTAGTGGGCCGCGGGGGCAACCGGGACGGGCTCGCGCTCCGGCTCGAGCCCGGCCTCGCGGCAGGCCTCGAACACGTTGGGGAAGCGCTCCGGCGCAATGCCCCGCACGTCGAGCCGGATGTGGTCGGCCCGGTCGGCGTCCATCCGGTCGAGGATCGCCGCCGTGACCTGGTCACGGGGGCCGAGCTCGTCGGTGAACCGGCGGCCTGACGCATCGAGGAGCTCGGCGCCCTCCCCGCGGAGGGCCTCGGTTAGCAGGGAGCCGTCGCGCTTCTGCCCCGGAAGGGCGAGGGCGGTGGGGTGGAACTGGCAGAACTCGAGGTCGGTGAGCTCGGCGCCGGCGGCGTGGGCGAGCACCGGCCCCGCCCCGATCGCCCCCCACGGGTTCGTGGTCCGCCGCCAAAGGGCCGCGCCCCCGCCCGTGGCGAGGATCGTCGCGGCGGCCGCGATCGCGCCGGCGTCCGTGACCACGCCCGCGCACCGCTCGCCGTCGCTCCACAGGGCGAGCGCCGAGGCCCCCTCGATGACCTCGATCTCGCCGCGCTCGCCGACGAGCTCGGCGAGCCGCCCGGTGATCGCACGTCCGGTCTGGGCGCCGCCGGCGTGGACGATGCGCCGCGCCGAATGCCCGCCCTCGAGCGCGAGGCTGAGGCCGCCGTCGGGGTCCGTGTCGAACGAGACGCCGCGCCGCCTGAGCTCGGCCACCGCTCCCGGGGCCTCGCGGGTGAGGACCTCAACCGCCGCGGCGCGGCACAGCGCGCGGCCGGCGTTCACGGTGTCGTCGGCGTGGCGAGCGGGGGAGTCGTCGGGCGACAGCGCGGCCGCGAGGCCGCCCTGCGCCCAGAAGCTGGCGCTCTCGGCCAGCGGCTTTCGTGAGACGAGCGTCACCTTGGCCCCGTGCTCGGCGGCGCGCAGCGCCGCGTAGAGCCCCGCCGCGCCGCCGCCGACCACCGCGACGTCGGTCTCGGATCGCCCGGTCACCGGCCGCCTACGGTACCCGCGCACCTCGCCGCGACTACGATCGCCCGGGCGCCACCGCGAGCGCTAGCGCGGTCTCGACAGGCTCTAGACGGTCGCCGCCGCGGGCTCGCCCAGCGCCTCGGCCGCCTCGGGGGCCGGCGTGACGGCGGCGGGCTCGAGCGCGAAGTAGCCGATCAGCCGCCACTCGCCCTTCCGCCGCAGGAGCACCTTGCCGAGGTAGGCACCCCGCACGACCTGGACGAGCTCGTCGAGGATGTCGCGGATCAAGAAGCGCGGGTTCTCGTCGGAGTCGTAGTCGATCTTCAGGGTCTCGCGATCCGGATCCACGGTCCCGGGGCTGACGTACGTGCGGAACCGAAACGCGGCGTAGCCGTCGCCCAGCGGCTCGAGCCGGTACGAGGGCCACATCACCCGCGCCGGGCCCCGGGAGCTCGCCACCAGCAGGTTGTCGCCGGTCCCCGAGGCGGCGTCGAAGCGCTTCCCCGTCCACGGAACCCACGAGGTCGCGAGCGCCCGCAGCCCGAGGTCGAGCGCCCGAGCAAGGATCGGCGTGACCATGAGGCCCCGGGTCGGGCCGTCGAGCGGAGGATCGGGCGGGACGCCGAGGCGGAAGATCCGGTTCAGCGTGTCGTGCGCCTCGGCGGGGTGCCTGCCGGCTCGGGCCCCCGCGAGCCGGATCTGGTTCCAGGCCACGCGCCGGGCGAGGTCGGCGTTCGCCTTGCTCAACCCCTGAAGCGCTTCGACGTAGCGCTCGACCTCGTCGGGGCGAGGTTCGAGCGGATCGGGCTCCAACGAGGGCAGCGCGGTCAGCCGGGTGGCCATCGCGCTGACCTTACAGCGTCAGTCTGCGCTTCACCTGGGCCAGGAAGCTGGTCGAGAAGCCGGGCAGGCGGTCGAGGTCGTCGACCGAGTCGAAGCCGGCGCTCTCGCGATGGTCGAGGACCCGCTTCGACTGGGTCACCGAGAGGCCGAGCGAGCGCAGGTCCTCGAAGCCGGCCGTGGCCAGGTTGATCCGCTCGCCGCCGGCGACGTCCGCGATCTGGACCTCCGGCTTCCGCTCGCGCTTGATCGCCCGACCGCTCTCCAGCTCGATCTCGCTCATCCGCCGCTCGGCGGCAATCGCGCGCTCGAGGGCGTCGTCGAGTAGGCGCAGGGTCGCCTCCAGCTCTCGCTCGAGCTCGCCCTTGCCCCGCTCGAGCTCGGCCCGCTTCGCCGCCTCCTCCTCCTTGACGCGCTCGAGGTCGTCCTCCAGCGCCCGGACGTCGTCGACCGCGCGCTGCGGTCCGACGCGCCCGCGCTCCCTCGCCTCCTGCTTCGGAGTCACCGGCTCGTCGCCCCGCCTCCAGGTACTCGGGCGGCGTGCCATGCGGCTCGCACTCTACGAAGATCGTCGCGAACCTGACGCAGTTCCCCGCACGGCTCAGCGGTAGCCGAGACGCTCCTCGGTTGGCGCCACGAGCGGGAGGATCCGCTCGACCTCGGCGCGGTTGTGCTCGCGCCACTTGCCGGGACGCGGCGGGGTCAGGGCGGTCGGGCCCGGGGTGCGGTGAAGCCCGGCGGCGAACGACTCGACCGAGCGGTCGAAGGGCAGGTCGAGCCGCTCGAAGAGGCGCCGGGTCGTATCGACCGGCGAGGCGGTCAGGTCCTCATAGGCGACGTCGAGCCAGCGCGAGGGCTCGACTGCCTCCCGCGCCGCGAGGGCGGCCTCGTTGCAGGCGACGTACTGGCGGGCGCAGATCTCCTCGAGGGGCGAGAACCGAAGCTCGCGCCAGCCGGGGACCAGGACGAAGCTCCATCGGTCGCCGCTCAGCGAGCCGAGGCCCTCGAGCCGCTCCGGGAGGCGGTAGGTGACGAACCTCGGCCTCGCCCTCCACCCGTCCATCAGCGAGCTGACGTTGTCGGCGGCGCGGCGCCGCAGGAAGACGAACGAGGCGTCCGGGAAGAGGCTCCGCAGATAAGGGATCCGAAGCGAGTTCTCCGGGGTCTTGTCGACGAACCGCCGACCCCGGACCACGAGCCGGATCGCGAGATAGACGTAGGCGCGCTCGCGGTCGCTGACCGCCTCCGCGCCGAGGGCGTCGGAGTCCCAGCCCCGGTCGCGGGGGTGGTGGTGGACCTCCCACAGGATGTGCCCCTCGCTCTGGACCGAGCCCAGGGTCGGGCTTCGAAGCAGCGCCTGGAGGAGAACGCTGGTCCCCGAGCGGGGACAGCCGATGAGGAGGATCGGCCGCGACGGGGCGGCGGCGCGGGGAAGGACGAGCGACAGGGGCTGGGCGATCCGCGGGCCGCTGCGGCGCACCCGCCACAGCGCTCGCCTCGCGCCGAACGGGATGTAGCGGCGAACGAGCGCCCTCATCGATCGCCGGTGAGGTCGCCGGCGTCGCTGACGTCCCTCGCGCCGAGCACCGCCGCGATCCTAGGCGGGCGCGCGGCCCGATGCGCGCCGAGGGCCGGGAGACCCCGGCCCTCGGCACACGTCAGCTGGGCTCGTCGGCTACTGCGAGCCCAGGCCGATGAATCCGCTGATGCCGGCCGTCGTCACGCCGGCTCCGGCGCAGGCGGTCGGGTCCGGCGGCTGGAAGGCCAGCGCCCCAAGGGCCGACGCGCCCGCGTAGCGGGTGGTCGTCACCGTCTTCGAGGTCGGCTGGCCGGGCTGCGGGTTGATCGCCTGCAGCGTCACGCTCGGGACCACTGTGCCGCTGAGATTCACGGCGGCCGCCGCCCCCGTCGTCGAGTACTCGACGACGGTCTGCGTGCCGTCGCTCCAGGTGACGATCCCGGTGCCGTTCGTGGTGCTGCTGCCACAGCTGCCGGTGCCGGTCGCGGCGGGCTCCTGGAACTGCTCGCCGCTGGGGTCCGTGAGGACCTTTCCGGCCTCCACGGCGCCGGACGTCGGCGCCCCGGTGTCGGTCGACTGGCAACCCGTCAGGTCGCCGCCGAAGCTGTAGGTGAAATCCTGACTGGTGCTGTTCAGCCCGGGGCTGAAATTCGCGTTGCCCTGGAGCTGACAGCCTCCGCCGGACTGGGCGAAGGCGGGCGACGCGAACGCGATCGCGACGATCGCGAGCGCGCCGATCAGCGCTCCGGGCAGGAGCTTGCGGATCATCTTGCCTCCTCCGATTTGCGTCTTCCCCGGACGAGCCCGGGGCGGCGGCGGGGAAAGTTAGCAAATGGTTAGCGTTAAGACAACAGGTACTAGAAGATCGGTCCAGTCGTGGCCGCCTGGCACGCCGCATTCGCTCGCTCCGGCCGTCCTACACTGGCCACGTGCCGGAGGAAAAGCTCTCTTCCACCCTGTCCGGGTTGCTCGCCGAGCTCTCCGAGGACGCCGTCTCGCCGGGGGCGGGGCCGTCCGCGGCGCTCGTCGTCGCGCTCGCGGCGGGGATGGTCGAGGAGGCCGCGCGGGGCTCGCGCGGCGGCTGGGACGAGGCGGGGGGAGCGGTCGCGCAGGCGGCGGCGCTCCGGCGCCGGGGGGCGAGCCTGGCGCGGCGCGACGCGGAGGCCCACGCCACCGCCCGGGCGGCGCTCGACGCGGTGTCGCCGGTCGAGCGTGAGGAGGGGGAGGGGGACGTGCGCCTCGGCCCGGCACTCGAGCGCGCGGCCGAGCTCCCACTCCGGATCGCGGAGGCGGGGGCGGACACGGCAGCCCTCGCCGCCCTTGCGGCGGAGCGGGGAGCCACCGGGGTTCGCGCCGAGGCGGCCGGCGCCGCGCTGCTCGCGACCGCGGCGGCGGACACGGCCGCCCATCTGATCGAGATCAACCTCGCGACGTCGGCTGACGACGAGCGCGTCGCTCGGGCACGCGAGGTGGTCGGCCTCGCTCGCAGGGAGAGCGAGCGGGCCCTCGCGGCCAGCGGCTAGCCCTCGAGCCGCTCGCGGATCGCCTCGAGGAGGTGCCGGTCGGGCTCGTAGCCCGCGGCCCGGACCGCCGTCTCGAGGTCGGCGATCGCCGCGGCACGGAACGCGCGGTCTGTCTCCGCGAGGGCGACGATCCTCTCGACGTCGCGCCGGGCTCGCGGAAGCGAGACGGCCGCCTCCACCCACGCGGGCGGGGCGGGCGGGAGTGCGGCCACGAGCCGCGCCAGGCTCTCCTCGTCGTGTTCTGCCGGTGGGGCCATTTCCTAAGAGACGAACATCGGGTGTCCGATCTTCCCGAGTTCCTCACGCAGCCTGTCGAGGCAGCGCGAGATTCGGCTGGCGATCGTGCCCTCCGGGAGCCCCAGCGCCTCGGCCAGGGTCCGATAGCTCTGGTCGCGCGCGAAGAAGCGGTCCAGGATCTCGCCGCATCGCTCCGGCATGCGGGCAAGGGCCTCGTGAACGGACAGCGCCTCGTCGAGCTCGGCGATCGCATCGCGCGGGTCGGCGGTCTCGATCGTGTCCTCGTGAGGTTGCTCGCGATCCGCCCCCCGGAGTCGGTCGACGGCCAGGCGTCGCGTGGTTTGCGCGATCCACGGGCGGATCGCCTCGTCGCTTCGAAGCCGGTCCAGGTTCTCGTAGGTGCGCGCGAACACCTCCTGGAAGACGTCCTCGGCGTCGGCCTCCTCGAGGCCGTAGGCGCGGGTGGCGATCGCGTAGACGTAGCGGGAGAAGCGCTCCACGAGCGCGCGCCACGCCGACTCCTCGCCGCGGCGACAGCCGGCGACGAGCTCGGCGTCCGAGGGCCTTCGGGGCCCGCCGGGGCCCGTCCCCTCCGACGTGCCGCCTTGTGGCGCCGCATCCGGCACCGCATCACCCTCCTTTCGACTTCCTTGTGTGACCCTAGTCCAGTTCCGGTCACCGGGGGAAGATCCGGCCCCGGCCCGCCGTCATGGATGCATGCAGAGACGCACCAAAGCGGGTGGACGAGCGGCGGTGTCGCGCGTGGCCCGGAAAGGAGTTAGGGGTATGAAGCAGGATCTCGCAATCGATTCGCACCCTCGGGCAGCCCGGATGCGGAGCATCCGCGCCCGGAAGGGGAAGCTGGCGCTGGTGCTGGCCACCGCCTCGCTCGCGGTCCCCGCGACCGCGGTCGGCTACACGGACCCGGGGGCCCAGAGCACCGGCCACGACAAGGGCGGCCCGGCGGCCGGGGCGCCGTCCCGATCAGACGGGAACCTCACCCTGCGTCGCGACGGCTCGACGGCCGTGCCGTTCGTTCCGGCCGGCACCCAGACGATCCAGTCCTCCGACGACGGGTTCGCATGGGGCGATGCCATGATCGGCGCCGGCGCGGCGCTCGGCCTGGTGGCGATCGGCGGGGCCGGGCTCACCGTCCGGCGCCGCGGGGGAATCCACCCGCAATCTGTGCCCAGCAGCAGCTGACCGCCTAGGGCAGTCAAAGGGGTCCACCCACTGGAAGAGGCCGCCGCCCCGCGGCCTCTTCCACAACCGGGGGGGCGCACGGAGGGCCGGGAGATCCCGGCCCTCGGCGCGCCCCGGCCTCGCGTTCGGCCCGGCCCCACCCGGCCGAACGCGTCGCCTCAGCGCGCGGTGCTCACGCCGGCCGCGGGGGCCGGCACTGGCCCGGCTCGCCACGTGAGGAGGCCCGAGGCGATCACGATCCAGGCCCAGTAGACGAACGCCGGGAAGAAGAAGAGCGCGAAGAGGTTGATGATCCCAACGAACACCCCCACCCACGCGAACCATCTCGGCAGGATCGGAGCACGGAACGCGATCGCCGAGGTGGGCCACACCACCAGCGCCCCCGTCATCACCGCGGCCACCCAGAACGCGTAGCCCGCGTCCTGCTCGAGCCTGTACGTGTTCGGGTCGAGGTGGAACAGGGTCGTGTCGTTGGCGGCCAGCGCCGGCGCGACGAAGAGGACGACGGCCACGATCCAGAAGACCGCGCTCGCGACGCCGGCGCCGAACGCCAGCGCGCCAAGGCGCCCGAACCCGCCCTCGGCGGCGACGAGCCGCTCGCGGAGCGCCGCGAAGAACGCGATCATGAACAGGACGCCGATCGCGAAGATCAGAAGCGCCACGAGGTTCTTCACCTGATTCGAGTTCTGGGTGTAGTACGAGACGATCTTCGCGTCGTCGTCTTGGGTGTCCGGCGAGCTGCCGGCGACGACGAAGCTGATCACCATCAACGCGACCGAGACGATCCCGGCCAGGGGACCCCAACGGTCCCACCACCTGAAAGACATTTGGCCTCCTCTTGAACGGGCCCTAGGGCCGCTGAGCGTCCGGCATTGTGCCAGAGCGGCGGTCGCGTCGAAGGTCCAGCGCGTCTTCGTTGACAGCCGCGACACCGAGGCTTGGCTGCCGCGTCTGGACCGGTAGCGCCGAGCGGGCGAGCATCGAGCGAAACCGAATCCAGGAGGAATCGATGCTCTACAAGCTGGCGGCATACCTCGAGGCGGCGTTCATCCGAAGCGCCCGGCGAATCGTCTCGGCGCTCGAGGGTGAGCGCGGCCAGGGGACGGTCGAGTACGTCGGCCTGATCCTGCTCGTCTCGCTCCTGATGGTCGGGATGGTCGCGGCCATGAAGGGGTTCAACGGCAAGCAGGGGACCGAGCTCGCGGACCTGATCGTCAACAAGATCAAGCAGGCCGTGAACGCGATCACGTTCCGCTAGGCGGTTCCGCGGAACCGCCTCCGCCGCCCGCCCCGATCGCCCGCGTCGGCGGGCGAGGAGAGCGGGCGGCGGCACGCGCCGCCGCCGCGACCCTGGAACACTCCGTCCGGGCATGGACCGCGGCTGGTTCAGATGGGCGCTCGCCGCGGGGCTCGTGCTCTCAGCGCTTCCCGCCTTGACTGCGAATGCCCACCCGGCCGCCGTCGACCGCCCGGGCGCCCGGCGCGTGGCGCTCGGCGTCGACACCACCGAGCGCGCCGGCTCCGTCTCGGGCGGGATCGCGATCCACCGAAGCCATGCCGCCGCGCTGCGCCATCCCACCGTCGCCTACTCGGTCCGGCTTCGCCGGCTCGGCTCGAGGCGTGAACGGGTCCGCATCGCGGGCTCGCTCTACCAGTCCTACTGCGTGGGAAGCGACATCGACGGAAGCGGCGACCACGGCTCGCCCTGCGAGCGGCGCGGGGGCGATCGGGTCCCGAACCCCCGCTACAGACTGGTCCTGGAGGCTCGCCTCTATCGGGCGGCGCATCCGGGCGAGTCCGGCCGGGGCTCGGTGAAGCCGTTCAACAGGCCACGCCGCGCGACCTGCACGCTCGACGTCCACCATTGCCCGATCACCGTCAGCGCGAAGCGAGCGATCTCCGCCCCCGCGGCGGGCAGGCGCTACGTCAACCTGGAGGTCCTCGCCTGGACCCACTCGCGCCGGTGGCGCCCGGGTGACGTCCTCGAGCTCGAGGGCGACTGCCGCCGCGACCGCTACCGCCGCTGCCGGCCGCTGCGCGCGAACCGGCCGAAGCCGAGCGACCACGCCGAGCGGATGCCCACCCGCGGGCAGCTCAGCGTCCTGCGGCTCGGCTCCGCCTACGGGTCGCCGCCCGATCCCGGCGCCGCGACCGCCTCGAGCTCGGCGGTCGACGACCCGACGCTCGACGTCAACGGCGACCCCACCGTCGTCCACGCGGCCAAGCTCCACGACCTCGTGTCCGGAGACGTGCTCGAGGCCCGCGGCCGGGTCGAGATCACCGGGGAGGGGTTCGACCACGACGCCGAGTCGTGGTGGGTCCTGAGCGCGAGCCCCGCGAGGACGGCGCCGCTCGCCAACCGGCCCGACCGCTACGCGAGCGGTGACAGCGGCACGAACTGCCTCGGGCCCGACTCGCACCTGAACACCGTCGCGGACGGCAGGTGCTCGATCTCCCAGCGCGGCGCGGTGCGGGTCCCCAGGGGCGCGCGACGGACCATGTACCTGAACTACGTCGTCGAGGCCAAGGACAGGACCACGAGCTCGGACCCGACCGCCACCGTGACCGGCGGCGCCTTCCGGATCCGCTGCGATTCGCAGCCTCGGCCGGGATCCGGTTGCTCGGTCAGTCCCTAGCCGCGCCCGCCTGGAGCGATCGCCGGGCCCCGGCGTCGGTGGTCGCACGGTCACCCAGGAGGCGAAGGTGGTCCTCGTAGCCGACACGCCAGGCGATCCGCAGGAAGAGCGGCTCGTAGTTGCCGTGGCCGCCGCCGGACTTGACCTCCGCCCACATCTCGCGCACCCGCTCGGGGTCGAACAGCTCCTCCCACAGCGACTCGCGCTGGAGCATCTCCTCGAGCTGCTCGGCGTGGCGCGGCTTCTCCCAGATCCGGTCGCGGTTCATCTCCGGCATCTGCGCCGCCTCGCCGTGGAAGAACGGGACCTCGTTCCAGCTCGGCACCAGGCGAGCGACGATCTGGCGGTGGAGCTTCGCCTCGACGCGCTCCTCCGGCGTGAGGTCGAACGCGCCGCGGATGAAGGCCGGCGTGGCGCAGGCTGAGTAGCGGTCGTTCCGGCTTCCCAGCCCGGCCCTGAAGTTGAGCCGCTGGACGAGGTAGAAGTAGTCGAGCAGGCTCGGCCCCTCGACGCCGTGGTCGCGGCCCTGCTCGATCGTGCGCCGGACCTCGGCCCTGTAGACGGCGTAGGCCTCCTCGCGCGCGGCGCTGTGCTTCTTGCGGGTGAAGCGCTCAAGGCGATCGATGACGCCGTCGAACCCACGCTCATGCGCGTTCTTGAGGGTCTCGGACGAGTAAAAGAACCCGTGGGCGAGCTCGCCACCGTGCCCGGTGATGAGCGGCTTCGCGAACCCGGCCTGCGGCACGTCGAGCGGGGCCCGGACCAGCGACATCGGGTTGTTGACGCCGTCGTGTACGAGGTGCTGGGCGCGGAGGCGATCCGTGAGCTCGTCGCCCGTCTCGCCGCGCTCGGCCGGGGTGACGACGTGGGAGATCGGCCCGGGCGCAGCGGCCACGAGCTCCCTCACCGTGTCCGCCTCGCCGGGCTGGATGTCCATCGTCCGATACGTCGCCGGCAGTCCGGCGGCGAACGCGCCCGCCGCCGAGACGCGCGAGTCGCGTCCCCCCGAGAAGTTCAGGATCGGCGGCTCCGACCAGAGCTGATCGACCGCGTGGGCGAGGTCGACCGCCTGGGTGGCGGCCGCCCGGCCGGGGCGACGAAGGAACTTGATCCGCGGGCGAACCAGGTCCCTCACGGCGTCGGTCTGCCCGCGCCGAACGCGCGTGCCGGCCTCGGTTCCGCGGGCCTCGACGACGATCGCCGACCCGGGCATCACCTTCTCCGCCCCCCGGATCGGGGTGTGGCGGCCAAGGAACCAGCCCGCCGCCGCGAGCACCTGCCACGCTTCGGAATCGGCCTCGGGGCGGATGCCCGCGAAGAGCGGGAGGGCGCCGAGGCGGTTGGACCACACCGACCCCCGGTCCGTGCGGAGCTCATAACACCGCGCAGAGGCCAGAAAGTCGTTGACGATCGTCAGCCTCCTCGCCCGCCGCTCGAGGACCGCGATGACGAATGGCGGATTGAGCTTGGCGAGCCGTTCGGGCTTCTCGCTCAGGGCGCGGGCGAGCGGGACGGCCGCCCGCTCGGGCTCGGCCTCACCTACCAGCCGGGTCCAGCCCGTCGGCGCGTTCGTCGCCGCCACGCTCAGCGCGTCGTCCTCGGCCCAAAGCGGCCAGCGAAGCCGCGCGTCGTCGCGGTGCCACAGCGCCATCCCGATCGGGCCGCTTTGATCCGCGTGCGCGACCAGCGGGTCGGCGAACAGCTCGCCGTAGTGGGTCTCCACGCGGCGCAGGCCGGCGTCCACCGTCCCCGGCGCGGGCTCGCGCTCGAAGGCGTAGGCGAGCCAGGTGTTGTCGATGTGGCTCACGCCGCCGGGATGATGGCGAAGCGGCGGACGGCGTGGCGGCCGGGAGCCGCGCGCTTCAGGGAACCTGCAGCGTGAACTCGCACCTCGACGCCGAGTCGGAGCCGCCGCCGCCGGCGCAGATGTCGTGCGCCGGGCCGCCGTCGAGGTTGTCGTTGCCGTCGGCCCCGTTCAGAGTGTCCTTGGCGCCGCCCTCCGCCACGCCCTGGCTCCACGCCGCATAGTCGTCGCCCCGGAGGGTGTCGTTGCCCGCCAATCCGTGGAGCTTGTCGCGGCCGCTTCCGCTCGCGAAGCCGTTCAGGGTGTAGCTGTCGCCGATCACGGTGTCGTTCTGGGGGCCGGCGTTCAGGGTGTCGTCGCCGCCGCCGAGCGCGCGTCCGTTCGGCGAGTAGCTGTCGCCGACGATCGTGTCCTTGCCCTGCTCGCCGAAGGTCAGGTCGCCGCCCGCGCCCTGCGCGATCCCATCTCGGGTCACCATGCTGTCGCCGACCAGGAAGTCGTCGCCCTTGTTGGTGTAGATCGTGTCGCCGACTCCGCCGCCGGCGTTGAAGCGCGAGTTGTTGTCGCCCACCAGGCGATCGTTGCCCGGCCCGCCCTTGATCACGTCGTGGCTCACCGGCTCGAGCTCGTCGCCGGTCAGGTTCACCGAGTCGCCCACGATGAAGTCGTTCGCGTCGAAGCCCTTGATGAAATCGCTGCCGGTGCCGCCCACCAGCTTGTCGCGGTCGTGGCGGCCGTAGATCTGGTCGTCGCCCGGGCCGCCGCAGATCACGTCGTCGCCGCCGTCGCCCACGATCACGTCGTTGCCCCCGAGCCCGACGATCACGTCGCCGTGCGGCGTCCCCTTGATGTGGTTTCCGTGGTCGTTCCCGACGATCGTCGCGCGCTCTCCGAGGCAGGTGGGCCGGGCGGCGAGCGCCCCCGAGGGCAGCGCGATCGCCGCCACCGCGACGGCGGCCCCGACCAGAGTGGATCTGCGAGCGATTCGCGCGAGCATCGTCCCTGTGCTCGTTGCTCGGAACGGGAGCCCGGAACCTTGATCGCGGCCCCGGACGGCAAGCGAATTTGCGAGTGGGGCGCGCGAGGTTGCCGCGGCGATGCCTTTGAGAGACTGGCCCCGTGGCCGGGCCCCGCAGCTACGACCGCTCCGCCGCCGACCTCCGCCCGGTGGAGGTCGACGCCGGGTTCGTGCGGACGGCCGACGGCTCCGCGCTCTACTCGCAGGGCGAGACGCGGGTGATCTGCACGGCCTCGGCGACCTCCTCGGTCCCCCGCTTCCTCGAGGGCTCGGGCCGCGGCTGGGTCACCGCCGAGTACGCGATGCTCCCCGCCTCGACCGGCGAGCGCAAGGAGCGCGACACGAAGCGGGGGCGACAGGACGGCCGCGGGGTCGAGATCCAGCGGCTGATCGGCCGCTCGCTCCGCGCCGTGGTGGACCTCCAGGCGCTCGGCGAGCGAAGCGTGTACGTGGACTGCGACGTGCTCCAGGCCGACGGCGGCACCCGCTGCGCGTCGATCACCGGCGGCTACGTGGCGCTGCGGCTGGCGATCACGAAGCTGATGGCCGCCGGCGAGCTCGCCCGCGACCCGCTCACCGGCTCGATCGCCGCGGTGAGCTGCGGGATCGTCGACGGCGAGGTGCTGTGCGACCTCGACTACTCGGAGGACTCGCGGGCGGAGGTCGATGCCAACGTGGTGATGAGCGGGGACGGCGGTCTGGTCGAGGTCCAGGCGACGGCCGAGCGCACCCCGGTCTCGCGAGCCTCGCTCGACGACCTCCTCGCCGTGGCCGAGCCGGCGATCGCCGCGCTGCGCGTCGTCCAGGAGGAGGCGGTCGCCGCCCTCGCCTCGGGCTGATGGCCCGGCCCCGCGTCGTCCTCGCGACCCGCAACCAGCACAAGCTGCGCGAGCTCGGCCAGATCCTGGCCGGCGTCGAGCTGGTGGCGCTGCCGGCGGAGGTCGAGCTGCCTCCGGAGGACGGCGAGACCTTCGCCGACAACGCGCTGATCAAGGCCCGCGCCGCGCGCGAGGCGACCGGCGCGGCGGCGATCGCCGACGACTCGGGGATCGAGGCGCGGGCGCTCGGCGGTCGCCCCGGAGTCCGCTCGGCGCGCTACGCCGGCCCGAACGCGAGCGACGCCGAGAACCTCGAGCTCCTGTTGAGTGAGCTCGACGGCGCCGGGGACCGCGCGGTGGGCTACGTCTGCGTGATCGCCTACGTCGGCGAGGACGGCGAGGAGCGCCTGTTCGAGGGCTTCTGCGAGGGCGAGATGGCGGCGGAGCCGCGCGGCTCGGGGGGGTTCGGATACGACCCGGCCTTCGTCCCGATCGAGACCGGCCCCGACGACCGGCGGACGATGGCCGAGCTCGACCCGGCCGAAAAGCACGCGATCAGCCATCGGGGGCGCGCCGCCCGCGCGCTCGCCGCTTGGCTCGAGGCGGGGTCGTGATCCGCGGCACCAAGGCCGGGGCGGCGTCCCTCAGCGTCGCCTCGAACTCCGTCCTGATCGCGATCAAGATCGCCGCCGGGGCGATCACCGGGTCGATCGCGATCCTCACCGAGGCCGCTCATTCCTCGATCGACCTGGTCGCCTCGGTGATCGCGCTGGTCTCGGTCCGCAAGGCCGACGAGCCGCCGGATCCCGAGCACCCCTACGGCCACGAGAAGGTCGAGAACCTCGCCGCCGCGATCGAGGGGATGCTGATCCTGGTCGGCGCCGCGATCATCGTCTACGAGGCCACCCACCGGCTGGTGGTCGGGGCCTCGGTCGAGCGCCTCGGCGTGGGGATCGCGGTGATCGGGCTCTCGGCGATCGCCAACTTCGGCGTCTCGAGGTTCCTCTACCGCCGCGCGCGTGAGCACGGCTCGGCGGCGCTGGAGGGCGACGCCGCCCACCTGTTCACCGACGCCCTCACCTCGATGGGGGTCCTCGCCGGCCTCCTCCTGGTGCAGGTCACGGGCGACGCCGTCTTCGACCCGATCGCGGCGCTCTGCGTCGCGGCGGCGATCGTGTTCGCCGGCCTTCGCATCCTCAGCGGCTCCTCGCGGGTGCTGGTGGACGAGGCGCCGCCGCCGGAGGAGCTCGACCGCATCCAGTCGGCGATCGCCGCCGCGCGCCCGCCCGAGATGGTCGGCTACCACAAGCTTCGCGCCCGCCTTGCCGGCACCCGCCGCTACATCGACCTCCACGTCCAGTTCCGCGACGGGACGACGCTCGAGAACGCCCACTCGCTCGCCCACCGTCTCCGCGCCGCGATCGAATCCGAGATCCCAGGCTCGGAGGTCCTGATCCACGTCGAGCCCGAGGAGGCGGCGGAGAGGGGGGAGGAGGGCCCGCTGCGGTTCGGCTGAGGAGCGGCAGAATCCGTCGCTGGTCGAGTTCCGTTGTCATTGTCAACGCAAGTCGACCAGCGATGCGGCGTGGCGCGGATTGCCGCCCGGCTCTCCGGGTCGATGAAAGACGCCGACCCCTGAAGAGCGGGCCCGGCGAGAGAGCGCGGGCGCCCTAGAGCAGGTTGACGGCCGCCGCGAGGCCGACCGCGGCCAGCACGATCGGGTAGCCGACGTAGCCTTGGACGAGCATGATCACCGCCCCGATCGCGCAGGCGGCGGCGACGCTGAGCCACGAAGCTCGCTCGAGTGACACGGCCTATATGTTGGCGTAGTGACCGGAGCCCAAGCGGCGACGATGCCGAGCCCCACGCCGGCCGAGGCCGCCGTGGCCCGGATGAGGGAGATGTCCGCCGAGCTTCGCGGCTGCGCGATCCTCGACCGCCGCGGGCGCGCGCTCGCGGCGAGCGGGGACGCCGACCGCTGGGGGCGAGCCGGCGCGGCGCTGCTCGACGCGGCCGACGCCGCCGGCGATCGACCCGCGGACCAGGTCCACGTGGCGACCGAGGACGGCGAGGTGTTCGCGGTTCGCCACCGCAGCCTTGGGATCGTCGCCGTCGCCGAGCGCTTCGTCCTCTCCTCGCTGATGCTGTTCGACATGCGCGCCGTCCTGCGCGACCTCGTCCGGGAGCTCGCGCCGTCGGCCGTCCCGGCGCCCGGGACGAGGCCGCGGTGACCCCGAAGCCCCAGCGGACGATCCTTGGGCGGGTCTCGGCCTACGCCGAGGAGGCGGCCGGCTTCCTTCGCCGGCGGCGGATGACCCGGCGACCCTTCGCCCGCGTCGCCTACCCGGGTGGAAGGGTGATCTCTTATCCGTCGCAGACCGAGGCCGGCCGGGCGCTGTTCCTCGCCGCCGCCGACCTGATCGAGATCGACCGATGACCGCTCGCGAACGAGGCTGATGCCCGACCGTCCCCCGGCAGCGCTGATCGAGCCCGAGCTCGCGGGCGCCATCCTCGAGCGCTCCCTCCGCCACGGGGGCGAGCTGGCCGAGCTCTTCTGCGAGGAGCGTGCCGGGCTCGCGATGTCGATCGACGAGTCGCGCGTGGAGCGGGTCCAGCGCGGGGGCGAGCGCGGGGCCGGTCTGCGCGTGGTCCTCGGGGAGACCACCTACTTCGCCCACGTCGATGGGCTCGGCGAGGGCGATCTGGAGCGCGCCGCGGACGCCGTCGCCGCGGCCGCCCGCGGCGATCGGCGCGAGCCCCAGGGGCTCGCCGCGCTCACGGCGCCGCGCTCCCAGGAGATCGAGGTGGTCCCCGGGGAGGTCGGCGCCGATGAGAAGGCCGCCCTGCTTCGGGCCTGCGACGAGGCCGCGCGCTCGGCCGGGGGCCAGGTGGCCCAGGTCCAGGCGGGCTACGCCGAGGGCCGGCGGCGGGTCACGGTCGCGAACTCCGAAAGCCGCTTCGCGGCCGACGATCGCACCCGGGTTCGCCTCGGGGTCCAGGCAGTCGCACGCCGGGATGCGACCGTGGAGACCGGCTTTGAGACCCTCGGCGGCCACCGGGGCTTCGAGCTGCTCGCCGGCGGCGCCGCGGAGCGCACCGCCGAGCAAGCGGCGAAGGTCGCGCTCACCCTGCTCGACGCCGATCCCGCCCCGGCCGGGGCGATGCCGGTGGTCGTGGGCGGCGGATTCGGTGGGGTCCTCTTCCACGAGATGACCGGACACGGGCTCGAGGCCGACCACATCCAAAAGGGGGCGTCAGTGTACGCGGGGAAGCTCGGCGGGCAGGTCGCGGCGTCGCACCTCGACGCCTTCGACGACGGGCGGCTTCCCGGCGAGTGGGGGACGGACGGGATCGACGACGAGGGCACCACGACCCGCCGGACCTGCGTGATCCACGGGGGCCGACTCACCTCCTACCTCTACGACCTCGTGCGAGCGAGAAAGGACGGGGTGGACTCGACGGGCAACGGCCGCCGCGAGAGCTTTCGCCACCTGCCGATCCCCCGGATGACCAACACCTACATCGCTCCCGGCGAGGGCAGGCCCGAGGAGCTGATCGCCGAGGTCGCGGACGGCTTCTACGCGAAATCGTTCGCCGGCGGGCAGGTCGACCCGACCACGGGCGACTTCGTCTTCGGAGTCTCGGAGGGCTACCTGATCGAGGGCGGCCGGGTCACGAGCCCGTGTCGCGGCGCGACCCTGATCGGCAACTGCCTCGAGACCCTCCAGCGGATCGACGCGGTCGCCTCCGACTTCGAGATGAAGACCGGGTTCTGCGGCAAGGGCGGCCAGCGGGTCCCCGTAGGCACCGGCCAGGGCCACGTGCGAATCCGCGAGCTCACCGTAGGCGGGACGGCCGTTTAGCTCGCCGCCGAGGGTCGTGGGCGCCCCCCGCCCGCCGCTGTCCGCTTCCGGACACTAGAGTTCGCGCCAGGCGGGACCAGTGAGGCAAGCGAACCGGCGTAATCGAGGGGCATCCGCGCTCAGGGCAGTCGGCGCCTCACTTGCCGCCGTGGCGGCGTTCCTCCTCGCGCCGGCCGCCGCGACGGCCGCCGCGCCCTCGACCCCGACGATCACGGAGCCGAGCACCGACGGCCAGCTCGTCCACCCCGCGGACGTCCACATGGAGGCGGCCGGGTTCAGCGACGCCGATGGGGACACCCACGCCTGCTCGGACTGGCAGATCCTCGACGCGGGCACGGTCGTCTGGCAGGCGGACTGCGCGACCGGCACCCTCAAAGTGCACATCCACCTCGGCGACGGGGCCTTCGTCAACACCTATGCAGGGCGGACGGAGCTCGAGTACGACCATCAGTACACGCTCCAGGTCCGCTTCCGCGACAGCGCCAACGAGGTGAGCGCGTGGGCGCAGCGACCGTTCATGACGATTCCGCCCTCACCGCCCGGCGGCCCGGTCGCGTGGACGCCGGTCCAACCTGGCTACCGCCTGGACACCGTCGCCGCCGGCCTCCAGCTCCCCACCGACATCGCCTTCGTCCCCAACCCAGGAACCGGCGCCAAGGACCCGCTCCTGTACGTCACCGAGCTCTACGGGACGATCAGGGTGATCGATCGGGACGGCACCGAGGGCGACTACGCCACCGGCCTGCTCAACTTCGACCCGACCGGCACCTTCCCCGGGTCGGGGGAGCAAGGCCTGACCGGGATCGCGGTGGATCCGGCCACGGGCGACGTCCTGGCGAGCATGGTTTACGACGGCGACGGCAGCGACGCCACCACGGACGACCACCACCCGGAGGTGATCAGGCTCCACAGCGTCGACGGCGGTCACACCGCCGCGACCGAGACGCCCGTTCTCCAGATGGCTGGCGAGACGCAGGGGCCGTCTCACCAGATCTCGAACGTGTCCATCGGACCCGACGGCAAGCTCTGGATCCACAACGGCGACGGCTTCCAGCCGTCCGCGGCGCTCAACCTCAACTCGTACAAGGGGAAGGTCCTGCGCGCGAACCTCGACGGCAGCGCGCCCAGCGACAACCCGTTCTACGACGCAGGCGACGGGATCAGCGCGAAGGACTACGTCTACGCCTACGGCTTCCGCAATCCGTTCGGAGGCGCCTGGCGCGCAGCGAACGGGGTCCACTATGAGGTCGAGAACGGCCCCAGCGTCGACCGGTTCGCCCTGGTCGACCGCGGCGCGAGCTACGGCTGGGACGGTACTGACGCCAGCATGGAGACGAACGCGCTCTACAACTGGAAGCCGTCGCATGCCCCGGTGAACATCGCCTTCGTCCAGCGCCAGGCCTTCCTCGGCAGCGGCTTCCCCGGCGTCCAGATGGACCACGCGTTCGTCACCGAGTCCGGCCCGACCTACGCCACGGGCCCGCAGGAGCTCGGCAAGCGGATCGTTGAGTTCGACCCGCAGCCGGGCGGCGAGATGGGCGGTCACCCGCACGGCCTGGTCGAGTACACCGGTACCGGGAAGGGGACCGCGGTCGGGCTGGGCGCCGGCCCGGACGGCCTCTACTGGACCGAGCTCTACAAGGACCAGAACTACACGAGCGCGATCGATCCCGGGGCCCGGCTTCTGCGGGTGAGCTACGTCGGCACCTCCCCGAGCTGCCGGATGAACGGCCGCACGCTCGAGGTCACAGCCGCGCCGAATGCCACCACGAGGGTCACTCGCCTCCCCGACGGCGAGATCCAGGTCGACGGAAACGATTGCGGAGCCACGGTGCTCGACGTCAACGACATCGCGGTGACGGGGGCGGAGGGAAACGAGAATGTGGTCCTCGACCTCGCGGCCGGCCCCCTGGCGCCCGGGTACCTCGATCCGGCGGGCCGGATCGGGGTCTCAATCGATCTCGGAACCGGCCGCGACACCGTGTCGATCCTGGAGGGCGCCGGCGCGGACACGCTCGAGCTCCAGGGGAACGGGGCGCCGTCCAACGGCGGCGTCTCGACGCTCGGGGTCGAGCTCGTGCGGGCGTTCGGCGGTACCGATCCGGATCGCCTGGTGGGCAACGGGAGGCGCAACGAGCTCTTCGGGGGGCCCGGTCCTGACGAGCTCCTGGGCCGGCCTGGAGCCGACCTCCTCAAGGGGGAGAGGGGCAAGGACCGCTTCGCGGGGGGCCGAGGCCGGGACCGCTGCGACGCCAGGCCCCACGAGCCCGCTCACTCCTGCGAGCTACCCGCCCGCTAGCTCAGTAGCCCGGGGTCGGGCTTGGGCTCGCGGGGGAGCCCAAGCCGTGGTGGTGGCCCCTGACGCCGGGCATCAGTTGGCGAGCGCACCACGGGTTCGAGGGCACGCCCTTGCACGGGTTCGGCATCGAGCGCTGGCGCGGGAGCCTGTGGAGCTTGACGTGGCCCGGCGCCGGATAGTCGAGCCCCGGCCCGGACGGGCAGGGGCCGAGGAGAGCTCGCGAGTCGCAGCCGGCCTGGGCGAGGAGCTCGCCGCTGTTGGCCGCGGTTTGCGGCATCTGCCCGCATTGGGCCTTGCCGTGGAAGCTCTGAAGGCCCGGCGGGTCCGTGCTCGAGGCGCCACCGTCGGGGTGCTTGTTCGCGTACCAGCAGTTGCTGCGATCGGGCTCGGCGTTCGAGAGCTCGGCGAGGTCGCCGTTCGTGGGGTTGCCGTAGAAGCCGTTCCTGGCGACCGTGTTCTTGAAGACCTGGTTTCCCCAGTCGTCGTACAGGCAGCTTCCGGGGCCGAGGGCGTCGGGAATCCCGCCCTCGCAGTGCGCGACGGGCGGCGGCGGCCCGAGGTCGGGATACGGGGCCAGCAGGATCCCCCAGGCGCCGTTGTGCGTGACCCGGTTCTTCGTCACCATGTCGTCGCGCCCGCCGGCGACCACGATCCCCGAGCCGATCGGCGACGGCGTCGTCAAGGGGGTGTGGGGGTTGTTGTTGTCGTGGACGAAGTTCTTCTTGAAGATCGTGCACGAGTAGGTGCCGGTCGGTCCCGTCCCGTGTTTGCAGGCCCCGTCCTGGGGCGACGGGGCGTCGTCGTTGTTCTGGCTGTTGGTGACGATGCCGCTCGCGTTTCGGTCCCACTCGGATTTCTTCAGCACGAGCTTCCCGCCGGCGTTCGTCCCCGAGTAGCCGAGCGCGTTGAACTCGAACTGGGACTTGGTGACCACCGAGTGGCAGCGCTGCGCGCAGGCGCCGATGTACACGCCGGCATCGTTCATGTTCGAGGCGTAGGAGTGGGTCAGGCGCCCGGGACCGTGGGCGTTGGAGGCGAACTCGCCATAGGAGGCCTGCTTCCTCTTGCTGCGGTAGAAGGTGGTCGTCGCCGAGAGGTAGTTCCCGTACCAGGCGCCCATCCCGATCTTCCCCGAGCCGTCGCCGCCGTTCCACCAGATCTGGTTTCCCTCACCGAGGAAGTTGCAGGCGGTCAGGTTCTCGATCCAGACGCCGTTCGCCTTGTCGATGACGATCCCGTTTCGCCCCACGCGCTTGCCGCCGTCGCCCTTCGGCCCGAACGATTGGTCGTGGAGCCTCGAGCTGCACTCGGGCGATCCGGGTTTCGTCCCATCGACGACCACCCGGTTTCGGTTCATCCCCCGCAGGTGAAGGCCGTTCTTCTTGATCAGGACGCCGGCACCCGACTCGTCGCCGGGGGCGTGGTGTCGTTTCGTGAAGTCGGCGCGCTCGTGGTAGTCGCCGGGGCCGACCAGGATCCAGTCGCCCTTGTGCGCCGCGTCGACCGCGGCCTGGATCGTCTTGAACTGCCCCTGGACCCCGTGCCAGCGGCCCACCCGCAGGACGTTGGCATGGGCAGGCGGCGGCGAGCTCGCGAACGCGAGCGCGACCACCGCGCCCAAGCCGAATGTCACGAGGGCGGCGTCCCTGCGACCCCTGCTCCCGCTCGCTGCCTCCATTCTCGCGCCGCAGCGTACCGCCCGTGCCTACGGTGTGCGGCACCTGCCGCGCCGGCCGAGGGGCCGGCTCGGCTCAGTAGCCCGGCGTCGGGGCGGGGCTCGCGGGCGCCCCGTGGTGGTGCCGGCCGTCGTGGCCCCGTCCGCCCGGGCACCACGGGTTCGACGGGACGTCCTTGCAGGGGTGCGGCATCGTCCCCAGCTTCGGGAGCCTGTGCACGTGGACCTTGCCGGGCTCCTTGTAGTGCGCGCCGGGCGGACACGGAAGCAGCTGCCTCGTCGCGCAGCCCGCCTGGCCCGTGAGCTCGCCGCTGTCCCCGCCGCTCGCCTGCGGCTGACCGCACTGGTCCTTGCCGTGGAAGCTCTGGATGTTCGGCGGGTCCGAGCTCGGTTCGCCGCCGTCCGGCCGCTTGTTCGCGTACCAGCAGTTGCTGGGCTCCGGCTCCGGGAAGGAGTCCTCGGCGAGGTCGCCGTTGGTGGGGTTCCCCAGGGTCCCGTTCCTCGACACCGTGTTCTTGAACACCTGGTTTCCCCAGTCGTCGTAGAGGCAGGTGCCCGGGCCCAGCGCGTCGGGCGTCCCGCCCTGGCAGTGGGCGATCGGCGGCGGCGGCCCGAAGTCCGGCCACGGGACGAGCAGGATCCCCCAGGCGATGTTGTGGATGACCCGGTTCTTCATCACCGTGTCGTTGCGCCCGCCGCTGATGACGATCCCGGTCCCGATCGGCGCCGGCGCCGAGGGCCCGATCGGGACGTGATTGCTGTTGTTGTCGTGGACGTCGTTCTTCTTGAAGATCGTGCACGAGTAGGTCCCCGTCGGCCCCGTCCCGTGGGGGCAGGCGCCGTCCTGCGGCGAGGGCGCGTCGTCGTTGTTCTGGCTGTTGGTGACGATCCCGGTCGCGTTGTGGTCCCACTCGGACCTCTTCAGCACGAGCTCGCCGCCCGCGTTCGTCCCGGAGTAGCCGAGCGCGTTGTACTCGAACTGCGACTTGGTGACCACGGAGTGGCAGCGCCGCGCGCAGGCGCCGATGTAGACGCCGGCGTCGTTCATATTCGAGGCGTAGGAGTGGGTTAGCCGCCCGGGCCCGCGCGAGTTCGAGGCGAAGATCCCGTACCCGCCCTGTTTCTTGTTGCCCCGGTAGAAGCCCGTCGTCGCGGAGAGGTAGCTCCCGTACCACGAGCCCATCCCGATCTTCCCCGAGCCGTCGCCACCGTTCCACCAGATCTGGGTTCCGTCGTTCCCCCCCGCGAGGAAGTTGCAGGCGGTCAGGTTGTCGATCGACACCCCCGAGGCCTTGTCGACCACGATCCCGGTCCGACCGACTCGCTTTCCGTGCTTGCCCTTCGGCCCGAACGACTGGTCGTGGAGCCTCGAGCTGCACTCGGGGGATCCCGGCTTCGTCCCGTCGACGACCACCTTGTTTCGGTTCATCCCCCGCAGGTGAAGGCGGTTCTTTTTGATCAGGACGCCTGCGCCCGGCTCGTCGGCGGGGGCGTGATGTCGTTTCGTGAAGTCGGCGCGCTCGTGGTAGTCGCCGGGGCCGACCAGGATCCAGTCGCCCTTGTGCGCCGCGTCAACCGCGGCCTGAATCGTCCTGAACTGGCCCTGGACCCCGTGCCAGCGGCCGACCCGAAGGACGCTCGCCTGGGCGAGGGCCGGCGCGGCGAGGGCGAGGGCGAGGAGCGCGATCAGCGCCGCGAGGGCAGGCATCGAAGGCCGCGCCTCCCTGCGACCCATCCCAGTCCGCTCCGCATCCATGCCCGGCCGAGGCTATCGCCTCCAAGCCGGGAGCGGCGCCCGGTTAGATTCCCCTCGATGAAGCTCGAGCAGATCGCCGAGCGCGCGGTCGAGGCGGCCCTCGCGGGCGGCGCCGGCGACGCCGAGGCCTACGTCCAGGACTCGGTGGGGCGCGAGATCCGGGTCTTCGACGGCGAGGTCGAGAGCCTCACCGACGCCGGCGAGCGCGGTCTCGGCCTCCGGTGCTGGATCGACCACCGCGCCGGCTACGCCTACGGCACCGACCTGAGCGAGGCGGGCGTCCGCGAGCTCGCCGCGGGCGCGGTGGAGGCGGCGCGGATCGCCGACCCGGACGAGTTCGCGGAGGCTCCGGTTCCCGCCGACGGCGCGCCGCCCGAGATCCCGGGCCTCGCCGACCCAAAGCTCGCGCGGTGGAAGACGGAGAAGAAGATCGAGCTGGCGAAGGCGGTCGAGCGCGCCGCCCGCAGCGCCGACCGGCGCGTCGTCGGCGTCGAGACCGCGGTCTACGCCGACGAGGAGGAGCGCATCGCCCTGGCCTCCTCGCGCGGCCTCGCCGGGACGTACGAGGCGACCTCCGCCTACGCCTACCTCCAGGCGATCGCCGAGGAGGACGGCGACAAGCAGACCGGGCTCGGCTTCCGGATGGGGCGCTCGCCCCACGTCCTCGATCCCGAGGCGATCGGCCGCGAGGGGGCCGAGCGCGCCGCCTCGCTCCTGGGGGCCCGAAAGCCCGCCTCGCGCACCTGCCCCGTCGTCCTCGACCCGATCGTCGCCGCGAGCTTCGTCGGCTTCATCGGCAACACGCTGTGCGCCGACGCGGTCCAGCGCGGGCGCTCGCCGTTCGCCGGCCTGCTCGGCGACGCGATCGCGGCGGAGGCCCTGACGGTCGCCGATGACGGCGTCGACCCCGCCGGCCTCAACTCCTCGCCGTTCGACGCCGAGGGCTCACCGCGCGGGCGGACTGCGTTGATCGACGCCGGCGCCCTCGCCGCCTACCTCCACGATTCCTACACCGCCCGGCGCCAAGGCGAGGGAACCGGCACCACCGCCAACGCCGCCCGCGCCGGCTACCGCTCCCCGCCCTCGGTCTCGACCTCCAACCTCGTCGTCGCCCCGGGCGAGCGGAGCTTCGACCAGCTCCTGGCCGACGCCGAGGGCGGCGTCTACGTCACCGACGTCGCCGGGCTTCACTCGGGGGTCAACCCCGTCTCCGGCACCTTCTCGGTCGGCGCCACCGGGCGGCTGATCGAGGGCGGCGCGCTCGCCGCCGCGGCCGACGAGTTCACGATCGCCTCGGACCTCGCCTCGATGCTGAAGGCCGTGGCCGCCGCGGGCGCCGAGCCCCGCTGGGTCCCGTTCGGCGGCTCGGTCTCGACCCCGGCGCTCCTGATCGCCGAGATGGCGGTCGGCGGGACCTAGTCCCGCCTCAGTACTGCGCCCGGTCCGCGACCTCGACGACCGTGGGCGGCGTGATCATCTTCTCCGCGCGCTCCATCGCCCCGGAGTCGAGAAGGCGCTGGCGGAACGCCCTGGCCTCGTCGACCGAGTCGAACTCCACCCCGACGAAGACCGCGTTCGGGTTATCGACCGCGCGGAAGATCATGTGGGCCTGGGCCGAGTCGTTTCGCCCGGCCGGATCCTCGTCGAAGCCCTGCTTCCAGGCGTCGTAATCGCCCACCTCGAAGTTCGCCAGCATGTATGCCATCAGGGTCCTCCTCCGTTTGCCGAATTCGCTGCGCCGACCCTAACCGCGCCGCTCGTCCGTGGCACCGCCCGTCCCTCTTTCCGCCGCCCCTGCAGCCCGCCCGTGCCTCTTTCCGCCGTCCGCGCCCGACAGCCGCCCGTGTCTCTTTCCCCGCCCGCTCCGACTTGGCGCTTTTTGCACCGCACGCGTCCGAAAGTCGCCAACTCTCCTCCCACCGGCGTTTTGTACATCTACTCGCGAAGCCCAGCCGCCTCGAGTGCCTCGGAGCGCTCCTTGATGCTCTCGATCCGGATCACTGCGCCGCCCCGAAAGGTCCACGCCTGCCAGTAGCGCATCTCGACCGGCGCGCCGCTCCCGCTCCCGGTCGCGTGCTGATGGACCGCCACCAGCACCGTGTCGCCCGCGTCGAGGAACTCCTCTCCGGCGATGGCCGCCTCGGCCCAACCCACCAGGAATCCGCGCATGTAGGCGCGGATCTCCTCGCGACCCAAATACACTCCCGGATCCGCGAACCCGGGGCGTAGGACCAAGACCACGTGCTCGTCATAGAGCTCGCTCCCGGTGCGGAAGTTCCCCCTGCCCCATTCCGCGTAGATCGCCCGCACGGCCTCGACGTTCTCCCGCGACATCGCCCGCGCAGTATCTCGCGAGCGTCCGGAACGCACGGGCGGCTTAGGTCACGCTCAGTTGGTCGCCGAGGTCACGCATCGGAAGGCCGTGGCGGTATCGGTCGTGTTGGCTGCCGGAAGGAGGTCGCGAGACGAGCTCTGTCCGAGCACAGGGGCCTGTGCTGCACCGCTACTGGTGAAGTGGCCCGCGGTCCACTCGTACCCCTGGTCGGCACTGAGGTGGTCGTAGACGAGCGCCAGCTCGCCGGCGTTGGGCAGCCGGCGCTGGTCGAGGGCGCACGCCTTCAGCGCGTTCGCGTAGGTGGCCGACCGCAGATCGACCTCATAGCAGAGATCCCTGGCCCGATCGAGGTTGCCGGAGCAGTGCAGGCGATAGTCGGAGGCGGGCTGTCCGCCGAGGCTCGTCGCGTTGTCGGCGCGGGCGGCGTCCGGCACTTGGCCGAAGGACGACTCCTTGGCCTTGGCGCCCGTGACCGCGTTGTTGTGAAGCTTCTTGGCGGTCACCGCGCCGTTTTTGATCTCGCTGGTGCCGATCTTCGAGGCCGCCCATGCAGTACTGCCTGCCAGTACCCCGAAGACGGCGATCGTGGACATCACGTTCGAGTACGTCAGATGCGGCCGGATACGGCTCATCGCTTCCTCCCTAAGTCGATTACCCCCCTGGGACGAGCCTAGATCGGTGGCGAGCCGATGTCCAGGTACGCGACGGGGCAGGTCCCGCGAGGCCGAAACGGGTCACGACCGCTTCTCCTGCGAGATCGCCCGCGCAGTATCTCGCTGGCCAGTGACCGCTCCAGACGCCGGGGGTCCGCAGCGGCTGCGCCCGCTAGCGCCCCAGCGCGTCGGCCACCAACGCGGTGTCGAATAGGACCTGCACCCGGGTGACCTGGTCGCCGCCGAACCGCCACACGTGGACGAACGGCGCCTTCACGGACTTCCCCGTGTCCTTCCCCTCGGCGTCGGTGTGGCCGAGGACGACGACCGTGTCGCCCTGCTCGATGAACTCGTCCGCGTTGATCTCGAACTTCGACCAGTATTGGGGCGTCTCGGCGAAGAAGGCCTTCACGTCCTCTTTGCCCTTGATCGTGCCCGCGTTCGGCAGCTGCGGCGCGTTCGGGTTCTCCCACTCGATGTCGTCGGCGAAGTTCTCGGTCGACGCGTCGAGATCGCCGCGCTTGAACGCCTCATAGCCCTGTTTCAGGTTGTCCAGGTTGCTCATCTTCTCCTCCTCCGTCGGTTGCTCGACAGCCACCTGCCCGCTGACGGAACGGGTCAAACGCGGGAGGGGCCGCCGAGGCGGCGTAGGGCGTTGGCGGCGCAAGGCATTGACGCACTCGATTGGGCTCGCGCAGCGGATGACGCGGTGCAGCCCCCGGATTCGCCGGACGTTTTGCTCGGAAAATGCGGAATAGCGTGTGCATTTAGGTCGCTATTTGCGACGGCGGGGCTGGCGCCGCTCGGCGCACGCTCTTAGCATCGATCCGTTTCGTCTGTGGAGTAGAGGGGGCACGCTGTTGATTGGGGGCGCGAATCGGCGCACCGGGGTTCTGAGCCGTCGGGAGCCCCGCGTGAACCACTCCGCCGTCAACCGCCGCGCAGTCCTCGACGAGTCTCGCTCGGAGTGGCGCGAGCGCTCGGGGCGCTTGTACGAGGAGCTTCGGCGACCGGCGCGGGCGATGGTGCGGCGTGCGTTTCGGTCGGCGTTCGACGACGACGAAGTCGAAGACATCTATGCGAACGCCTGGGTCGGAACGCTGCGCGCGCTCGAGCGCCGCCACGACCAGCTCGACGACGAAGAGGTCCGCAAGTACGTATTGACCGCCGTCGCCAATCACGCGAGCAAGGAGCTGCGCCGCCGCCGTCGTCGTCCCACGGCCCCGCTCGAGGCCGTCCACTCGGTGCCCGACGACGGAATTACGCCGGACGAGCGTGCGGCAAAGCTCGAGCAGTCGCGCGTCACCCGCGATCTGCTCGCGAGCCTTCCTCCTCGGCGACGTGCGGTGATGCTTCTGCGGTACGGCTGGGGCCTAGAGCCGCAGCAGGTGTGTGGCTTGGTGAGGGGCCTTTCTCCGCGTGCCTACCGTAAGGAGATCACCCGGGGTGTCGATGAGCTGCTCCAAAAGATGCGCCTCGTTGAACGCGGGGAATGGTGCGCGGACCGAGAGTCGGTCCTCAAAGCCTATGCGGCTGGTCTCGCCGATTCCGAGCAGCAACGCCAGGCGCAGCAGCACCTTTCGCATTGTCGTCATTGCAGCGAGTTCGTCGGTCGCTTGGCCGCGCATCTCCACGATCTCGGCTCGTCGGTCGCGGTCGCGAGCGCCGTCGACGCGATGGATGGAGGCCGGATGGCGCTTCCGGACCGGGTATTCGCTGCGTTTCACCGGATCCATGAGTCGGCCTCGAACGCATTCGGCGAAGGCTCGGGGAGCCAGACGCCTGAAGCGGTGGGCCAGGTCGGCGCCGCCTCCGGGGCAGCGCGTGGAGCCGGCGCCGCCGGATCAGGGGTCCTGGCGAAGCTCGCGACACTTGGCACTGCGGGAAAGGTCGCCGCGCTGTGCCTCGGCGGCGGGGCTGCCGCCACCGCTTGCGTCGCGGCCGGGATCGTCCCGGCACAGCTGCCGGGCCTTTCAGGTGCAAGCGGCGGCGCCCCGCAACATCCCGCCGAGCACGCACGGGTGATCGGCGCGGCCCTGCCGGGCGCGACCAACGATCGAAGGGCAGTCGAACCGGCGCCGCCCGCATCCGTCTCGAACGCGGGTAACCGCCCGGCGGCCGATGCGCCAGGCGATCAATCGCCAGCGCCGCCGGCCCCGGCACCTCCTCCGCCACAGCCGACTCCCTCTCCGATTGCCCCTTCCGCGCCGCCCCCGGAGCAAGAGTTCGGAGTGGCGGCGGCCACGCCCTCGACGTCGAGCGGGGGTAGCTCGTCATCTTCCGCACAGGGAGGCGGTTCAGCGGTTCAGCGGGAGTTCGGCCCGTGACCCCGACCGTCGGCACCTCTAGAAAACCCATGAAATGGGCTGTCGCGCTCGCGCTCGCGTTGGCTCTGGCGCTGCCCGGCAGCGCAATCGGTGCCGGACATACCTACACGGTGGTTCAGTGCGACCCGTTGAACCGGGCGCGAGCCGACGCGATTCTCGAGGATGCCGCCGCCTACGCGACCCGAGCGTTTTGCGGCGATCCTGACAACGACTACGCGATCAAGGTCACCAGCACGGGCGCCGCCCACCACGGCGGTTCAGGGCGAGTCCGGTGGTCGACCGGCTTAGATGATCTCGGGATCGTGTCGGTCAGCTTGGAGGCGAAGCTCCGCCGTGACAACGGCCACGCCGCGCGGTTATGGATGGCGAATCCACAGCTCGACGAGGTCGCCAGAGTTGCGACCGGCTCCACCGACCCCACCGGCTACAAGCACTACACCTGGAGCGCCGGAAGCGGCCACGGCCGGAGGCAGTTCGTCGCCAGCCTGTCCTGCACCCAAAGCGCCGGCTGCCCCCAGTCCGACCTCGCGAAGACGTGGGTGCGCGGTGTGCGTTTAAAAGTGGCGGACTATTCGGATCCTCGGCTCACCACCGTGGGTGGGGAACTTCTGGACCCAAGCTGGCGTCGAGGAATAGAAGGGCTTCATGCAGTTGGAGATGACGCGGGCAGCGGGCTCGCTCAGATCTACGTGACGCTGAATAGCGTTGGGCTAGCGACCCGCTTCGACGGTTGCGACGTGGTTCCGGGGACGAGCTTTGCCGCACGTTTTGCCGCCTGCAACCCCGGTTTGACTCTGGATACGCAACCGGACACGGCACAAGCTCCATTCCGAGAGGGGGCCAATCAACTGTCGATCTGCATAGTGGACTTCGCTGGCAACCGCGTATGTCAGGTGCACACAGTTCAGGTCGACAACACCGCTCCTGCGTTGAGATTCAGCAATTCCCAGGATGTTGACGATCCGGAAACGATCCGCGCGCCAGTATCTGACGCCACATCCGGCGTGGCCTCCGGACAGATCTCATACCGCCCTGTGGGAGGAACCCAATGGCGGCCACTCGAGACGCAACTTGAAGGGGGTGAGATTCGTGCGCGGATCAACTCGACCGTTGATCCACCCGGGCCGTACGAGTTCAGGGCCGAGGCTTCTGACGGCGCGGGCAACGTCGCAGATACAACGTTGCGACAGGACGGCCAGCCAATGGTGTTGACGTTTCCGCTCAAGTCCGGGGTGAGGCTGACGGGCCACCTCGTCCCGGGCGGCGCACCCACGGAAACGATTGGCTACGGGCAAATTTCCAAGGTGTCTGGTCGCCTGGTCAACGCGGCGGGATCTCCGCTGGCCCACCAAGAGATCACGGTGATCGAGCACTTCGCGGAAGGTGCGCTTCTTAACAGGCGTGTGCGTACGGTCCAGACCGACGCCGACGGTCTTTGGGGCGAGCGGCTTCCAGCAGGGCCATCACGCAAAGTCACAGCGTCATACGCGGGAAATCAGCGCTACCTCTCAGGCGACCATGCGATCGGAACCCTCCATGTGAAGACACGAGCGACGTTTCGCCTTTCCCGTCGGCGGGTTCCGGAAGGCAGGCACGTCGTGTTTCACGGTCGCGTCGGGCACCTCGGGGCACGCGTTCCGGCAGGTGGCAAGCTGATTGAGCTCCAAGTGCAGGATGGGGCGGAATGGCACACGGTGCGACAAGCCTTCTACACGGGCCCCGATGGCCGCTATCGGATGCTCTATCGCTTCGCTCGCTTCTACCGGTCGGACGTCGCCTACCGTTTCCGCCTCAAGGTTCTTCGCGAGCGTGGGTGGCCGTATAAGGCGCCAGAGAGCTCTCGCTCGAAGCGTCTCGTGGTTAAAGCTCGCTGAGCCTCCATAAGCTTCCGGCTCTAGGCTGTGTGGGAGGGAGGTCTACTTGAGGCTGCGCAGGCATCTCAGCTACGCGAACGTAACCGCGACTTTGGCGCTCTTCGTCGCGATCGGCGGTGGAGCCTATGCAGCGACGAAGATTGATTCTCACGACATCGTCAACGGAACGATCAAGAGCGCGGACCTGAAGGATCACAAGGCTGTGCGTGGCCTCGACGTCCGACGCAACGGATTGTCTGGGAGACAGATTTCTGAGGCGGATTTGAACGCCCAAGCCTTCGCGCCCGTAGCGGGCACCGAGGCGGTGGACTGCGATCCTTCATCAACCATTACGTCTACAAAATGCGCGAGTGCCACCATAAAATTGAAGAGGCAATCCCGCCTACTGACGATTGCCACGGGCAACGAAGAGAGCGTTAGTGGGCCTGCCAGCGCCCACTGCGAGCTTCGGATTGATAACGAGGCAGAGCCGCTCTCGGTTGATCCAGGCGAGAACCCGGCTGACAACACCAACGGAACGGCCACGAATGGATTTGCCCGGACCATCGTGACGAGGGATCCATTGTCGGCCGGTCGTCACGAGGTAGCCCTCACATGCAACCAGCTATCGGGGGACGTTCGTATCGACGCCCCAACGATCGCTGCGATCGCGATCGGCTCGGGCTAGCGCTGGGATCCCTCGCAATCGTCACGACGACATCGCTGGTCGAGTTCCGTTGACTATGACAACGCAACTCGACCAGCGATGCATCTGACAGCCTCGCGGGCGACGGGCGGACTTATGCCGCCCGCCGCGGCCTATGTGGAGCTCGGCGCTAGAGCCGCCCGCAGACGACCCCGACGAACGCGTTGGGGGGAGTAGACGAGCCATCCGGCGGCGCGTTATTGCGGACGACCTCGGTCCACTTGCGCGGTGTGAACTGGGCCCCGCCGACGAAGTCCTCGATCGCGCCGATCTCGTTGCCGGCGGCGCCGAAGTAGCCGTTGATCGCCTTCCAGTGGCGCGGGCACTTCAGCGTGCCGCCGCCGGTCTGGCCGACCTGGACGGGGAACGGGTCGGTCTCGAAGTACTTGAATCCGTGCGTTGCCTTCGCGGCGACCTTCGCCTGGCTCGCGCTTACCTCGTGGACGGCGCGCGCCGGGACGTTGTGCGCCGCCGACGCTCGGACGATCGTGTTCGAGGAGTCGCCCGCGAAGACGACGCCCATCGATACCCCGACGCCCAGCGCCGCGACGATCCCTGCCATCAAAAGCTTTCGCATCTCATCTACCTCCCGGCTGCCTGTGGGGGATCAGGCTAGTGGATCGGCAGGCGCTAGAGGTCGTAGCGCGCGAGGTCGGCATCGAGGCGCTCCGAGTCTGTGGGCTCGAGCGGCGGGCCGCCGGCGGTGGGCGGCCCGCCGGAGCGACCGGCGCGGCGCCAGCGCCATAGCCCGATCGCGATCGCGATCGCGGCGAGGAGGATCGCGGCGCCGGGGACGAGCCAGGCGGTGAGGTCGAAGCCCGACTTCGGCGGCTCGGCGAGAACGGCTGTCCCGTACTGGGCGACGAGCTCCGACTTGATCTGGTCCTTGGTCTTTCCGGCGACGATCTCGCGGCGGATGAAGGCGCGCTCGCGGTCGGCCTGGGGGGAGGAGGAGAGGTTGAGCGCCGTGCCGCAGACCGGGCACATCACGTCGTCCTCGACGTCGGGGAGGGTCGTCTTGGGCGACGCCGGGTTCGCCATGGTCCCTGAGCTCGCGGCGACCGGCGCCGCGAGGAGGAGCACCACCGCGACGAGGAGCGGAGGGGCGGCGAGGAGGGCGCGCCTCACCCGCTGGCCCTCCCGCTCAGGTAGGGCACCACGTTCGAGCTCAGGTAGCGGTCGGTGACCGGGCCGAGGCTGTGAACGACGAGCTTCCCCTGGGGGTCGACGAGGAACGACTCGGGAACGCCGGTCGTCCCAAGCTCGTGCTGGGCGAAGTTCCCGTCGCCGTCGCGAAGCTGCGGGTAGGTGAGCCGGTAGCGGTGGGCGAAGTCGAGCGCGTCCGTGGAGAGGTCGTTGGAGTCGATCCCGAGGACGGTGAAGTCGGGCCCGCGGTGGGCGGCGTAGAAGCGCTCGAGTGTGGGGGACTCGCTGCGGCAGGGAACGCACCACGACGCCCACACGTTGACGAGCACCCAGCGCCCGCGGTAGTCGGCGACCGAGCCGGTGCCGCCGCCGTCGAGGCGGGGGAGGGAGGTGGTCGCGTCGGGGATCGGGTCGCCGATCGCGAGCGAGTCGCTCGACTTCTTCAAGAGGCCGTAGCCGAGCAGGCCGATCACCGCGAGGACCGCGATGAAGACCGCCAAGGTGCGCGCGCTCACGGGATAGAAGGGTAAAGACGCGCCATCGGGTGCCGCCTAGAATTACGAGCCCGCTGCGGACGTAGCTCAGCAGGTAGAGCGCCAGCTTCCCAAGCTGGAGGTCGCGGGTTCGAGACCCGTCGTCCGCTTTTCTGGGAGGCGCTACTGCGCGGGGACGCAGTTGTGGTGCGCGATGAACGGCTTCCACGGGTCGAGGACCTCGAACTGAAGGTCCCGGTCCGGGGACCACGACCCAACGAGCGGCCTCGCCCCGGGAAACTGGCAGGGGGTCAGGTCTGGCTTTGGCGTGACCGAAAGGATGCTGCCCTGGACCTCCACCCGGCCCGGCCGGGTGTCGGTCCTCGGGTCGACGGCCAGCGCGCTAACCAGGCGGTCGGGATCGCGGGTGATCGCGAAGTCCTGGACGCGATAGCCGCTCAGCTTGAGGCCCTGGTCGCGGTCGCGAAGCGTGATCGGCTTCCGGTAGGCCTGGAGGTACGAGCGCGCGGCCGCCGTGGGGTTCAGCGGCTTGCTCAGCTTCGGGGGCTGGTCCTGAAGCGCCTCCATCTTGTACTCCGCGCTGTCGGCGTCCCAGTAGACGATGAACGGCAGGAGCGCGCGAAGCGCCTGGTCGAGAAAGCCGTAGCCGCCGACGAGCATCTCCGCGCCGCCCAGCTCCTGGACTCCGCGATACTGGAACACGGCGCCGGGCTCATCGGGCTGGAACCGAAACTCCTCCTTCAGCTCGTCGCCTCGCTGGTCGTAGATGCGGATCTCGTTCGAGGGCGGTGGGGAGCCGGCTTCGATCTGGGACTCGGTACGACGCGGCGCGACCGCGAACAGCCACGACTTTTGTCCCGTCCCGTGGAGGTCGACCTTCGCCGGCGGCAGGACCACGGTCCCCGCTGCTCGCAGGGCTTGATCGGCCTGCTCTGACAGCGACAGGGGCACGGGCTCCTTGAGACCGGAGGCGAGCCAGATCACGGCGATCAGGGCCAGCGCGACGAGGCCCAGCCCTGCGGGGAGGGCGAAGTGGGGATCACGGATTGGCGGATCGCCTTCGGTGGTCGGGCGCTCGACGCGGTGAGCCACCGGCGTTCTCTCGTCCTTGCCGCTACTCGCCAGGCGCTCGGCCAGCCCCACGGCCGGCAGGTGAAACGCCTGCGCCGCCGACGCCACCGCCTTTCCCGCTTCGGCATCGGCCCCGCTTCCCTCGAGGGCGGCGTCGTACTCGTCTTCGCGGATCGTGGCGATCACGGTCACGGGGATCCGGCCCGCGCGAATGGCGTCGAGCGCGTTGGCGTCCAGCGCGTCGAGGTAGCGCTCGAGCCCGTCGAGCCAGAGAACGGCTTTGGAAGAGCGCCGCCAGCGGGGGGCGCGCGACCGCCTCGAAAGAAGCGGCGGATCGAGCTCCAGGAGCTCACGCAACCCGTCGGCGTCCCGCGGGGCAACCACGAGGGCATCGCCGAGCGCCTCGCTCGCGGCCGCGAACGCGGTCCGGGACTTCCCGGAACGGGGGGGCCCGTAGACGAGGACGAACGACGACCGCTCGAGCGCACGCTGGAGGCGACGGTCGACGTCCCCGCGCGATGCGTAGTCGGCGACGCGAGTTCGCTCGAGACTTCGCAGGAGCGGGAAGACGCCGAGCCGGTAGGGATCCGCCTGGTTCATCCGCGGCAGCGGCCAACAGCGCAGGGCGTCGGTGAGCTGCGCCTCGCGGTCCTTGCGCTGCTTCAGGACACTCAGCGCGAGGGTCCCGAAGAAGACCGCGACGACGATCAGCGTGTTGATCACGGGCTTCAGCTCGAAGAGGTCGGCGACCTGCTGGAGCAGCCCGAGGACCGCGACCGCCACGGCGGTGACGGCCACCGTCGCCCCCCCGGCCCGGACCTCGGGTGTCGTGAGCCCCGGCCTCACCGGATGATCCTCCCGCAGGTGATTCCCTTCGGTCAAGGGTGGCGAGCTCTTTGGTAGAGCGCCAGCTTTCCAAGCCGGGGGTCGAGGCCCGCGGGGTCGTCGGGCGCTGTACGTTGCGGTCGTGGCGGGGGTGGCGAGGAGTGCTGGACGCCGGAACCGGCCGACGGCCTGGGCGGCGCTGGTCGTCGGCGCACTCATGTTGTGCGCGACGTGGCCGCAGGCTGCCAGGGCCGCGGGACCTGCGTCCACCTTCGACACCGGCCCCGAGAACTGGCAGGCCGCGCAGAGCTTCTTCGGCACTTCTCCGGTGGAGCCGCCGGACTACTTCGCGACCGGGGGGAATCCGGGTGGCTACATCCGCCTCGACGACGGGGATTCGGGATCGAACGAGCAGATCGCCGCGTTCGAGAACCTCGGGACCCCGTTCGCCGGCGACCGATCGGGGTTCTACGGGGGGCTCTTCAAGTTCGACCTGCAGCTGAACGGGCCGGGCACGCGGCCCGCCGAGGCATCCATCGGGGTGGGAAGCACACGGCTGGTGGGGTTCGAAAGGAGCGCTCCGGGCACGACCTGGCGCACGTTCTCGAAGTCGCTACTCGAGAACTCCTGGAGGTTTGCGGGCAGTGGCGAAAATCCGGGACCCCATCCCACCAAGGCTCAGTTCAAACGGGTTCTCGCGCACCTGAGCCGGGTCGCTGTGATCGGCGACTATCAATCCGCATCCGGGGAATTCGCCAACCTCGACAACGTGAGGCTGGTCGCCCCGCACGAGGTCAGCCGCCACCTGACGCTCTCCTACAGCCTCAAGCGTCACCGGTTCAAGGGCAGGCTCTCGCCCCACTGCTTCCGCTCCAAGCACGTACTCGTCCGGAAGGCTCGGAAGGGTCCCGACCGGACGATCCGCAAGGTCACCACCAGCGGCAGCGGCCGCTTCGAGCTCGAGCACCACGCCAGCCCGGGGGTGTACTACGCCCGGGCGAAGAAGTCGTTTAACCCGCCGGCGATCTGCCGGCCGGCCAGCTCCACCAGGATCGTCGTCCCGCAGCACGCGTAAGGCCGCCAGGCGCACGGCGCGTACGTCACGCCAGGTTTCGCGCCCCGCCCAAAAAGGGCTCGGCCGATTGCTAGTGGTGGGCGAGGTGGTCTCCGTCGGGCCAGATGCCGTCGCCGGGCATGTCGAGCCGGTCGGTCGTTGAGCGTCGCCATTCGGGGGTCGATGTGGGTTCACCCCAGTAGTCGGTGACGCGGACCGCTCGCCCATCCTCAAGCTCGGCGATCGTGACGTTTCGATACAGGCGCCCGTCGCCGTAGTCGCAGGTCCACTCGACCACGACGACATCGTCGAGATGCAGGCGTCTTCCGACCTCGAGCGTGAGCTCGGGGAAGTTGCCTTCGACCTCGGCGACGAGCCGGCTCGTGCGGACGATCTCGCCCATCTGCGGCCACTGGCGCTCGACGCCCTCGGCCAGCGGTACCCCGAGAATGTAGGAGAGGCGGGTCGCGCCGTTGGATTCCTTCTCGGTGCTGCTCATCGGGGTCGCGCTCCTTGCGTTCGAGTCCGCGGACGGACAGTGATTATCCTCGGCGGAGCCGCCCTTGAGGGATCTCGAGGACGAAACGGCCGAGCTGGCGCTTGCGCTCGCCGCCGGGGCGCACTGAGTCAGCCCGCGAAGAGTCCGACAGGTTCGCTGCTAGATGTCGCTAAGCGGTTCGGGTGTTGCTGCCGATTTTCTGGACGTGAAGTCTTGTCCGAGCTGCACCGGCCAGGTGGCCGACGCCGCGCCCGCTTGCGGCGTGTGCGAGTACCGCTTCGAGGCGCCGCCAACAGCCGCGGCCCCGGCCGCTTCCGGGAGGCGGCGCTCGTCGAGCGCGCCGCCGCCGAGCGCGCCGCCGCCCGGCGCCAGGCCTCTCTACACGTCCGTGCCGGCGGGCGCCCCCGAGCCGCGGTCCCGCCGGCGGCACCCGAAGCTCCCCACGCGATGGCGGATCCTCCTGGTGGTGGGCGGGGTGATCGCCGCGGTGCTCGCGCTTCGCTCGCTCATCGAGAGCGGGTCGAGCGCCGCCCCCGCCGCGAGTTCCTCGGCGCCCGCGAAGGCGAGCCCCTCGCCGTCACCGGCCGCTCGTCCCGTGCTCGGCGGCTCCGTGGATCCGCGCTCGCTTCGCCGCGCGGTGCCGGAGATCGCGCGCCGGGTGGAGGGGCTGCGCGGGCTTCGGTTCGAGTCGATCCCGAAGCTCGTCGTCTCCACTCCGCAGGGGCTCGCCGAGCGGCGAAAGCGTGCCGAGCACGAGGCGCGAAGCAAGGTCAGCCCCGCCGAGTGGCGGCGGGCGAAGCGCGCCAATCAGGCCGCGTTCCAGTTTCTGAGGCTGATCGGGCTCGCCGATCCGAGCTTCGGACCCAAGCAGCTGAAGCAGGTCGGGCCGAAGACCACGGACGGCCTCTATGAGAACACCAAGCGCCGGATCACCGTGGTCATGCATCCGGGCGAGTCCCCGGCGTTGCTCGAGCAGACGCTCGCGCACGAGCTCGACCACGCCCTCGACGCCCAGCACTTTCCCGGCGCCTTCCACCGCCGCGCCGACCCCTCGAGCACGGACGCGCCGCTCGCCCTGAGTGCTTTGGTGGAGGGCACGGCGACCGTGATCGAGTCGAGGTACGCGCACCACTACCTGGGGGCGCGTGGGCCAGTCTCGGCGGCCGGGTCGAAGCTGTTCGGCCCCGAGAACATGTTCTCCTACCTCCCTCCGGCGCTGGCGGCGGAGTCGAGATTCCCCTACACCTCCGGCGCGGACTTCGTCCGCTCGTTGCATGATCGCGGCCACGGATGGGCCCCCGTCAACCGGGCCTTCCGCCGCCCGCCGACCACCACCGCGGAGATCCTCCACCCCCAGGTGTGGCCCGGTCGCGACCCGCAAGGCCTCCTGCGCCTCGAGCTGGCCGGGGCGATGCCCTCCGGTTGGCGGAAGCTCGCAGCCTCGGACTCGGGCGAGCTCGACGCGAGGGTCATCCTGGCGACTGGCGCCCCGGCCGCCCAGGCTCGCCACGCGGCGTCAGGACTGGACCGCGGCTGGTCGGCGGCGTGGCAGCGTCGGGGGAGCGCCGGCTGCAACGGCACCTGCTCGCGCGACGACGCGGCCCTACTTGCCTACGAGTGGCAGAGCGGGCGCGACGCGGTCGAGTTCGCGCACGCCGTGCCGCTCTACCTCACCCGTGGGGCGAAGGGCAGGCCGGCGGGAAGGCTCGCCTGGCGCCTTCCCCACCGCTACGCGGCGCTCGCGCTCTTTCACCGCCGAGCGGCGATCGGCTACGCGCCGACGGCCGCGCTCGCTCGCCGCCTCGCGCAGCGGGGGGTGCTCGCCCCCAGTCGCTGACGCCCGGCCGCTAGAGCCCGCGGGCGAAGAAGGTCTCGGCGACCCCAACCCCGAGGAGCCCCGCGAGCCCGAGGTAGGTCGCGGCGACCACGGCGCGGGTGCGGCCGGGGATGGCGTGGTAGGCGCGGCCCTCGGGCGTGTTCCGGGCCTTGAAGCGCCGCCAGGTCTCGAGGCCGCCGAAGACGATGACGAGGAAGAAGATCGGGTTGGGGAAGAGGACGGCGAGGGCGATCAGTCCGGCGAAGCCGAAGGCCCAAATCCACGGGCTGAGCGCGGCCATCGCCCGGCCGCCGTCGAGCGGGAGCACCGGGAGCAGGTTGAAGAGGTTGATCAGGAAGCCGACGTAGGCGAGCGCGCGCCAGAAGTCGCTCCCGGTCGCGAGCCAGAGCGTCAGCGGGACGAGGGTGGCGAGGGTGCCGAGGACGGGGCCGGCGAGCCCCACCCGTGCCTCGGCCGCCGCGTCGCGGCCCATCGACTTGGCGGAGATCACCGCGCCGAGGAAGGGGATGAACATCGGCGCCGACGCCTTGACGCCCTCGCGGCGAAGCTGGATCACGTGCCCGAACTCATGGAGGAAGAGCAGTGCGACGAAGCCGACCGCGAACCACCAGCCCCAAAGGAGCGCGTAGGCGGCCACCGAGACGAGCGCCGAGCCGAACGTGGTCAGGAGCTTCAGCTTCGGGAGCAGGAAGATCAGCGACTTCGCCTTCGCCGCGGCGGCGGCGAGCGCGGCGAGGATGCCGGCGAAGCGGCCGCGCTTTCGCCCCGAGCCGGGGTGGATCGGCCCGTAGGGAAGACGCTCTGTGGCCTGGTCAGCCAT
>DATGAF010000047.1:0-21027 GCA_035313645.1 Solirubrobacterales bacterium
TCCGAGACGTGCTCGAGCCGTGCGCGGCGGTGATCGCCTGCGCCGGGCCGTTTCAGCTTCACGGCGAGCCGGTGCTCCGTGCCGCGATCGAGACGGGCACCCACTATCTGGACACCACCGGGGAGCAGCCGTTCATGCGGACCGTCTTCGACGAGTACGGCCCCCGCGCGGAGCGCGCCGGCGTCGCGCTGGTGACCGCGATGGGATTCGATTACGCGCCGGGAGACGCGCTCGCGGCCCTCACGGCGAACGGGCTCGAGCCGCTGGACGAGATCGTCATGGCCTACGCGGTACGGGGCTTCGGACCGACCAGGGGCACCGCCCTCTCCGCCCTCGGCTCGCTCGCGGGCGGTGACGTGGAGTGGCGCGACGGCGCGATCCAACCGGCTCCCCGCGCCGGCGGCGGAGGCAGCTGGGACTTCGCCGAGCCGATCGGGCGCCAGCGGATGCTCCGCTACCCCGCCGGGGAGCACATCACGGTGCCTCGGCACGTGCGCACCGGGCGGGTGCGCACCCTGCTGAGCGCGTCGACCGTGATCCCGCTCCCCTTCGTTCCTCGGGTCGCGCCGATCGTGATGATCCCGATGCAGCTCGCCTCGCGCACCCCGCTCCGCCGCGGCCTGGCCGCACTGATCGGCCGCCTCCCGGAGGGCCCGAGCGCCGAGAGCCGGCGGCGGAGCCGGTTCACGATCGTCTGCGAGGCGCGCCGGGGCAAAGCCGTTCGACGGGGAACGATCATCGGGTCGGACCTGTACGGGCTCACGGCGAGGACGACGGTCGAGGGTGCGCTCCGCATGGCCGCGCCGGGATACGGACGCACCGGGGCGCTGGCGCCCGCGCAGGCCTTCGACCCGCGCGAGCTGCTCGACTCGCTGGCCGCGTGGGGCGTCGAGTACGAGCTCTCCTAGAGGAGCTCGCCGATCAGCGTCGCCACGCCCTCGGCGTGGTCGTTGTGGGACGGGCCCGGCCCGTCGAGCTCGTGCATCCGGGACTCGGCCAGCCGCCCCGAGAGGGCCTCGGCCGCGCGGCGGAGGAGCGGCGGGCTCGTCTCGAGGACGACGATCCGCGCCGGGACCCGGTTCCCGGCCATCTCGGCGAGCGGCAGCGACCACGAGGAGACCGCGGCGAGCTCGGCGAACAGGCTCAGGGGACGCTCCCGCGCCGCGGTCCGCGGACGATCGGGCAGCCGCTCGGCCCCGGGGCCGAGCGCCGGAAGCCCGCCGCCCAGGTAGAGCTCGACCCCGGCCGCCGGGCCGCCGCCCTCGACGGCGTCGCGAAGCGCCACCGCGTCCTCGGACAGGAGCTCGGTCGCCTCCTCGACGAAGGCGAGGATCGGGGGCTCGATCAGGACCGCGGCGCGGGCCAGGGCCGGCCGGTGCAGGGCGAGGTCCAAGGCGGCGACCGCACCGAGCCCCGCCCCGCACAGCACCGCCGGCGCGGCGGCCGTCTCGGCGACGATCCGCGCGAGGTCCTCGGCCTGCTCGTGGACGGTCGTCCGGGTGTACGGCTGGGGCGCCTCGGAGCGGCCCCAGCCGCGCCGGTCGAAGGCGATCGCCAGGGCTCGATCGCCGAGCGCCGCGGCAAGCGGGCGCCAGACCTCGGAGCTCACCCCCGTCTCGTGGACGCAGACCACCGCCGGGCCCGCACCGCTCTCCCAGCGATGGAGATCGAGCGCGGTCACCGCCGGCGCGGAGCCTAGAGCGCCTGGCGCCAGACCCGCTTGACGATCGGGAGGGCGAGGCCGCGGGGGGTGTGCTGTCCGGTCAGCGCCCCGGCGCGGTTCAAGAGCCCCGGGACGATCGCCCGCCTACCCTTCTCCGCCGCGTCGATAGCGGCCTTCGCGACCGCCTCCGCCGACGTCCAGAAGAGTCCCGGGAGCTGCTCCTCGGCCTGCTCGATCCCCGCCTTCTCGGAGAACTCGGTCTTCACCGGGCCGGGGCACACCGCGGTCACGGTGACGCCCGATCCCTTGAGCTCCTGGTGGACGGCCTCGCTCAGGCTGAGCACGAAGGCCTTCGCCGCCGCGTAGGTCGCGTTGCCGGGAATCGGCTGAAACGAGGCGGTGGAGGCGATGTTGATCACGGTCCCGCGGCCCCGCTGGACCATCGAGGGCAGGTACCGGGCCTGCAGGTCGAGCAGGGCGACGCAGTTCAGCTCGACCATCGAGATCAGGCGGTCGCGGTCCGCGTCCGCGAGGTTCCCCGAGTCACCGAACCCCGCGTTGTTGACCAGGATCTCGACCTCGAGTCCGAGCTCCTCGATCCTGGTCGCGAGAAGGTCGCGCGCCGAGCGATCCTGGAGGTCGAAGCCGAGCGCCTCGGCTCGGACCCCGGCTCGGCTCGACAGCTCCTCGGCCAGCGCGCGCAGCCTCTCCTCGCGCCTGGCAACGAGCGTCACGCCGTGGCCGCGGGCGGCGAGCTCGCGGGCGATCGCCTCCCCGATCCCCGACGAGGCCCCGGTGATCAGCGCGGTGGCGGAGTCCGACGGTGAGGGCAGCGTCACGAGCGCAGGCTATAGGTCGTCGACCGAGCCGGCACTTCACACCGGACGCGCCCTCGGAGCCCCCTTCTGGCGCCTTATGCACCGTATGCGTCCTAAAAGCGACATCGTGCGGGGAGTCGACGGTCACTAAGATCGAGACGTGGAAGGAAGCGAGGGCTTCAACATCTTCGGCGGCGATCCCGATGAGCTCCGGGAGCGCCTCGGCGAGCTCGCGGAGCAGATGCAGGGCGCGCAACGCGTCGCCTGGGCGGACAACGCGATCAAGCTCGCGGTCGACATGACCGTAGCGGCGATCCACCGGCTCGAGCTCACGGGGGGAAGCGACGAGCAGGCGATTCAGGTCCGAGACGCGATCCGAATCGTGTTTCCCGAGGCGGTCACGCTCGTTCGCGAGGCGCGCCAGGGTCTCTCCTAAGGCGTCGCTGGCTAGCCACAAAGCGGGCGCCGCGGGCGCGCCCCTCCCGCCTAGGTTCGCGCGGTGCGGCCTGGGGACGATCGCGGCGCGGCGTCGGTGGAGCATGCCGGCCTCGTCGTCTTGGTCGCGCTCCTCATCCTCGCCGCCCTCGCGGCGCTGGCGAGCGACCCTCCGGACGAGGGCGGCCGCGAGCTGGGCTCGGCGATCGCGCGAAGGCTCCGCTGCGCGCCGCGCCTCCCGGGACCGTGCTGGCGCGACCCGCTCACCGAGGCCTACGGACGCCCGCTCGCCGGGCTCGTGCGCGCGTTCGCTCCGCAGCCAACGCCGGCCTCCGGGCCCGCCGGCCTCCTCGAGCTCCCGGTCGACTTCCGCTACTGCCGCCAGCCGAGCTGCGCCGCCCCCGGACGCCGCCCCGGGCTCACCGCCTCCAACCGCCGGGTGACCGCCTTCACCTCGATCGTCGACCGCCGTGCCGGTGGCGACGTCGCCGTCAGCTACTGGGTCTACCGGCCGGGGATCGGCTGGGATCGCGTCGTTCGGCACGCCACTTCGGCCGACATCGCCGCCCACGCCTCGACCCCGCTGCTCGAGACCGCCAACCCGCGCCTCGTGCCGCTCGAGACGCTCCCGGGCCGGAACCACTACCCCTTCCCGCCTGCCGAGGAGCCGCCGTGGCGGTGGAAGGTGCCGAGCGTCTACCCGGGCTGACGCTCGGGCTAGCGACGAAGTCGCGGGTCGCGCGGATGGGCCCGCCGCCCCGCTCGCGCCCAAACCCGACGACACCGGAGGCGAAGCCGAGGATGTCGGCGGAGTCATTCACCAGGTGGCGTCGTGGTGCTCCATGACGCCGAGCCCCCGCTCGAGCTGGAGGCCGCCGGGAAGGGTTCCCGAGAACCTGCCGAACGGCTGGCGATACGAGTAGCTGACCAAGAGTCGCCGCTCCTCCTTTCGCCGCTCGCATTCGGCCGCGAACTCGAGCCGCGAGCCGTCCTCGAAGCCGATCGCCTCGAGGCCCTGGAAGCTCACGGGACCGGGCTCCGACGGCGCGCCGTCGACCCAGATCCCTCGCTCGGATCGCTCTGGCGGGTCGTTGACGCCGCTGACCAGGTTCCAGCCCACCGGCTGGCCGCCGGTCGAGGTGCCCACCCCGGCCGACCAGGTCCAGACCGTGTGGTGGGGGTGGTAGCCGGCGGACTCGTCCTCGACCCCGCGGCCCTCGACGCGCCAGCGGCTCTCGCCAATCCTGACGTCGCAATGGACCACGATCCCGACGCGCTTTCGGGTCCACACGTACTGGCCCTCGGTCGTCGGGCAGACGGCCTCGACCCAGTCGCCCCCGCCCAGCCGCAGGAACGCCCGCACCTCACCCGCTTCCGGATGCGTTCCCTCGATCCTCAGGAGCGAACCCTCCTCCTGGGCGTGATCGACCATGCCGTCGGCGCCGGTTCCCTCGGTCCATACCTCACCGCGCGCTCCCGGGGGGAGCAGCTTGGTTCGCTCCCACATCCGGCCGCTCTCGCGCTCGCAGACGACCCAGAAGGTCTGCCCCAGGGGGCCGACCTGCACCCGCGCCGCGCAGACGAGGAGCTCGTCGCAGAACGCCCCCACGTACCGCCATCGCTTCCGCCACGTCCCGCCGCGGCGAAGCGGCATGCGGGCGGGCGGCAGCGGCAGCTCCGGGCGCCCGGGCCCCGGCCCGCGCCACGGCGCGGCGCTCATTCGATCTTGGCGACCACGTCGCCGGCTGCGATCGACCCGCCCTCGGCGACGCTGAGCTCGGTCACCTTGCCGGCGCGGTGGGCGGTGATCTCATTCTCCATCTTCATCGCCTCGATCACGCAGACCAGCGCGCCCTCGTCGACCTCGTCTCCCTCGCTCACCGGCACCTTGAGGACGGTGCCCTGGATCGGCGAGACGAGCGTGTCCGTGGCACCGCCCGCCGCGCCGCCGGCCGCGCGCTCTCGCCGCGGTGGGCGCCGCGGGCCGGCCGCCGGGGTGGCCGGGTCCGCGGCGGCGGCCGTCGCGGCGCCGATCACCTTCACGTGGTGAAGGCGCCCGTCGACCTCCACCTGATACGTGCGCTCCACCGTCTCCTCCTCCTCGGCGCCGTCGCCGGCCTCCTGCGCGGGCTCCTGGGGCGCGAGCGAGTTCAGCCACTTGGGGTCGCCGATCAGGTCGCGGCAGGTCTCGGCGTCTCGCCATTGCTCGGTGGCGAGGATCGCCTCGTGGAAGGGGATCAGCGTGACGAGCCCGCCGATCTGGTACTCGCCCAGCGCCCGCAGCATCCGCGCGGTCGCGCGCTCGCGGTCGACGTCCCAGACGATCAGCTTCGAGATCATCGGGTCGTATAGGGGGGTCACCTCGGAGCCCGGCTTGACGCCGGAGTCGACTCGCACGCCCGGGCCGGCTGGCTCGCTGTAGGAGGCGATCCGCCCCGGCGCCGGGGCGAAGTTCTTGTGGGCGGCCTCGGCGTTGATCCGGCACTCGATCGCGTGGCCGCGCAGCTCGACGTCCTCCTGTCTCACCGACAGCTCCTCCCCCGCGGCGATCAGGACCTGCTCGCGGACGATGTCGATCCCGGTGACCATCTCCGTCACGCAGTGCTCGACCTGCACCCGAGTGTTCATCTCGAGGAAGAAGTAGTCCTCGCCCGCCTGGAGCCCCTCGACCGTCCCCGCCGAGCGGTAGCCGACGGCCGCCGCGGCGTCGGTTGCGATCTTCCCGATCCGCTCGCGCATCTCCTCGTCGACGTGCGGGGCGGGCGCCTCCTCGATCAGCTTCTGGTGGCGGCGCTGGATGGAGCAATCGCGCTCGCCGAGGTGGATCACCGTGCCGTGCGAGTCGGCCAGCACCTGGACCTCCACGTGCCTGGGATCCTCCAGGTACCACTCGAGGTAGACGGTGGGGTCGGAGAAGAACTTCTCGCCCTCTCGCGCGGCTCCCTCGAAGGCGTCCTTGAGCTCGTCCTCGGAGGCGGCGACGCGAAACCCCTTGCCGCCTCCTCCCCCGGCCGCCTTGCAGGCGACCGGGTAGCCGATCTCCTTCGCCGCCTTCTTCGCCGCCGCGACGCTCTCGACTGGAGAAGTCGTGCCCGGGACGATCGGGACCCCAGCCTCGGACATCAGCTCGCGGGCGCGCGTCTTCGACCCCATCGCCTCGATGGCGCCGGCCGGAGGGCCGATGAAGGCCAGCCCCGCCTCGTCGCACGCCTTCGCGAAGTCCGCGTTCTCGGCCAGGAAGCCGTAGCCCGGGTGGACGGCCTCGGCGTCCGCCTTCTTCGCCGTGTCGAGGAGCCTCTCGACGTTCAGGTAGCTCTCGGCGGGCACCGCCGGCCCGAGCAGGTGGGCCTCGTCGGCCTCGTGGACGTGGGGGGCCTCGCGGTCGGCCTCGGAGTAGACCCCGATCGAGGCGATCCCCATCTCCTTCAGCGTCCGCATCACGCGGATCGCGATCTCGCCCCGGTTCGCGACCAGGACCTTCTCGAACATGGCGCGGGAGTCTATTTGGGGGGCAGGAGTCGTCCAGCGGCTACGCAGCGCGCAGGTGCCGTTCGGGCTCGCCGATCCAGATCACCTGGTCGCGGCCCGGGCCGACTCCGACGAGCCGAATCGGAACGCCGGCGTGCTCGGAGACGAAGTCGAGGTAGTCGCGCGCCTCGGACGGCAGGTCGGCCTCGCTTCGGCAGTCGCCGATCTCGGCGTCGAACCCGGGCAGCTCCTCGTAGCGGGCCTCGGCCGCGTGGAGGACCGACTGGTGGTAGGGAAGCTCGTCGAGGAGCGCTCCCTCGCTCGAGCGATAGCGGACCGCGACCCGCAGCGGATCGATTCCCGCGAGGACGTCGAGCTTGGTGATCGCCAGCGCCGAGAGCCGGTTGATGCGCACCGCGTAGCGAAGCGCGACCAGGTCGAGCCAGCCCGTTCGCCGGTCGCGGCCGGTGGTCGTGCCGCGCTCGCCCCCGCGCTCGCGGATGTGGGCGCCGAGCTCGTCGTCGAGCTCGGTCGGGAAGGGGCCCGCCCCGACCCTGGTGGTGTACGCCTTCGCCACGCCCCAGACCTCGTCGATGTCGGCGGGGCCGACCCCCGCCCCGACGCAAGCGGCGCCGGCGATCGGGTTGGAGGAGGTGACGAACGGATAGGTGCCGTGGTCGAGGTCGAGGAGGGTCCCCTGCGCCCCCTCGAAGATCACCGTGCGCCCGGCGTCGAGCGCCTCCCAGCAGAGGTGTGCGGTGTCGGCGATGAACGGCTCGAGGCGGTGCCCGTAGCGGAGGTACTCCTCGGTCATCGCGTGCAGGTCGAGCCGGGGATCCCGGGCGAAGGGGCGCAGCATCTGCTGCTTCGGCTCGAGCGCCGCCATGATCTTCTTGCGAAGGATCTTCGCGTCGAGGAGGTCCTGGACGCGGATCCCCAGGCGGGCCGCCTTGTCCGCGTAGCAGGGGCCGATCCCGCGCTTGGTGGTCCCGATCTCGAGCTTTCCGAGCTTCGCCTCGCCGGCGGTGTCGAGCATCACGTGGTAGGGCATGATCAGGTGCGCGTTCGCCGAGATCCGGAGGCCGCTCGGGTCGACTCCGCGGCGCCGCAGGCCCTCGAGCTCGTCGATCAGGACGGCGGGGTCGATCACCACCCCGTTGCCGATCACGCAGGTCTTCCCCGGGTAGAGGATCCCCGAGGGGATCAGGTGGAACTTGAACTGCTCGCCGTCGCGGACGATCGTGTGGCCCGCGTTGTTTCCGCCCTGAAAGCGCACCACGACGTCGGCCCGCTCAGCGAGCAGGTCGGTGAGCTTTCCCTTCCCCTCATCGCCCCACTGGGCGCCGACGATCACGATTCCGGGCATGGCCGAGACGGCATTATGGAGCGCGCCCGGGACGGGCGCGGATCAAACCCCGCCGAATCGCGCGCTCAGGCGGTCCGGCTGACCGTGACCTCGCCGGTCGCGGCCTCGACGCGCTCGATCTCGACGTCGGAGAGCTCGTCGCCAACGAACTCCGCCGCGAGGTCGGCCGACTGGGCGACCGCTTCGGGGTCGTCGCAGACCGTCACCGTGATCAGGATCCCGTTGCCCACTTCGACGAAGTGGTAGGCGCCGAACCCCGGCAACTGCGAGACCCGCGAGACGAACTTCTCCTCGACCCGCCGCGCCACCTCGTCCATCTGGGCCGGATCGATCTTGTACTTGCGAACGCTGGCCTGCATGCTCACTCCTATCGGCTGAGGGGGTTTTTCAGCGTATTCGAAGCCCCGCCGCTCAGGCGACGCGATAGCGCAGGTCGTCCCCGAACAGCGGCAGCGGGTCGTCGCAGATCTCGACCAGGCGCGAGACCGTGCGCGGGCCGATCTGCTCCTCGAGCGCGGCCTGGTCGAGGTTGGTCGTGACGACGATCGAGCGCTGGGCCTCGTAGCGCTCGTTGACGATCGCGTAGAGCTGCTCCAGTACCCAGTCGCTGCGCTTCTCGGAGCCGAGATCGTCGATGTGAAGCAGGTCAACCGAGGTCAGCCGCCCGAAGAAGTCGAGATAGGACTGCTCGCCGGCCTCGGCGTCGTAGGTGCGGCGGATCCGCGCCAGAAGGCGCGGAAGGGAGTAGATCGCGACCGTCCGCTCCGCCTCGACCGCGGCCTTCGAGACGAGCATGGCCAGCGTCGTCTTCCCGGTCCCGACGTCGCCCATCAGCCAGAGCCCCTGACCCTCGTCGAGGCGCTCGTCGATGTGCTCGGCGTAGTCTCGGATCGCCTTGTAGACCGGGGCGCGGGCGGGATCGCGCGCCATGTCGGAGACCGGCGGGCGATCGAGGCCGACGCCTCGGTACTTGCGGGGGATCGCCGAGGCGACGCCCCGCGCCCGCCGGCGCGCCATCTGGCGCTCGCGGCACTCGCACGGCCTGGCGACGTCCTCCGGGCCCAGGACCCATCCCGACCCGTCGCACACCCCGAGCGGACAGACGCGCTCGGCCGCCGCGTCGGCGGCCGCCAGCCGAATGGATCTCGGCTTCGGTCTCACGCCTCCTCCGCGAGGTCGATCAGCGGCGGGCCCTCGCCCGGCCGCTGCTCCATCGGGCGCTCGCCGCCCCCGGCGCGGTCGACGAACCTCGGGTACTGCTCCAGGAAGACCACCGGGACGTCGCCGGTGGGGCCGTTCCGGTGCTTGGCGACGATCAGGTCGGCCTCGCTCGGGTCGGCCTCCTCGTCGTACTTGGAGGCGCGGTAGATGAAGATGACGACGTCGGCGTCCTGTTCGATCCCCCCCGACTCGCGCAGGTCGGAGAGCATCGGCCGCCCCCCGGGGCGCTGCTCGGGGGCGCGCGAGAGCTGGGAGATCCCGATCACCGGGACGTCGAGCTCGCGCGCGAGGATCTTCAGGCCCCGGCTGAACTGGCTCACCTGCTCGACCCGGTTCGCGCGCGGGTCCTCGGCGCGCATCAGCTGGAGGTAGTCGACGATCACGAGGCCGAGGCCGCCCTCGCTCGCCGCCAGGCGCCGGGCCTTGGCCCGAAGCTCGAGCAGGCTGAGGTCGGAGGAGTCGTCGAGCCACAGGGGCGCCTGCTCGAGCTCGTTGCACGCGCGGACCACGCGGGGCCAGTCGCGGGTGGCGACGTTCCCCTTGCGCAGCTTGTCGTTCGGGATCCGTGCCCGGCAGGCGATGAAGCGGTGCGCGAGCTCGGCCTCTGACATCTCGAGCGAGAAGAATGCGACCGGCTTGCCGCGCTTGGAGGCGACGTTCTCGGCGATGTTGCAGACCAGGGCAGACTTTCCCAGCGAGGGCCGGGCGGCGATCACGATCAGGTTCCCGGGCTGAAAGCCACCGAGCTTCGAATCGAGGTCGCGAAATCCGGACGGGGTGCCGGTGAGCTCCTGATCTCCCTTGGCGAGCGCCTCGAGGCGGTCGATCTCGTCCCCGAGCACCTCGGCGACCCGGCGAAAGTCGCTCGCGCGCTCCTCGTGGGCGACCTTGAACAGCAGGCTCTCGGCCCGCTCGACCAGCTGGTCCGGGGCCCCCTCGCGCTCGTGGACGGACTTCTGGATCTGCTGCGAGGTCGCAAGCAGGCGCCGAAGGAGGGAGTTCTGCTTGACGATCTGCGCGTAGTGGCGGGCGTTGCCCGGGACGGGCACGGTCGAGGCGAGCTCCGAGACGGCCTCCTTGCCGCCGGCCTCGGCGAGCTCGCCGTGTTGGACGAGGTACTCGGAGACGGTCAGGGCGTCGACCGGCTCGGCCTGCTCGTAGAGGTTCGTGATCGCGCGATAGACGATCCGGTGGCGCTCGCGGTAGAAGTCCTCGGCGTGGAGGCGAACGTCGAGGATCACCGGGGCGATCGCCCCGTCGGAGACCATCATCGCGCCGAGCACCGAGGCCTCCGCGTCGAGGTTCTGCGGCGGGACGTGGGTCTCGGCGGTGGCCATCTGATTCGAGGAGAGGGAGCTCATCGGCTCCCTCTATTAGAGGCCCCGCGGCGGCGGATCTCGCCCCTCAACGACCCCGCGGCGAGCAAATCACAGGCGCGGGTCGACCGCGAGCCCGGATCTCCGGTTTTGCGGAGAGTTACTTCTCCTCAGCGACGATCGTCTTGATTCGCGCCGCCGCGCCGCCGCCGAGCTCGACCTCAACCATGTAGGTGCCCACCTCGCGGATGGGGTCGTCGAGCCGGATCTTCTTGCGGTCGATCCGCAGTCCCCGCGCCTCGGCGATCGCCTCGGCGATCTCCTTCGAGGTCACCGAGCCGTAGAGCTTTCCGTCCTCACCGGCCCGGTGCTGGATCGTCAGCACGGTCTTCGAGAGGAGCGCCGCCGTCTCGCCGGCGCGCTCGGCGGCCTCGCGCTCCCGCTGCTCGGCGGCCTCACGGCGCCGGCGAGCCTCCTCGAGCGCCCCGGCCGTCGCCGGCTGGGCGAGCTTTCGAGGGAGGAGGTAGTTGCGAAGGTAGCCGGGGGAGACGTCGATCGCCTCCCCGGCCGTGCCGAGGTTCTCGACGTCCTTGAGGAGGATCGCCTGCGCCACGGCGAACGCCTAGCGCTCGCCGACGTACGGCAGGAGCGCGATCTCTCGCGCGCGCTTCACCGCCAGCGCGAGCTGCTTCTGGTGGCGTCGCGACAGCCCGGTGACGCGCCGCGAGCGCACCTTGCCGCGATCGGAGATGAACCGGCGAAGCGTGCCGAGGTCCTTGTAGTCGATCTGCTCGACGTTGATCCGGGTGTACTTGCGCGGCCGAAAGCGGTCGGCTCCGCGCGGCCGTCGACGACCGCCGCCGGGCCCTCCCGGGCCGCCGACCGGCGCCCGGCGCCCGCGCGCCATCAGGCGCTCTCCCGAATGTCCGCAAACGAATCCATGGCTCTCATCACGGCGCAGCCCAGGCACGACGGGCGGCGCGAGAGCGCGGATGATAGCCGGGAGCCGCGAACCCCCTGCCCCCAGGCGGTGCGGTGTCGCCTGACCCTAGAAGGGGATGTCGTCGTCCTTGGAGCCGACGCCCGCCGGCTCGGCGTCCTCGAAGTCCGAGGTGTCGGCGGGGACGTCGGAGCGGGGCGTGACGCCGTTGCCGCCCTGATCGGTACGCGAGCCGAGGAACTGGACGGAGTCGGCGACTATCTCCACGCTCTGTCGCTTCGATCCGTCCTGAGCATCCCACTCGCGCCAGTCGAGGCGGCCGTCGACCGCCACCGGCCGGCCCTTGGAGAGATAGGTGGCGCAGTTCTCGCCCTGCGCTCCCCAGACCGTGACGTCGAAGTAGTTGGGCTTGTCCACCCATTCGCCGTTCTGGTCCTTGCGCCGGCTGTTGACAGCCACCCGAAGCTTGCACACCGACGTCCCGCTCGGCAGGCTCCGCAGCTCGGGATCGCGGGTCAGGTTCCCGGTGATGACGACGCGGTTCAGGTTCGTGGCGGCCATTCGCTCAGCACTCCTCTGCTCGTTTGATCGATCCTCAGTCTAAGGATGGAAGCGGCGTGTTCTCTCCCCCTGCGGGGGACGAACGCGCAACGAGCGGCTTTCCCGGCCGAATGGGGTCAGGAGGCTTGCTCGGGCTCTGGTGCACCGCCGGCCTCGCCGGCCTCGGCCTGCTCGGGCGGCGGCTCCGGGCTTGATTCGGCGGGTGGCTCCGGGCTTGATTCGGCGGGTGGCTCCGGGCTTGATTCGGCGGGTGGCTCCGGGCTTGATTCGGCGGGTGGCTCCGGGGCCTGGCCCGCGGCGGGCGCGGCCTGGGACCGCGGCCGCTCTGCCCGCTCGCCCCGCGCCTCGCGCCCACCCTGCCGGGAGTCCCGGCGCTGGCCGCGGCCCTGGGAGGACGACAACGAGAGCGGCGGGGGGGGCACGATCGCCGGCAATCCGGGATCGACCTTGAAGATCCGGAACCGCAGCACCCCGTCGGCGATCCGAAGGTTGTGGTTCAGGTCGTCGAGGAGGCCTCCGCCGGTCTCGAAGCGAAAAAGACGGTAATCGGCCTCGGTCCGCTGCCGGATCTCGTAGGCGAGCTTTCTCATGCCCCAGGAGGTGTCGTGCTTGAGGTTCCCGTCGGACTCGATCCGCTTGCGGGCCTCCGAGGCGATCTGCTCCCGGCGCTCGTCCGGGATCTCCGGGTCGAGCATCAGGACCAGCTCGTATTCGCGTGTCGTCGCGGTCGCCACGGCGGCGGACGACTATAGCGGCCGATCGAATCCCGCCCGCGTGGGACGGGGCGGCGTCCGTGCCCGCGGGGTTGTTCGAGGGCATGCGCGTTCGCTCGCGGATTCGGTGGCGGAACGTCGCCCGGGTGGTGGTCGGGGTGATCGGATGCGCGGCCCTGGCGGTCGCGCTGCCGGGTCTCCTCCGGCGGCCCGAGCCGCCCCCGCTGGACCCCGACGTCGGGCTCGTCGCCCCCGCCCCGCGGGCCGCGGCGCCGGCGCCCCAAGCCCGGGACACCCACCGCCGCCGGGCGGCCAAGGCTCATCGGTCGACGAAGCTCGAGCGCCACCGAGACCGCCGCCGCTCGAAGCCGCACCCGAAGGACGCGGCGCGTCCCACGGCCGAACGGCACCCTAAGCACGCGCGTCCCGCGTTGGCCGCGCAGCCGATCTCGGCGCCGTCTGCGCCAGCCGCCCCTTCACCGCCCCCGCCGGCCCCATCGGCGCAGGCCGCGCCCTCCCCGCATCCTCCACCGTCTCCTCCTCCACCGCCCGCCGCGCGGACGCCGTCCTCGCCGGCTCCCAGCCCGCCGCCGCGCCGCCCGGCCGAGTTCGGGTTCGAGCATTGAGCGCGGGCGAAGGGAGGCATTCGATGCGGGCACCCAGGACGACCAGGATTCGGGCCCTTACCGCCCTCGCGGCCGTGGCCTGCGCATCGCTCGTCGCGGCCGCGCCCGCACGCGGCGGCGCCTACCGGGTCGCGATCTGCAACCCGGATCTTGGCGCCTGGCACGCGGACGCGTCGTTCGAGCGCAGCTCCCCCCACTACCGTGCCGAGGCGGACTGCGGGGTCGGCGGCGAGGGCCTCTCGGTCCGGCACGACTCCGAGGCGACGCGGGACGGGGCCTGGGGCGCGTGGACGGTGCGGGCGCCGAGCGGCTCGACGATCGCGGGCCTCGCCGTGACCGCCGCCGGGCGCCCCGATGGGGGCCACGTCCCGGAGCTCCTCACCGAGGGTCTCGGCGGCACCTGGAGCCCGTTCGCCTCGCCGAGCGGGCGCTCGGGGCGCCATCGGTGGTCCGGTCCGCCGGCCGAAGCGTTCTCGGCCCGCCTTCGATGCGGGCGGGCCACGGGCTGCGGGCGGGGCCGAGGCGCGGAGATCGCGGTGAAGCGGCTTGCCGCCACCCTGGTCGATCCCGGGGCGCCCGCGCTCGCGCTCGACGGCTCACTGCTCGAAGCCGGCGCGAGGCGCGGGGTGCAGACGGTGGCCGCGTCCGCCGCCGACGCCGGGGCCGGGGTGCGCCGCTTCCTGCTCGAGGTCAATGGCGATCCGCTGACCGCCCACACGCTCCCGTGCCGCCTTGCCGGCGCGGTCGCGCTCCGGCTTCGCCCCTGCCCGCCGCGGGCCGCCGCGAGCTTCGCGGCCGCGACGGCCTCGCCCCCGTTTCGGCAGGGCCCGAACGAGGTTCGCGTCTGCGCCACCGACTGGGCGGCGACCACGGCGGCCAACCGGGCCTGCGCCGAAAGAGACGTCAGGGTGGACAACCTCTGCCCGATCTCCGATGTGTCCGAGGGCTCGGAGATTCAGGTCCGCCTGCGGGGGAAGGACCGCGGCGGCGTGCTGCTCGCCGGGCAGCTTCTGGACGAGGCGGGAGGGGGCGTCGCGGGCGCCCGCGTCTGCGTCGGGACCCGGGTGAGGCTCGACGGCCGCGCCGAGCGCATCGCCGCCACGCCGGTGACCGGCGAGAGCGGACGCTTCCAGGCCCGGCTTCCCCACGGGCCCAGCCGCGAGGTGCGGGTGGCCTACTGGCCCGATCGCACCCGCGCGGTGGAGCGCCACCTCGACCTCCGAGTCCGGGCGCGGCCGCGGCTTCGGCTGCGCCCCGCGCATCGGATCCGCAACGGCAACCGGGTGCGCTTCGAGGTCCGCCTCCCCGGCCCGGAGCGGGGCCATCGCAGGGCCCGGATCCAGGTCCGCTCGGGCAGGCGATGGCTGGAGCTGCGCGGCGGCCTCACCGGGACGATGGGCGTCTATCGGGCGCGCTACCGCTTCCACGCCACCAGCGGCCGCCAAACCTACGCGTTCCGCGCCGTGGTGCCGAAGCAGGACGGTTATCCGTACGAGGCGGGGAGATCGCGGGTGGCCCGCGCGACGGTGGTCGGCTAGCGGAGTCGCGGGGAGGTCGCGGGTGGCGCGCGCGACGGTGGTCGGCTAGCTGGGCGCTGTGGCGCCCGCCGCGCGCTTCTCGCGGATGTCCTCGAACTGCTCGTCGATCCAGACGCCCGGGTCGCGCTCGCGGACGATCTCGCGCAGCCGCTCGGCCCGCAGCGCACGCTCCTCGAGCCCCATGGTCAGCGCGCGGTACATCGTGTCTGCCTGCTCCTGGATGTCGAACGGGTTCACCGACAGCGTGCAGTCGCCGAGCTCCTCGTGCGCGCCCGTGTTCTCGGACAGCATCACCACCCCGTCCTTGGTGTTCACGGCGGGCGCCTCCTTGGCGACCAGGTTCATGCCGTCGAAGAGCGAGTTGACGATCAGCAGGTCGAACTGCTTGTAGCGGGCGACGGCTTCCGGAAAGTTCTCGTAGATGCGCAGGTCGATGGGCATCCAGTCGGTGGTCCCGTGCCGGTGGTTGACGACAGCCACCAGCGCCTCGATCCGCTCCAGGTACTCCGCGTACTCCGGGACGTCCGTTCGCGACGGCTGGAGGTGGGCGATGAACGTGACCCGCTCGCGAAACTCCGGGTGCTGCTGGAGGAAGGTGTCGAAGGCCGTGAACCCGCGCAGGACGTTCTTCGACAGGTCGGCGCGGTCGACGCGGATGATCAGATGGTCGCGGCGGCGCCGCACGATCTCGCGCTCGTACTCGGCGACCTCCTCCGAGGCGGCCGCCCGGTCGAGCCGACCGGCGTCGATCCCAAGCGGATAGGCGCGGACCCAGGTCTCGCGCCCCGATTGGAGGACCGCGCCCCGCTCGTAGTCGACCTCGAGCTCCATCAGCTCGTGACAGCAGTGAAGGAAGTTGCGGCAGTAGGCGGTGGTGTGAAAGCCGATGATGTCGTTTGCGAGCAGGCCGCGGAAGAGCTCCTCCCGCATCCGCCCGGGAAGGATCCGCCAGCTGTCCGGCTGCGACCATGGGATGTGGACGAAGTGGTGGATGAACGCGTCGGGCCTCGCGGCCCGGATCTGCGCCGGACAGGTGTAGAGGTGGTAGTCGTGGAGCATCACGCACGGCTCGGGGTTGTCCTCGATCGCCGCGACCACTGCGCGGGCGATGTCCTCGTTGACGGCCTTGTAGCCGAGGTCCCACGCCTCGGCCTCCTCGCGGCGGATGTCCGGCGCGTTGGAGAGGTCCCAGAGGTAGTGCTGGATGAACCAGAGGATCGGGTTGGCGATCACGTTGTAGAAGCGGTCGTAGGCGATCGGGTCGCTCTCGACGAGCAGCACCTCGTAGGTGACCCCGTCGAGCTCCTGGATCACCGGCCGCCCGCCCGACTCGCGGGCGACGACCACGTCCTCCTCGGTCATCGCGGAGGCGATCCACAGCGCCCCTCGGACGGCGACCAGCCCGCTCAGCGCGGTGACCAGTCCGCCGCCCCCGCGCTGAACCGTCCGCTCCCCCCGATCGGTCAGCCGGAACTCGGCGGGGCCGCGATTCGAGACGATGACGAGCCCCTCGGCCATCTCAGAGATCGAGCTCCTCGAACAGCCGAAGCCAGTCGCGAAGGAGGCGCGGGGTCAGGAACAGCTCGCGGGCGCGCTCCTTGGCCGTCCGCCCGAGGCGCCGGCCGAGCCCCGGGTCGCGCAGGATCTCGACACACCGCTCCGCAGCCTGCTCGACCGAGTCGATGAGGTAGCCGGTCTCGCCCTCGGCGATCTGAAGCGGGATCCCGCCGACGTTGCCGGCGACGACGGGCCGCACCTTCCACATCGCCTCGGTCACAGTCAGCCCGAATCCCTCCCGAAGCGACTTCTGGATCACCACGTCGGCCTGCGACTGAAAGGCGTTGACCTCGATCGCGCCGACGTTGTTCAGGTTGTTGAGGATCTTGATGTCCGGATCGCCGTCCGCGTAGCTGAAGGTGCGGTGGAAGAACTCCCACCCCTCGGGATCGTCGGTGGCCATCGAGCCGACCAGGGCGAGCTGCACCTCGGGCATCTCCTCGCGCACCAGGCGAAAGGCGTCGATCACCCCGATCGGGTCCTTCCACGGGTCGAACCGCGAGACCTGGCAGATCAGCGGTCGCTCGACGTCGATCCCGAACTGCTGGCAGACGAACGCGGCGTCCTCGGGGGACAGCGCCATGTTCTTCGGTGACAGCGGGTCGATCGCGGGGGGGATGATCGAGACCCGACCGTCGAGGCCCGCGGGAACGTACCGCTCGAGGTGGTACACCGTCTCGTCGTACTCGCGGAGCAGCGGCATGAGCCGGCCCAGGGTGTCCTGGTTCGGGGTCGAGAGGTCGATGTGGCAGCGCCAGACCCAGTTCCTCGCCCGGTCCGGCGCGTTGGCGCGCAACGCCGCGGGCTGCGGGTCGTGGACCACGATCGCGTCCCAATCGTCGTCGAGCCCCTGGGCGTTCATGGCGTTGTAGGCCTCGAACACCTCCCACTGCTGATCCGAGATCCCCTGGTCGTCGCCCTGGAGGGAGTTGTGCATCAGCTTGGTGACGTTGAAGAACTCCTCCCTCCCCAGGATCACCCGCCAGTGGACGTCGAGGCCCACGTCCCGCATGAGCGGAACGATCGCATAGAGGATCTCCGATACTCCGCCGCCGAAGGCGGTCGCGCTGACGTTGAGGATCCGCTTGCCGGCCAGCGGCTCCGCACGCTGGCGGATCTCCTCGACCAGGCCGCGACCGACGAGGTGGGTGTAGTCGGCGAGTGAGCGGTCGCCGAGGCCGACATCCTGGAGCATGCCGCGTCAGCCTACTTTTTGGCGCAGCCGTTCGACCCCGGTATCGAGCTCGCGGACGATCGATCCGTGGAGGTCCGGGTTCGCGGCCGCGACGCAGGAGAGCTGGTACTCGGGTCCCGACCCGAGGAGCGGGCGGCGGTCCAGCGACTCGCCGTAGGCGTCGGTGACCACCGCGCCGGCCTCCTCGAGGATCAGCGCCGCGGCCGCGAGGTCGTACGGCGAGTTGTTGAGGACGACCCCACCGCCGACCCGCTCGAACTCCGCGCGCATCCCCGGCACGTCTGCGACGATTCGCGGGCCCGGCTCGATGTACGCGTCGAGCTGCCCCGTGACGATCCGGGTCATGTCGAAGGTCGCCGAGCCGAGGTCGAAGGTGCCCCCGCCCACCGAGGAGGAGTCGATCAGCTCGCCGACCACCTCGGCGATGGCCCGCACCGGGCGGCCGCGAAGCCCGTAGGCCCAGAACATCCGCGAGAGGTCCCGGTTCGCCGACAGCGAGGGGCGGGGGTCCACGCCCTCGCCGCGCCCCGCGACGAACGAGGCCCCCGACTTGATCTCGATCACGCACCCGGTCTCGACGTCGCCGACGCGGGGATCGCCGTCGCCCAGCGGGGCGGCGGCCACGGACACGCAGGCGCCCTCGAACCCCGCCATCGCCGGGCGGGTTCCGTCGATCGGGTCGACGATCATCACCCACTCGGCGCCTCCATCGGGCGAGACGAGGCCCCTGTCCTCGGAGTAGAAGGCGAGCTCGGGGGCGCGGTCGGCGAGGAACTCCTCCATGAACGCCTCGGCGCGCTCGTCGATCGCGAAGGTGATGTCGCCTCCCTCGCCCGCGCCGGCATGGGCTCTGCCGGCGTGGCCTCCGAGGTGGGGCGCGACGTGCTCGCGAATCGCCGCCGCGAGCTCGAGCGCCACCCGGTGGGGCGCGTGCCCTCGTGCCATATCGACTCCGCTAACCGCCGCTCGCCGGGCGCTCGCCCAGCTTCACGTCCAGGTTCTGGGTGTGGCCGTCGCGGATGATCTGGACGGTCACGGTGTCGCCGGGCTGGTAGCGGGCGATGATCTCCGGGAGGTCGTTCTCGGTGACGATCTTGTGCCCGTCGATCGCGACGATCACGTCACCGCCGGCGTCGACCTGCTGCCCCTGGAACCGGATCTTCTGGTCGGAGCCGCGCAGGCCCGCGTCGTCCGCGGGCCCCCCTGGGATCACCTTGGCGACCAGGGCGCCCGTGTCCGTCGGCAGGTTCAGCCGATCCGCGAGCTGCGGATAGAGCGACTGGGTCGTGACGCCGATGTATGCGTACTTCACGCTGCCGTTGGCGCGAAGCTGGTCGAGCGCGTGCGCCGCGAGGCCGATCGGGACCGCGAAGCCGACCCCCTCATTGCCGCCCGACGTCGTGTTGATCTGCTGGTTGATCCCGATCACGTTTCCGTTCGCGTCCAACATCGGCCCGCCGGAGTTGCCCGGGTTGATCGAGGCGTCGGTCTGGATCGCGCCCTCGATCTGGAACCGGGTCAGCGACTCGATCGATCGATCGGTGGCGGAGACCACCCCGACCGACAGCGACTGGTCCTCACCGAACGGGCTGCCGATCGCCGCGACCGGCTGTCCAACCTGGACGGCCTCGTTCGTGGCGAGCCGCAGCGGGCTGAGGTCGAGGCCGTTCGGATCGACCGTGAGCAGCGCCACGTCGGCGTTCGGGTCGAAGCCGACGATGTGGGCGGGGACCTGGTTGCGGTCGGCGAACTGGACGAAGACCTCTTTGGCCTCGTGAATCGGCCCGTTGCTGGGGCCGGTTGCGTCGGTGACCACGTGGGCGTTGGTGGCGATCTCGCCACCGTCGGAGATCACGAGCCCGGATCCCTGCGCCGCGGCGCCCCCATTGCCGCCCAGCAGGCTCGGCAGCCCGCCGCCGGAGAAGATCGAGAGGATCGTCACCACGCCCGGCGCCGCCTGGTGGTAGACGGCCTCCGGGTCGAACGCGTCGCCGCCGCTGTGGGAGACGGTCGCGCTACCGGGTGCGTTCGACGAGGCGACCGTCGTCACCGACCCGGAATCGCCCGAGCCGCCGCCGCAGGCGCCGACGCCGAGTGCCGCTGCGGCGATCAGGGCGGCGATCGCCGCTCCCCGCCCGCTCATGGTCGCACCCCCTCGGCTGCCGCCGGGAGCCGGAGCGTGAACTCGGTGCAGCCGCGGTGCGAGCTCAGCCCGATCTCGCCGTCCATCCGCAGCGCCAGCTCGTGGGCGATCGCCAAGCCGAGGCCGGAGCCCGAGACGCGGTCGCCGGTATAGAAGCGATCGAAGACCCTGGGCCGCTCGTGCGCGTCGATTCCGGGCCCGTCGTCCCTGACGATGAGGTTGGTGGCCCCGTCGGAGCGCTGGGCTTGGATCGTGATCGAGGTTCCCTCCGGAGTGTGGGTCAGCGCGTTGTCGAGGAGGATACGCATGATCTGAGCTACCCGGTCCTCGTCGGCCAAAGCGAGCCCCCGCGCGCCGCCGTCGACCGTGATCGGCGATCGGTGGCGCTTGGCGGCCGGGCCGAACTCCTCCGCGACGCGCTCCGCGAGCTGCCGTAGGTCGACCCGCTCGGCGCTGATCTCCATTGCGTCTGAGTCCAGCTTCGAGAGGTCGAGCAGGTCGGCGGTCAGCTTCGTCAGGCGGGCGACCTGCTCGCGCATCGTCCGCACGAACTCGGCGCGCACCGCCGGGTCGGGCTCCTCCTCGTCGAGGAGCTCCACGAACCCGCCCAGGGAGAAGATCGGCGTCCGCAGCTCGTGCGAGGCGTTGGCGATGAACTCGCGCCGGGCGCTGTCAAGGCGCGCGAGCCGCTGCTGCATCTCGTTGAAGGTGCTCGCGAGCTGGCCGACCTCATCCACGCCCTCATCTGGAATCGGCGTCGAGAAGTCGCCCTCGGCGACCTTCTGAGCCGCAGCCTCGAGGCGTCCCAGCCGCTTCGCGTGCGCTCGCGCCGCGAGCCATCCCGCGGCCAGGGCGGCCAGCAGCGCGATCCCTCCGGCGATCAGGATCTGGCGCCTGATCAGCGCGACGTTGTCGTCCACCTCCCCGAGGGGCGCCGAGAGAACGGCGACCCAGCGAGGTCTCTTCCCGGCGGGGAGCGGGACCGCAGTCTCGCCGGTGCGAGCCCCGGCGATGCGCTCGACGCTCGATGAGATCAGCCCGCTGGCCGCGGCCGTGGCGGCCGGCGGGTAGCTAGGCACCACGGCCGGGCGCTCGACCTGCGAATCGGCGACGACGAGCCCTGGCTGCGGTCCGCCCGGTCCCCTGCGCACGTCGAGCAGGGTCACTCGGGCGTCGGCCCGCTGCGCGGACTGCCGGACGAGGGTCCGGATTCGGCTCCGCGGATCGCCTCGCCGCAGCGCGGCGTCGAGCCGAACGCCCTCGGCCGCCCCCACCTGCTCGAGTCGCTGGAGCTTCTGCGCGGTGAGGTTGGAGCTGAGCTGCGGCACGACGTAGAGGTAGATGAACCCGACCGCCGCCGCGGTGATCACGAAGATCAGCACCGCGAGCCGGTTTCGGACGCTGGCGAGAAACGGCCGGCCGCCGACGATCATCTAACCGCGGTCTCCTCGCGTCCCCCCGGAGGGC
>DATGAF010000048.1:0-77166 GCA_035313645.1 Solirubrobacterales bacterium
GCCATGCCCAGGGCCTCCTGGATCTGCTCCACGATGCGCACGGCGTCGGCGGACATGGGCTCCGATTATCCTTCGCCGGCCGCATACCGAGCGGAAGGAGCCATGGCAGTAGCCGCCGACACCTACCTGGAGAAGACCGACGAGCAGAAGGCGATCACCGAGATGGTGCGCCAGTTCGCCGACAACGAGATCATCCCCGTCGCCGAGGAATACGACCACGAGGACAAGTTCCCCGACCCGATCGTCGAGCAGATGAAGGAGCTGGGGCTGTTCGGGGTGACGATCCCCGAAGAGCACGGCGGGATGGGTCTCGACCTCACCACTTACGCGATGATCGTCGAGGAGCTCTCGCGCGGCTGGATCTCGATCTCGGGGGTGGTCAACACCCACTTCATCGGCTCGTACCTGCTGATGAAGTTCGGGACGGACGAGCAGAAGGAGTACTTCCTCCCGAAGATGGCCACCGGCGAGATCCGGGCGGCCTTCTCCCTCTCGGAGCCGGAGGTCGGCTCGGACGTCCAGGGGATCAAGTCGACGGCGAAGCAGGTCGACGGCGAGTGGGAGATCAGCGGCCAGAAGATGTGGGTCACGAACGGCCTGCTCTCCGGCGTGGTCTTCGTCCTCGTCAAGACCGACCCGAAGGCCGACCCCCCGTACAAGGGGATGACCTGCTTCATCTGCGAGAAGGAGCCCGGCGTGGACGAGATGCCGGGCCTGAGGATCCCGCCGAAGATCAAGAAGATGGGCTACAAGGGAGTGGAGTCCACCGAGCTCGTCTTCGACGGCTTCAAGGTCCCCGAGGAGCGTGTCCTCGGCGGGCCGGACGGGATCGGCCAGGGCTTCGTCCAGATGATGGACGCCCTTGAGGTCGGCAGGGTCAACGTCGCCGCGCGCGGGGTGGGCGTCGCCCAGCGGGCGATGGAGCTCGCCCTCCGATACAGCCAGGAGCGGAAGGCCTTCGGAAAGCCGATCGCCCAGCACCAGGCGATCACCTTCAAGCTCGCCGAGATGGGCACGCGGTTGGAGGCGGCACGCCTTCTGACCCTGAAGGCCGCTCGGATGAAGGACGCCGGCGAGCGCTCCGACCTCGAGGCCGGGATGGCGAAGCTGTTCGCCTCCGAGGCGGCCAAGGCGAACGCCGAGGAGGCGCTCAGGATCCACGGCGGCTACGGCTACTCGAAGGAGTACGAGATCGAGCGGATTTACCGGGACGCCCCCCTCCTGCTGATCGGCGAGGGCACCTCCGAGATCCAGAAGATGGTGATCGGCAAGAAGCTCCTGGAGCGAAACCGGGTATAGGCCAGCCCGGTGCTGAGCTCCGATTCCGCCGCGACCGGGCCTGCTGAGGGATGTCGAGGCCGTCTGAGCTGATCGCCGTCGCGGTCCGGAACCTGGTGCGGGAGGTCCCCGCGCTCGGGCGCCTGAAGCTCGTGGTGCGCCTGGAGCTCCGGGGTCGCGGGGATGTGCAGGTCTACCGGGTGCGGGTCCCCGGGCCGCAGATCGCAAAGGGCGAGCCGGAGGACGCGCGGCTCGAGCTCGCGATGGCGCGCTCCGACTTCAACGAGCTCGCCGAGAAGGGGACCGTCGTCCAGTGGCGGGAGGCGTATGACGCGGGCCGGATCAGGGCCGCCGGCGATCCCGACATCCAGCGCCTGCTCGCCACGGTGATCGAGCGCCAGCTCGCCCGCGCGAGGCTGAAGAAGGCTCACTGAGTTGGCGAGCGGCGAGTCCCGGCTCGATCGCGTCTTCATCACCCGGATCGAGGAGCCCGCCGCGGGCACCAGGCTGGCGGTCAAGGACATCCTCGACACCGCCGGGATCAGGACCACGTACGGCTCGCCGATCTTCTCCGATCACGTCCCGGACCGAACCGCCGAGGTGGTCCTGCGCCTCGAGGGCGCCGGCTACGCGAACGTCGGCAAGGCGAACCTTCACGAGTTCGCCTTCGGGATGACCTCGGAGAACCCCCACTTCGGGACGGTGCCGAACCCGCTGGCTCCCGGGCGCGTCGCCGGCGGGTCGAGCGGCGGATCGGCGGCCGCGCTGGCCGCCGGCCTCGCGGACGCGGCCCTGGGCTCCGATACCGCGGGATCGATCCGCGCCCCAGCCGCGTGCTGCGGCGTGGTCGGGTTCAAGCCCAGCTACGGGCTGGTGTCGACGGAGGGCTGCTTTCCGCTCGCGCGGAGCTTCGACCACGTGGGCCCGATGGCCCGCTCGGTCGACGAATGCGCCCGGATGATGGCCTCGCTCGCCGGCGACCTCGATCCGGTCCCCTCGATCTCGCCAGACGACCTGACGGTGGGGATCGCGTGGATCGCGGAGGCCGAGCCCCTGGTTCGCGCGCGAGTGGAGGAGGCCGCCGCCGTCTTCGAGCGCCGGCGGGACATCGCGCTTCCGGCGATGCCGCCCGGGATCGCCGACGTGCGAATGCGGGAGACCGCCGAGACGCACGCGGCGATGTTCGCCCAGCACCGCGACCTCTACGGAGCGGACCTCGCGGCGAAGCTCGACCGCTGTCTCCGCGTGACCGACGCCCAGTACGAGGCGGGGCTTCGGACCCGGGAGCGCTACCGCGAGCGGTTCGCGGAGCTGACCAGGGACGTCGACCTGCTCCTCACGCCGACCATGCCGATGGTGGCTCCGCCGACCGGGATCGGCGACCTCGCGCTGCGCGACCGCATGACCCTGTTCACCTACCCGTTCAATGCCACCGGCGCGCCGGCGCTCGCCGTCCCATGCGGCCTGGCCGAGGAGGGGCTTCCGGCGTCGGTCCAGATCGCGGGCCGGCTCGGCGGCGACGCGCTCGTGCTGGGCGCCGGCGCGCTGCTCGAGCGAAGGCTCGTTCATACTGCCGACGCTCCAGGCGACGAACGGGGAGCCGAAACCGAATGAGCGACACCGACACCCACGAGCTGATCACCGACCAGGCCAGCCGCGAGGCGTCGGGGGCGCACCGCTACGGTCGCTACCTGGAGGAGTTCGAGGTCGGCGCGACCTACAAGCACTGGCCGGCCAAGACGGTCACCGAGACCGAGAACCACCTGTTCTGCCTGCTGACCATGAACCACCACCCGCTGCACCTGAACGACGTGTACGCGTCGCAGTCGCAGCAGGGCCGAAACGTCGTCGTCGGCCCGTTCGTCTACTCCCTGGTCTTCGGCATGACCGTCGCCGACGTCTCCGGCAAGGCGATCGCCAACCTGGCGACGGACGATCTCAGCCACCCGGCCCCGGTCTACCACGGCGACACCCTGTTCGCCGAGTCGGAGGTGCTCGAGGTGCGGCCCTCGGGGTCCAAGCCGGACCGCGGCGTGGTCCGAGTCCATACCCGTGCCTACAAGCAGGACGGGACCCTGGTCGCGGAGTTCAAGCGGGCGGTCCTCGTGCCTCGAAGCCCCGAGGCGATCGAGGGCGGCACACCCCCCGCCGAGTAGGCACTGGGACCGCCGTCGGGGCAGCGCGGGCGATGTGGGAGGACCTCGTCCGCGAACACGGCGGCGCGGCGATCGCCTCGCTCGACGGAGCGGCCGAGGCCGTGCGAGGGGAGACTCGCTTCGCCGCCGTTCTCGTGCACGACGCCGGGGTCCTCCCGGCGGTTGCGGCGCTCGGGCCGGCGCAGGCCGCCGCCTTCGCGGCCCTCGGCGGCGCGGGAGGGGCCGGTGACATCGAGGAGGCGAACGCCCTCCTGGAAGCGCTGCGCGCCGGCGAGCGCGACGCCTACCTGCTGAAGGCCGGCAGAGTGGGGGGGACCGACCCCGAGCGCTCGATCGAGGTCACGGCCGAGCACGTCAAGGCGATCCTGGCCGCGATCGCGACGGGGACGATCGAGTGGGAGGACGATCCCGATTTCGGCTATCGCGCCGCCGCGGGGGCGCCCGGGATCGAGGGTCGCGACAGGTTTCTGCTGATCCCCCGTTTTCTCTACGCCCGCACGGAGCGCGTCTACGAGTACGCCGCGCTGGTCCCTCGGCTGAGGCGCGAGCGCGCCGAGCGCCTGGCGGCGCTCGATGGCCTCGACCGGGCCATAATCGAGGCCGTTCGCGCCTGACCTATGGGACGCACCGCGCTCACGCTGTCGATCGCGGCGGCGCTGGCGGTCTCGTTGCCGCCGCCCACCGCCGCCCCCGCGCAGGGATCCGGACCCTGCGTGGGCGACGTGAGCGCGGGCGGGGTTCCGCGCCGCCCGGCTCCGCCGCTTCGGATGGGGGTCAATCCCGCGGGCCGGGCCGGGGCGGCGGGGCCCGCGGTGCCGCTCGTGCCCCTCGATCGCCGCAAGACGCTCGGGGCGCTTCGGGCGCTGCGCCCTCACGCGCCGTTCACCCTGCGGCTCAACCGCTTCTTCTGGTCCAAGGGCCAGCGCGGCGTCCGGCACTTCCTGCGCCTGGCCAGGCTCTACACCCGCCACGGCTACCGGGTCGAGCTGCAGCTCCGCTACCACCCGACGGCGACGGAGGAGGGCCACATCCGCGCCTGGGCTCGGTTCGTCCGCGAGGTCGTCCGCCGCTTCGGCCCGAACCGGGGCGTCGTCGGGCTCCAGGTGACCAACGAGGTCAACTTCTACCCGGTGGCCCCCGACGCCTCCGACAGCGCGTATGAGGGGGCGCGCGACGCCCTGATTCGCGGCGTCGAGGCGGCGCATCGCACCGCGCGCCGCCGGGCATTCGGCCAGCTCCAGATCGGGTTCAACTGGGCGTACCGCACGGACCCGTCGAACGAGGCGAGCTTCTGGGGCTACCTGCGCGACCGCGGCGGCAGGCGGTTCGCCCGCTCGGTGGACTGGGTGGGCCTCGACGCGTACCCGGGCACGGTGTTTCCGACCTTCGAGCCCCCGACCGGGACCGGGTTCCGAGACGGCATGGTGAACGCGATGAGCGAGCTCCGGAAGTGCTTCATGCCGACCGCCCGGCTGGGTCGGGGGGTCCCGATCCACGTCGAGGAGAACGGCTGGCCGACGGGCCCGGGGCGTCCCGAGGCCGAGCAGGTCCACGCGCTGCGCCAGATGGTGCGCGCCGTCCACGCCTTTCGCGGCACCTACCACGTCACCGACTACCGCTGGTTCGACCTCCGCGACCACAACACGGGCTCGTCCAACTTCCAGCACCACTACGGGCTCCTGCGCGACGACTACTCGCGAAAGCCCGCGTTCGCGGCCTACCGGCGGCTCGTCCACCGCTTCGCGCGCTAGGACTCCGCCCCCCCGCGCGACATTCGCCCCCTACGGCGTGGTCAAGCGCGCGAGCGTGGCGAAGCCGTTGGCCCCCGTGGATCGGCCGCTAGTGCGCCTCGTCCGCGGCGTGCGCCGGGGGGCGCGACTCCTCCGCGAGCGAGGTCACCTCGAGCGTCCCCCGGGCCGATGCCTCGAGCACGTCGATCGCCTCCTCCTCGGATCGGGCGTAGAGCTCGACCAGGAGGTGGACGACGATCCGGTCCTCGTCGTGCTTGTGGAAGCGCACGTGGGTGAAGAACTCTCGCGTTCCCGACTCGCCGAGCGAGCCGAAGGTGAGGCTGTCGGCGGCCTCCGGGCCCGAGCAGGTCTCGACCTGATCCTGGTCGATCGTCACCGTGCATGAGGCGACGAACGGCTTTCCCGCGACCATCCGCTCCCAGCGGTCCTCCATCGGCACGACGCGGCCGTCCTCGACCGTGAGGTGCGGCTGGTCGTGCATGCAGTCCAGGCACTGCACCACCGCCTCCTGGATCTCCTCGACGCGGTCCGCGGCCTCGCCGGTCTCCTCGTCGACCTTGAGGATCGCGTCGTAGTGCACCTGGGCCTCGAGGCGCTGAGACCAGCAGCGATAGCAGCGCAGCCAGGCGCCCCGCTCCCCGGGAAAGCCGTCGTTCATCTCGTTCTAGCGTAGCTCGCCGCGAAGGAGGGAGTACGAGGCGAGCGAGTCGAAGATCCACGCCGCGAACAGCCGGACCGCTCGGGTCATGAAGCCGCCTCCGCGGGCCTCAGGGGCCAGCCAGTATCCGATCTCGCAGCGACGCTCGCCGTAGTGCGGCTCGTGCAGGCCGATCGACCCGAGCAGGCGATCGTCGCTCGCGTCCACCATCAGCAGGGCCAGTCCCCTGCCTCCGCCTGTTCGCGCGACGACGTCTCGAACCAGCGCCGCGCGTCGGCCTCCAAACTCGCTGGAGTCACGGCTCAAGCCGCCGTGCCGGTTTCGGCCTCCACTCGGTCGGCGGGCTCGGCGCCGTCGCCGCCGAGCAGCTCGGTGATCTCGCCCATGATCCGGTTGAGGTCGAAGTCCTTCGGCGTGTAGACGCGGGCGACCCCCGCATCGCGGAGCCTCTCGGCGTCGGCCGCCGGAATGATCCCTCCGACCACGACGGGGGCGTCGACGCCGTTCTCGCGCAGCAGTCGCACCGTCTCGGGAACGAGCTCGCGGTGAGAGCCGGAGAGGATCGACAGCCCGACCACGTCCACGTCCTCGTCCCTCGCCGAGGCGGCGATCTGCTCCGGGGTCAGGCGGATCCCCTGGTAGATCACCTCCATGCCCACGTCGCGTGCGCGAACGGCGATCTGCTCGGCGCCGTTCGAGTGGCCGTCGAGTCCCGGCTTGCCCACCAGGATCCGCGGCCGGTGCCCCAGCCGCCCCGCCAGCCCCTCGACGCGGTCGCGCACCGCCGCGAGGAGGTCGGCGTCCCCGCTCTCCGCGGCGGCTCCGACGCCGGTGGGAGCCCGGTAGTCGCCGAACACCTCGCGCAGGACGCCCGCCCACTCTCCGGTCGTGGCGCCCGCCTTCGCCGCCTCGATCGTCGCCGGCATGATGTTCCGCGACTCCTCGCCCGCGGCCTCGGCGAGCAGCTCCAGCGCCCGGTCCACAGCGCCCTGGTCCCGCTCATCCTTCCAGCGCTCGAGCGCTTCGCGGCACTCCCGCTCAACCTCGGGGTCGGGGGTCAGGATGCCTCCGTCGGCGCCGGCGGTCAGCGGCGAGTCCTCGGTCTCCGTGAAGCAGTTCTGGCCGATCACCTTGAGCTCACCGCGCTCGATCCTCGCCATCCGCTCGCGGTGAGACTCGACGAGGCGGGCCTTCATGTACGGCACGGCCTCGACGGAGCCGCCGTGCTCCTCGACGACCTTCATCTCCTCGCGAGCGCCCTCGGCGAGCTCCTCGACGAGGCCGTCCATCACCACCGATCCCTCGAAGAGGTCGGGGTAGGAGAGGAGATCGGTCTCGTCGGCGAGGATCTGCTGGATCCGGAGGCTCCACTGCTGGTCCCACGGACGGGGCAGGCCCAGCGCCTCGTTCCAGGCCGGGAGCTGGATCGCCCGCGCCCGCGCGTCGCGCCCAAGGGTGACCGCGAGGGCCTCGAGCACGATCCTCGGGACGTTGTTCTCCGGCTGGGACTCGGTCAACCCGAGCGAGTTGACCTGCACCCCGTAGCGCATCCGCAGGTACTTCGGCTCGGTGACCCCGTAGCGGCGGCGCCCGATCTCCTCCCACAGCCGCCCCATCGCGCGCAGCTTCGCGTGCTCCTCGACGAACCGGACGCCCGCGTTGACGAAGAACGAGATTCGTCCGAAGACGCGGGGGAACTCCTCCTCCGGAACCTGGCCGCGGCGCTTCGTCTCGTCCAGCACGGCGATCGCCGTCGACAGCGCGTAGGCGATCTCCTGGACCGGCGTGGCCCCCGCCTCCTGGAGGTGGTAGCTGCAGACGTTGATCGGGTTCCAGCTCGGCACCTCGTTGACCGTGAAGGCCACCGTGTCGGCGATCAGACGCATCGACGGCTCCGGCGGGAAGGCGTACGTGCCGCGGGAGAGGTACTCCTTGATGATGTCGTTCTGGGTGGTGCCCTTGAGGGACGATCGCTCGATTCCGTTCTCCTCGGCGACGGTCGCGTAGAGGGCGAGCAGCCACGCGGCGGTGGCGTTGATCGTCATCGAGGTGTTCATCTCGTCCAGCGGGATCCCGTCGAGGAGGGCGTGCATGTCCCCCTTGTGGGCGATCGAGACGCCCACCTTGCCCACCTCCCCGCGGGCCAGGACGTGGTCGGGGTCGTATCCGGTCTGCGTGGGCAGATCGAACGCGACCGAGAGGCCGGTCTGCCCCTTGGCGAGGTTTCGCCGATAGAGCTCGTTCGAGCGGCGGGCGTCCGAGTGCCCCGCATACGTGCGCATCACCCAAGGGCGGTCGGGTTCGGGAAGCCTGTGCTCGGACATCGCTCCTGAAATTCTACGGTCGCCCCATGGAACGGCTCATCGACCTCGAGCACCTCGGCAACGACCGCGTCATCGCCGCCTGCGATCTCGACGGGCTGATCGTCGACCCCGGGCCTTCATCGTGCCTGGAGAATCTCCTCGCCGGGCTCGAGGGCGAGCCGCGGGCGCTCCTCCTCACCCACATCCACCTCGACCACGCCGGCGCGTCGGGTTCGCTCGTGCGACGCTTTCCGGACCTGCGGGTCTACGTGCACGAGATCGGGGCCCGGCACCTGATCGACCCCGGGAAGCTGCTCGAGAGCGCCGGTCGCCTTTACGGGGACGATCTGGAGCGCCTTTGGGGAGAGGTGGCCCCGGTCCCCGCCGAGAACGTGATCGCGCTTCAGGGCGGGGAGGACGTCGAGGGCCTTCGGGTCGCTCACTGCCCGGGCCACGCCGACCACCACGTCGCCTACCTGGACCCGTCGTCGGGCACCGCCTACGTCGGTGACGTCGCCGGGGTCCGAATCCCGCCCACCGAGTTCACGGTGGCGCCGACCCCGCCGCCAGACATCGACCTCGCAGCCTGGGAGGAATCGATACGCACCATCGCCGCCTGGCGTCCGGAGCGCCTGCTCCTCACCCATTTCGGACCGTTCGACGACGTCGACGGGCAGCTGGCGCAGGTGCGCGAAGCGCTCGCCCGCAGCGCCGAGCGGGCCCGGACCCGAGAGCGAGGCCGCTTCCTGGCCGACCTCGAGTCCGAGATCGACCGCGCGCTCGACGCGGAGACGGCGGTCAGGCTCCGCCAGGCGGCTCCGCCCGAGCAGGGCTGGCTCGGCCTCGAGCGCTATTGGCGAAAGCGCAGCGCAACCTGAGAGCCGCTGCCCTGTTATCCACTTGACGTACCCTGCACGGACTCGAATGGGACCTCGCATGCTGACAACCAGGGCGACCTGCCTGCTCGCGGCGCTCGCGGCGCTCGGGCTGGCCGCGACCGCGCTCGCCGGAGTGACGGTCTACAAGAACGACCTGTCGAGCAAGCGGGAGGCGAACGAGCTGCGCCACGCCGAGGGCAAGCACTGCCAGAAGACATGGAGGAGGAAGGCCCGAAACCTGCGGGTGAACGTCAAGAAGGGGCCGGACGTGTGCGGATACCGGCCGCCGGTCGAGGGGGACACCGCAGGGCCCGACCACGACTTCCAGGCGAAGATGAAGCTGCTCAAGTCGACCCCGAAGGGCGTGCGGGACGGGGCCTACCTGGCGGTGGCCGTGCGTTCCGGAAAGAACTCCGGCTACGAGCTGCGGGTGTTCCCCACCAAGCACAAGTTCGAGCTCCTGCGCTCCCCGTCCGGAGGCGGAAGCGGCTTCCCCGCGAAGGGGAGCAACGAGGCCGTCAACGGCGTCAACAAGCCGAACGTCCTGCGCCTCAAGGCGGTGAACGCCAAGGTGATCGCGCGGGTGAATGGGACGAGGGTCGCCCGGGTCACCGACTCGAATCCGGCGCAGGTCGACGGCCGCAAGCTCGAAATCGCGGTCGGGCACCGCCGGCATGTCGCGAAGCCCGTCTCGGCGACGGTCGACGACCTGAAGCTCCAGGTACCGAAGCCCTAGGCGCGCGCGCCCACTCAGCGGGCCCCCGAATCCCTAACCTGGGGGCATGGCCACGGAGACGCTCGAGCGTCCCCGCACCGGTGGGCCGGGGTCGGGCCTCGGCGGGAACTGGCTCGTGATCGTCCTCAACGATGACCACAACACCTTCGATCACGTCGCGAAGACGCTGGCCGAGGTGATCCCGGACGTGAGCGTGGACGAGGGCTACCGGTTCGCCGACCGGATCCACAACGCCGGCCAGGCGATCGTCTGGAGGGGTCCCCGCGAGCCGGCCGAGCTCTACTGGGAGCAGCTCCAGGGCGCGGGGCTGACCATGGCCCCACTCGAGCAGCACTGACCCCGCCGCGCCTAAGGCGCGCTCTGGTCGGTGGTCGCCAGCTCCGCGGTGTCGACCACCACCGCGTGCCACACCCAGAGCAGCGGCTTGTTGTAGTAGTTGAGCGACGCCTCGCGCATCGCCGACACCTCGTCGGAGTACCAGTAGCGCTCGAAGTCCGTGTGGTCCTCCCACACGGAGACCTGCCGGAAGTGGAGCGGGTCGTCGACGTCGCGGGTCAGATAGCACGAGCGCGCGCCGAAGGCGAGCGCCCGGTCCAGCGCCGGGCGCCAGATCTCGAGCCAGCGCTCCGCTCGGAAGGGGTGGACGTGCCACTCGACGTAGTTGACGTCCGCCATCAGCGATCGCGTCCGTGAACCGCGACCGCGACCACTAGGTCCCGACCTCGGCCCAGATCGCCCCGGGGCCCTCCTCGTGCTTGCCCTCCTCCCGATCGGTGGCGCCGACCATGATCGAGATCTTCCCCAGGTGCTTGTTCTCGTGAAGGAGCTGGTGCGCGTCCGGCACGCCCTCGAAGCCCATCGCCTGCCACAGGACGGGGCGGATCTTCCCCTCGGCCATCAGCTGGTTCGCCCGCGTGCACTCGTACGCGTTCGCGAAGTGCGAGCCGAGGATCTCCTTCTGGCGCATCCACAGGTAGCGGACGTCGAAGTCGAGGTTGTAGCCCGAGGTGGCGCCGCAGATCACCACCTTCCCGAACGGCTTGACGACCAGGACGGACGTTGGGAAGGTCGCCTGCCCGACGTGCTCGAAGACGACGTCCGGGGAGTCGCCGAGGATCTCCTTGACCCGCTTCGCGAACGCTCGTGAGACCTTGAAGCGCTCCTTCTCCTCCTCGGGAGACTCGTCCCCACGTCTCATCATCCCCGCGAACTCGTTGCGGTTAATGAAGTCGACCGCGCCGAGCTGCTTGACGAGCGCGCCCTTCTCGTCGGAGGAGACGACCCCCACCGCGTTCGCGCCGGCGGCGGCGCAGAGCTGGGTGGCGAACACGCCGAGCCCGCCGGCGGCGCCCCAGATCAAGACGTTGTGGCCGGCCTGGAGCTTGCAGCGGTCGAGCAGCATCCGGTAGGCGGTGAAGTAGGTGAGGCCGTAGGCCGAGGACTCGACCCAGGAGAGGTTCGGAGGCTTCGCCAGGAGCTGCTGGGCCTGGACCTTGGTGAACTGCGCGAACGAGCCCCAGGTCGTCTCGTAGCCCCAGATCTGCTGGCTCGGCGCCGCGAGCGGGTCGAGGCCGTGGACCTCGACGTCCTCGTAGGAGGCCTGGTTGCAATGGATTACGACTTCATCCCCCGGCTTCCACTTCGTGACGCCCTCGCCGACGCTCCAGACGACGCCGGATGCGTCCGATCCGCCGATGTGGTGACCCCACTCGGGATGGTCCCCGTAGCCGAACACGGAGACCGGCTTGCCGAGCGACGCCCAGACGTTGTTGAAGTTGACCCCGGCCGCCATCACCCGCACGATCACCTCGAACGCGCCGGGCTCGGGAAGCTCGATCTCCTCGAGCTGGAAGGCGTCCTTGGGCTCGCCCTCTCGCTCTTGGCGGATCACCCAGGCGGCCATCGTCCCCGGCAGCTCGCCGGGCTCGACGTCGAGCTTCGAGACATCGGACACGTCTACGGCCACGATCCTCCTCTTCGGGTCGCCGGCGGGGAAAAGCCGCCGCATCCTACCGTCAGCTTCCCGTCCGACGCGGCGACTACTTTCGAGAGTCCCCATGGAGGCGTCCGAGAGGCCAAAGCTCCCCATCGACGAAGCCCCTGCGTCCGCCGGCGGCGTCGTTCGCGCCCTTGACGATCGGCTGGTGATCGAGCGCTTGACGGTCACCGACGAGCGCGCGGCCCGCGTGGTGCGAGACCGCGCGGAGGCGGGCCAGGAGCCGGCGCGGACGGTCGCCGACGCGATCGAGATCGGCAGCCGCGTGCTCGACCGCGAGGACGCCGCCGCCGAGGTCGACTACGTGCGGGCCGAGTTCGAGCGCCACGCTGGCGCCCTTCGTGAGCGGCTCGGGAAGTCGCTCGAGGAGGGCGACCGCCTGCTCGCGGAGCGGATCGCGAAGAGCTTCGACGGCTCGCGGGACGGCTCCGTGCAGAAGGAGATCGATCGCCTCGTCTCGGAGGCGCTCGACCAGCAGCGCACGGCGCTCCTGCGCCTGTTCTCGGCCGACGAGGGGGCGAACCCGCTCCACGACTTCAAGGGGGCGATGGTCCGGGCCTTCAAGGCCCTGGACTCGCGCCAGCAGGCCGAGGGCGAAGAGAACCGCAAGCGGATCGCGGCGCTGACGCGGGAGATCGTCGAGCTGAAGAAGGAGGGCGAGGCCGACGTGCGCGTGGCCGAGGCCGAGGAGGCGGGGACGCGCAAGGGCCGCACGTTCGAGGAGCTCGTCCACGCGGAGGTCGAGGCGGTCGCGACCGGGCACGGCGACGCCGCGCACCACGTCGGCGACGAGACGTCCGCGGCCGGCGGCAAGAAGGGGGACACCGTCGTCGAGCTCGGAGCGTGCACGGGGCCGACGCTCGCCACCGTCGTGTACGAGGCCAAGAACCGCAAGCTCTCGAGGAACGACGCCTGGATCGAGCTCAACGCCGCGATCGCCGAGCGCGACGCCGTGTACGGCGTCCTGATAGTCGCCGGTGACGACAAGGTTCCCTCCGGCCTCGAGGACCTGGTCGAGTACCAGGGCAACAAGATGATCGTCGTCGTCGACCGCGACGATCCCGATCCGCTCGCGTTGAGCCTCGTCTACCGGTACGTCCGGGCGCGGGTGCTCGCGGCCAAGTCCGAGGGGCTCCAGGTCGATGCCCCCGGAGTCCGCGACGCCGCCGAGCAGGCCGCGGCGAGGCTGAAGGCCGCGAACCGGATTCGCAAGTCGCTGACGAACGTCACCAACAGCGCCGATCGCGCCCGCGGCGACCTCGACGAGATGATCGCCGATGTTGAGCGCTGCCTCGCCAGAATCGAGTCGCTCGTCGCCGCGGCGGAGCCCGATCCGGCCGGCGCCTGAGCGTCCGCGCCCCTACGGCAGAAGGAGCTTGTTCTGCGAGCTCTTCCGCTCGGCCCCGACGGTGATCGAGGCCGGGCGGGCGCGCGCCCCGGGCCCGGCGGTGACCTGGTAGTCGCCCTGGGGGAGCTGGACCTGGAGGCCTCCCGGCATCCCCGGCTGGATCGGCCGCGAAGACGCCTTCTTCCTCGTTCCGTTGACCTCGAGCCGGATCGGCGAGTCGGAGAGGTTGGCGACGGTGAAGGTCACGAGCCCGGCTCCGAACTTCGTCGGCGAGACCTGGACCTTCTGCGAGTCGACCTTGGCGCTGACATCGATCGGCTCCGGCGAACGCGGGTCGTTGGGGAAGTCCTTCGAGCCGCAGGCGGCGAGCGAGACCGCCGCGAGGACGCCGAGAGCCGCGAGCGTCGCCTGGCGCCCACGCCCTGAGGCTCTCCCGGCACCCCTGGTGCTCATTGACGCAAATCTAGCCCAAGCGCCCCCTGCGAGCGCCGATTCGCGATCAGAAGGGAAGCTCGACGACCTCGGCGCCGACGGCTTGAGCGCCGACCGTCACCCGTGCCCCGGGCTCGGCCTCGCGGCGGACGATCGCCAGCGCTATCGCGCCGTGCGCCGGGGAGATCACGGCCGTGCCGATCGCGCCCACCTCGCGATCACCTAAGGCGATCGGCTCGCCGTCGGCGACGGCGGCGTCGAGGCGGAGGCCGCGCAGGTGGCGGTTCGCCTTGCCCTTGTAGTGGAGGCGGGCGACGGTCTCCTGGCCGATGTAGCAACCCTTGGTGAAGCTCACCGCGCGCTCGTCGATCCCGGCCTCCTGCGGCAGCGTCGCGGTGGTGATCTCCCGGCCGAGCCGGGGTCGCCCCGACTCCACCCGAACGATCTCGGCCGCGCCCTCGCTCACCTCAACCGCGCCGTGGGCGGCGAGCTGCTTCCGCGCCTCGCTCGCGTGGCCGGCCCGGGTGATGAGGTCGAGCCCGAGGTGCGTGGCGACCGCCAGCGTCTCGACGCCGTCGCGCTCGAGCTGATACTGGGAATGCTCCTCGCCGAGGGGTGGGGAGGCGGCCGCTTCGAGGGCGCCGGGCCCGATGACCGAGGTGATCGCCCACGCCTCGGACGCGTCCTCCAGCTCGACCTCGCGCCCCACGCTGTACATGCGCAGGTGGCTGACGAGGCGGTCGCCGCCGGTCGCCTCCGTGTCGAGCCAGAGGTCCCCGGTGCTCAAGCTCAGGACCCGCACGTCGGCCTGGACGTGGCCCTTGCGGTCGAGCAGCGCCGCATAGCAGCCGCGGTCGACCTCGAGTGCCTCGACGTCGTTGGTGAGCTGCCCCTGGAGGTACTCGGCCGCGTCCCTGCCCCTGACCAGGAGGGCCCGGGTCGGGCGGGGAAGGAAGCCCGCGCCCTCTCGCAGCGCGCGGTACTGGCCGTCGAGCTCGATCGCCACTTCCGTGCTCACCGGACGCATTGTACGAGCGGCCGCTCGCCGCCGCCGGTGATTTAGATTAAGCTAAACCCGAATTTCGTCATGGCGCACACACGGACCTCCAGCAAGACCAGGCTCGACGAGCGGCGGAGCGCCCCCGCCTCGGAGGCGGTCGAGGACTACGCCAAGGCGATCTACGCCCTCGAGCGGCACGGCCCCGGCGCGATCACGACCTCCGCGCTCGCCGACCGGCTGGAGGTGGCGCCGTCATCGGTCACCGCGATGCTGAAGCGCCTCGACGAGCTCGGGCTCGTCCGCTACGAGCCCTACCACGGCGCCACCCTCACTCCAACGGGTCAGCGGGTGGCCCTGGAGGTGATCCGGCACCACCGGCTGATCGAGGCGTTTCTCGCGGACGCGCTCGAGATGCCGTGGGACCGCGTCCACGACGAGGCCGAGATCCTCGAGCACTACATCTCGGAGGATCTAGAGCGTCGCATCTCCGAGAAGCTGGGCAACCCGGCGCTCGATCCGCACGGCGACCCGATCCCGACGCCGGAGCTCGATCTGGCCGATGACCGCACCACCACCCTCGACGGGCTGGAGGTGGGCCAGGCGGCGGTCTTCGCCAGGGTCTCCGACTCGGATCCGGCGATGCTCCGCTACCTCGCCGGTCGGGGCATTCGCCCCGGCGCCCGCCTGCGGGTCGTCGGCGCGCAACCGTTCGGTGGGCCGGTGTTCGTCGAGGTCGCGGGCCGCGAGCACGCGCTTGGCGGCGAGCTGGCCGAGAAGATGAGGGTCGAGACGCGGGATTCGCGCGCGTGAGCCGCTCGCCGGATTCCACGCTCGAGGCGCCCCCCGCGACGCCCGAGGAGGTCGAGGAGACCGAGATCGAGGACGTCCTGCCGGGCGAGGCGGCGGTCGCGCAGGCGGCAAGGCGCTCGCTCGACGGCCGGGCGCATGGGTTCGCCCGAGTGTGGCCGTTCCTCGGGCCGGCGTTCATCGCCGCAGTCGCGTACGTGGACCCCGGCAACTTCGCCACGAACATCGCCGGCGGAGCGAAGTTCGGCTACCTGCTGTTGTGGGTCGTGCTGGCCGCCAACCTGATCGCGATGCTCGTCCAGACGCAGTCGGCGAAGCTCGGGATCGCCACCGGGAAGAACCTCCCGGAGCTCTGCCGGGAGCTCTTTTCCCGGCGTACGTCGCGGGGGCTATGGGTCCAGGCGGAGATCGTCGCGATGTCCACCGACATCGCCGAGGTGGTGGGCGCCGCACTCGGGCTCCACCTGCTGTTCGGGCTCCCGCTGTTCGCGTCCGGCCTGGTCGCGGGGGCGGCCGCGTTCGCGATCCTCGCCCTTCAGCAGATGGGGTTCCGCCGTCTCGAGGCGGGGATCACGGTCCTCGTCGGCGTGATCGTCCTCTCCTTCGGGCTCGAGGTCGTCTACGCGAAGCCGAGCGCCGGGGGGATCGCCTCGCACCTGGTGGTTCCCGGCTTCAGCGGGACCGAGAGCGTGCTCCTCGCCACGGGGATCATCGGCGCCACTGTGATGCCCCACGTCGTGTACCTGCACTCGGCACTGACCCAGCGCCGCATCGTGGGCCGCGACGACCGCGAGCGACGCCGGATCCTGCGCTTCGAGCGCGTCGACGTCGTGATCGCGATGACCCTCGCAGGGATCGTCAACCTCTCGATGATGGCGATCGCCGCGGCCCTCTTCCACGGCAGCGGCCTGACCGGGGTGGACACGATCGACGGCGCCTTCGACGGGCTCGGTTCACTGATCTCGCACAACGCCGCGGTGGTGTTCGGGGTCGGCCTGCTCGCGTCCGGCCTCGCCTCATCCTCGGTGGGCACGATGGCGGGACAGGTCGTGATGCAGGGGTTCATCCAGCGGCGGATCCCCCTGTTCCTGCGCCGCGCGATCACGCTGGCCCCGGCGCTCGTGGTCCTCGGGGTGGGGCTCAACCCCACCGACGCGCTGGTGATGAGTCAGGTGGTGCTGTCGTTCGGAATCCCGTTCGCGCTGGTGCCGCTCGTGCTGATCGCCAGGCGGCGCGACGTGATGGGGTCGCTGGCGAACCCCGGGTGGCTGACCGCGCTCGCGGGGATGCTGGGCGGGATGATCATCGCCCTCAACGTCTTCCTGGTGGCTCAGCTGGCTACGGGTGCGTAGCCCGCACCGTCAGCTCGGGCCGCAGCAGGGTCTCGATCACGGAGGCGAACTGGTTCGAGATGATCCGGGCCCGGTTGATCTCGGTCCGCGTCCACGGGCGCTCGGAGCCGCTGTAGGCCTCGACGATGCCGAGCGCCTCGCCGTGGGTTACGACGGGCATCATCAGGAGGGAGCGGTAGCCAAGGCGCAGCAGGAGGTCGACCTCCTGTGGGTCGGCGTCCGGATCGCCGACCAGGATCTGAACCGCCACCTGCTCGCGGAGCACCCTGGCCGTCAAGGGGTACTCGGCCAGCGGAAACCGTTCCAGCATCCCGGGATCGCTCTCGGCGAGCGTCTCCACGGTACCGAGGTCCGACCGCCAGCGCGAGAGACACACGTTGTCGGCGTCGAGATCGTCGGCGATCATCGCGAGCGCGGACTCGAGGTCCCGGCGAGAGCGGGCCCCCGCGAGCCTGGCGCTCAGGTGCTCGAGCCGGCGATCCCCGGCGGCGATCCTGCCGTTGCCGTTGGAGCTGGCCCGGAGGGCATCGGCGAGCGCCGCGCGGCAAACGTCGGCCGCGACGGGTGAGACGAGCGCCCACGGTTCGGCGGGGTGGGCGATCGCGTACCCCTGGCCCCACTGGACGTCGAGATCGCCGAGGGCCGCGAGGTCGTCGAGGCTCTCGATCCCCTCCGCGCAGACCACCGAGCCGACCCGGCGCGCGAAGCGAACGAAGGACTCGACCAGCGCCATCCGCGCCGGGCTGGCATGGATCGCCTTGGTCAGGTTGCGGTCGAGCTTGACGATGTCCGGGCGCACCCGCATCACCTGGCTCAGGCCCGCGTAGCCGGCTCCGGCGTCGTCGAGCGCGATTCGGGCGCCACGCTCGCGAAGGTCGCCGAGGACGTCGGCGAGTGCATCGTCGTCGTGGATGAACTCGTGCTCGGTGATCTCGAGGACGATGTCCGTGAGGTCCGCCGGCAGGGCCTCGGCCACCGCCTCGGAGGTGATCGCCGAGGGGCTCACGTTGAGGGCGAGGTGGGTCCCGACCGGTCGCCCCACGGGCTCGAGCGCCGCCCGCAGCGCCGCCGCCTCGAGCTCCGGTCCGAGGCCGCAGCCGTGAGCCTGGGCGAACCAGGCGTCCGGCGAGCGGCCGGGCGAGCCCGCGAAGCGGGCGAGTGCCTCGTAGCCGACCAGGTGACCGCTGGCCAGTGCGACCACCGGCTGGAAGACCGACCGCACCGGGCGCGGATGCTTGAGCAGCGCCGCGATCTCGCCGGCTTGCCGTTTGGTCCATGCGAGAGGTACCTGCCCCGGATCGAAGCGGCGGGTGCGGCCCTGACCCGGGCGCTTCGCCCATCTCAGCGCTCCCTCGGCGAGCTGGAAGAGGCTCGAGGCGTCGTCGGCGTCGTCGGGGCAGGTCGCGATCCCGGCCGAGCAGGAGAGCTCGAGCCCGGACACCGAGATCTCCGCCACGGCGTCGCGGGCGCGCTCGGCGACCCGGTACGCGTGGTCCGCCGCCCGATCGGGAAGGATGAGCGCGAACTCGTCGCCGCCGATCCGCGCCGCGGTTCCCGCGTTCCTCACCGCCTCGCGAAGGCTCTTGCCGATCGCCCTGAGGACCTGGTCGCCGAAGGGGTGTCCGTGGGCGTCGTTCACGACCTTGAAGTTGTCGAGGTCCAGGATCACGAGCGCGAGCGGCCGGCGCCGCCGCCGCGCTCGATCGACCTGCTTCTCGAGCACCTGGCGAAAGCCGCGATGGTTTGCGAGGCCGGTCAGCGCGTCGCTCTCGGCCAGTCCCTCAAGCTCCTGCTCGTGACGGCTGAGCAGGGGCAGCAGGCAGGCGGTGAGCACGACCCCGATCGCGCCCACCGCGACTACGGCGAGGTCGTGAGACGCCTCGCCGAGCGCGATCACGCCCAGCCACAGCGCCCCGAACCCGAAGGCAGCCGCCAGCACGACCCTCCGACGCGACTGCCGCGGGATTCGATTGGCTGCAGTTTGCCGCAATTTGCGCATGCGGGGCCCTCCACCGGTTGATCGGCACCTGGCGGGGGCACTTGAGTTTTGGACCGCTCGCCCTGTCACGCGCCGGTCCCTCGACCGCCGGCGATGGACGACGCTCTAGGCTTTGGCCGATGACGCTCGCTGACACGTTCCAGGAGGTGCTCGACTCGCTGCCGGACGACTGGACGGACCTGGAGATCGACATGCGGATCCTCGACGAGGACCGCTACGTCGATGCGGGGGTGATCCTGAGCCAGGTCAACGCCCAGCCCTACTCGAAGGCCGACTGGCACTGGCGGCTGCTCGTCGCGCACCGCTTCGGCCACGCGGCGGCGGCGGAGACCGTGAAGGGGACGCTGGCCCTGCTCGACCGCGAGGCCATCGAGGGCGAGCTCACGGTCCGCGAGGTCCGAGAGGGGCGCGCCGAGGTCGTTCAGATGTGGGGGCGGCCGGAGAGCGTGCGCGCCGACTTCCGCCGTCGGCGGAGTCTCTAGAGGACCGCTCGCCGGTGGCCCGGATACTCGCCGTGGCGCCTGAGCTGATGTTCGCGAGCCGGATCGAGGCGGTGCTGACCGCGGAGGGTCACGAGGTGAAGCTCGCGAGCTCAGCGGCCGAGGCCGCCTCCCACGCGGCCGCGGACGTCGTCGTCGCTGACCTCGATCGCGAGTCCTCCGAGGCCCTTGCCGGCCTCGGCGTCCCGGTGCTGGGGTACTACTCCCACGTCGAGGTCGAGACTCGGCGCCGGGCCGAGGCCGCCGGCCTCGACCTGGTGGTGCCGCGCTCGCGGCTCGCGCGCGAGCTTCCCGCCCTCGTCGGGCGGCTGCTCGCCTCCCCGCGCTAGCGGGCCGCCGACACCGACGAGCTCGCCTGGATCGGGAACGCGCTCCTGACGTCGGGCCGGCGCTCGAGGATCCCGTGCCGGACGTCCCACCGCGCCCAGGCCGCGAGGGCGGCTCGGTTGAAGCGAGCCACCGGCTCGAAGGCGTTCGCCCCCTCGAGCGCGCGCAGCTCCGCCGCCTCCTCGTCGCGGTCGAGAGCCGGATCGGCGGCCAGGAGGTCGTCGAGGGCGCGGCTGGGGTCGCTCACCGCCAGCGCATAGCCGCGGGCGGTAGCCCCGACCACGCGGCGGACCAGCGAGGGCTGTTGAGAGAGCAAACGTCCGCCGGTCGCCAGGACCAGCTCCGGATAGCGCGGCGCCCCGTAGTCGTCCACCCGGAACTCGCGGATCGGGATCCCCTGGCGCTGAAGCGTCACCCCCTCGGCGTTCCAGAACGCCGTCGCGGCGTCGACCTTGCCGGCGGCGAGCGAGGAGACCGCCTGGAATCCGATCGTCACCCGGCGGACGCCCGCCGGATCCAGGCCGCCCGCCTGGAGGACCGAGTCAAGCACGGCGTCGTCGGAGGGCAGGCCGGTCACTCCCACCGTCGCCCCCGCCAGGTCCGAGGGCCGTCGGACCTCGGCACGGTCCGCGGCGATCACGGCGGCGAGCGGTCGCTGGACGATCGGCATCACGCCGACGAGCTTGAGGTGCCTCTCCCGGGCGAGGCCGAGGTCATGGATGTCGAGGATCGCGAACTGGGCGCGACCGGCGATCAAGAGCTTCGGGGCATCCGTGGAGGCCGAGGGCTCGCGTACCTGCAGGTCGACGCCGGCATCCTGGTAGTAGCCCTCGCGCACCGCGGCGTAGATCCCGGCGTGAACGGCGTTCGGCTGGAAGTCGAGGACGAGGGTCGCCCGATCCCGAGCGCCCGGTTCAGCACCGCCGCCGCCACACGCCGCGAGGGCGCTGGTGACGATGACGGTCGCCAGCAGCGCGACGACCCTCTTCATCTGGGCGGCAAGTTATCTGGCGGCGGGCCAGGGATCCCGCGTGCCGGAGGGATAGCCTTCGCGACCGATGGCCGATGCCGACCCGGGCAACCTCCTCGCCTACGTGGAGATCCCGAAGGGGAGCCGCAACAAATACGAGTACGACGAGGGGCTCGGAGAGCTGGTCCTCGACCGCTTCCTCTCGTCCTCCACCGTGTATCCGACCGACTACGGCTACCTGGTCGGGCACCGCGGCCGGGACGGGGACCCCCTCGACGCGATGGTCTGCGTCTCGGAGCCGACCTTCCCCGGTTGCGTCATCCCGGTGAAGCCGATCGCCCTGTTCAAGATGCGGGACGAGAAGGGCGAGGACGACAAGATCGTCTGCGTGCCGCTGCACGACCCCGGGTGGAACGAGGCGGAGCGGCTCGAGGACATCCCAAAGGCGCTCCAGCGCGAGATCACCCACTTCTTCTCGATCTACAAGGAGCTCGAGGGCAAGGAGGTCGAGGTCGAGGGCTGGAAGTCGTGCGAGGAGGCGCTCGAGGTGATCGCGGACGGGAAGCGGCTCCAGGCCGAGCACGAGGGTCGGCCGGACGGATAGACTGCCGCCGCCCTTTTCCGCGCCCCCGGCGTGGCATCCGACTAGGAGGTAACGCTCAGTGCAGGACCGAGGACTCGCCGCCTACATCGCCGAGCTGGTCGGGACGCTGATCCTCGTTTTCGCGATCGGCCTCGTTGTGGTGCTCTTCATCGCCACCAGTACGAACGCGCAGACGGGGTCGGACTACGCGGTGGTCGGCCTGGTGCACGGCATCGTGCTCTTCGGCTTGATCATCACGCTCGGCGCTGCGAGTGGCGGCCACTTCAACCCGGCGGTGACCCTCTCCGCGGCGATCCTGCGACGGATCGACCCGGTGGATGCGGCCGTGTACATCCTCGCCCAGCTCTCCGGCGGCGTTCTCGGAGCCCTGTTGGTGAAGGCCTTCCTGCTCGACGAGGGACGGGCGAGCCACTACGGGGCCGTTGCCATCAGCCCGCTGCTCGGCAGCAACTTCCAGGGGGCTTGCATCGAGGGGATCGGCACCTTTCTCCTCGTGCTGGCGGTGTGCTCGGTGGCGTTCAATCCCCGCGCGCGGCACGAGTGGGCGCCCCTCGCGATCGGCCTCACGCTGGGCCTCGACGTGATGATCTTCGGCCCGCTCACGGGCTCGGCGGTCAACCCGGCTCGCTGGTTCGGCCCGGCGCTGATCGGCAACGACTTCAACGGGCTCGGTGGGACCTGGCCCTACATCGTCGGCCCGATCGTCGGCGCGGTCGCGGCGAGCCTCCTCTACAGGTTCGTGATCGCGGGCCCGCAGTTCGCGCTCGGCCCCGAGCCCCCGACGGCCGGCGGCGAGGTGGTCGAGAACGTCGGCGCCGACGTCTCGACGGCGGCGCGCTCGCGACGCCGGTAGCCCGCCGCCGCAGTGCGCTAGCGTCCGCGCCGTGAGGCGCGTCACCTTCTCGCGTAACTACACGCTCTCCCTGTCGCGCACCTGCCGCTGCTACTGCAAGTACTGCGCCTTCGCCACTCACCGGGCGCACCTCTACTCGCCCGACGAGGTGGAGCGACGCCTAGACGACGCGGTTCGGCGGCGCGCCAAGGAGCTCCTCGTCCTCACCGGTGAGCGCCCGGAGGTCCACCCCGAGGTGGCGCGGCGGCTTCAGAGCTGGGGCCACGCCGACTTCGTCTCCTACGTGGCATGGGCCTGCGAGCGGGCGCTCGAGCGGGGGCTGCTGCCGCACACGAACCTCGGCGTCCTGAGCCGCAGGGACCTCGCCCGGCTGCGCGAGGTCACCGCCTCGCAGGGGCTGATGCTCGAGTCGATCTCCGAGCGGCTGATGGAGACCGTGCACGCGGGCTCGCCCACCAAGCACCCGGCGCGGCGGCTGGAGACGATCGAGGCGGCGGGAGAGCTTCGGATCCCGTTCACGAGCGGCATCCTGGTCGGGATCGGCGAGACGACGAAGGAGCGCATCGCCTCGCTCGAGGCGCTTGCGGCCGTGAACCAGCGCCACGGCCACATCCAGGAGGTGATCCTCCAGAACTACGTCCCGCATCCACGCTACTACGGCCGCGAGGTCGCCGAGATCGCCGACGAGGCCGCCCGCGAGCGCTGGAGTGACGGCAAGCTCGGCCGGGCCAGCGACCAAGTTGCGGATCGAGCGGTTGAACCTGCCGGGACCCCCGCGCCCGAACCCGCCGACACCGGAGGCGGAGCCGAGGATGTCGGCGGAGGTATTCCGGGAGGCGCCCCCCAGGGTGTCGGCGGAGTGATTCCCGAATGGGCGACGCCCATCGCGCTCGAGGACATGAAGGTCCTGGTCCGCGAGTGCCGGCGGCTCATGCCGGAGGTGGGGATCCAGATCCCGCCGAACCTCTCCGACTGGTGGTCGGACCTGGTCGAGGTGGGGGCCACCGACCTCGGCGGGCTGTCGGCGAACGGCGACCACATCTCCCCCGAGCAGCCGTTCCCAAGCCCCCACCAGGTGAGAAAGCGGCTCGCCCCGCGCGGCTACGCGCTGTCGGAGCGGCTCTGCGCCTACCCCCGCTACCTCGATCCCGAGTGGATGGAGCAGAGCGTTCTCGACGTCGTCAAGCTCAAGTACTGGAGCTTCATCCCGCGCCGGGGATCGGGCAGGCGGTGGGCGCGCGAGATCGCCCCCGACCTCGCGCCGCGGGCGATCGAGAATGGCCGGCGCGGAAAGGCCCTGAGCGCCGACGAGCTAACCGCCCTGTTCGCCGAGGTCCGTCCCGAGCTGATCGAGCAGATGCGGGTGGCGGCGGACGAGCTGCGCGCCGAGATGGCGGGCGATCGCGCCACATTCGTCGTCAACCGGAACGTGAACTTCACCAACATCTGCGTCGTCGGCTGCGCGTTCTGCGGCTTCGGCCAGGGGCGGCGCTCGCCCGACGCCTATCACGTGACCGAGGACGACTTCCAGGCCCGCGTCCGGGAGGCGGTCGACTACGGCGCCACCGAGATCTGCATGCAGGGCGGGATCCATCCCGACTACACGCTCGAGCACTACGGGCGCTGGCTTCGGCTGGCGAAGGAGGTGGCGCCGAAGATCCACCTCCACGCCTACTCGCCCATGGAGATCGACTACATGTGCGAGCGCTCGGGGAAGCCGCCCGCCGCGGTCTTCGACTACCTGATCGGCTGTGGCCTCGGATCGACCCCCGGCACCGCGGCCGAGGTCCTTCACGACGGGGTTCGGGCGCGGATCTCGCCGAACAAGCTTCCCGTGGCGCGCTGGGTCGAGATCATCGAGGAGTGCCATCGGGCGGGCCTTCGCTCGACCTCGACCGTCATGTTCGGGCACATCGAGGAGCCCTGGGAGCTCGCCACCCACATGAGCGTGGTGCGCGAGCTCCAGGAGCGGACCGGCGGGATCACCGAGTTCGTCCCGCTCAGCTTCATCCCCTACAACACCCTGCTTGGGCGTACCCACGGCGTCGAGGAGATCTCGCGGCGGGAGAACCTGAAGCACACCGCCGCCTTCCGCCTCGCGCTCGGGAGGACGATCCCGAACCTCCAGGCGAGCTGGGTGAAGATGGGTCTGGACGCCGCGACCGAGAGCCTGCGCTGGGGAGTCAACGACCTCGGCGGGACGCTGATGGAGGAGAACATCTCCCGGATGGCGGGCTCGCGCCACGGGGTGCGCCTCGACCCGCCCGAGCTGATCGCCGCCGCCCGGCGCGCCGGCCGCCGGCCCGCCCAGCGAACGACGCTCTACGACATCGTCGAGACCTACTGAGCGCGTAACCGCTCGCCCGGTCCACTCGGACGGGGCACCACCGCGAGGACCCGCGCGGGGCACCAGCCGCGAGGACTCGCGCGGGGCACCAGCCTCGAGGGCCCGCGCGGGGCACCAACCTCGAGTGGAGGGTTGTGTGTCGTATGGACGCAAACCCTCCACTCGGCCGACGGATCGCCTGATCGCGGATCTCGCACGCCTCCAGCACGGAGTCGTATCCCGCCGCCAGCTTGCGGCGTCAGGGCTCACCGCCACGATGATCGGCCGGCGGCTCAGGCAGGGCCGCCTTCACCGGCTCCACCGCGGCGTCTACCTGGTCGGCCACGCGATTCCGCCTCCACACGCTCGTGAGATGGCGGCCCTCTTGGCCTACGGTCCGCTCGCAATCCTCAGCCACCGAAGCGCCGCGGCGATCTGGGAGCTGCTTCCCTACCCCGCGACCTCTCCCGTCTGCTTGACGCTGCCGCCCGAGCGGCGAGCCACGCGGGACGCGGTCAGGATTCACCGAGCGCGCCTCGAGCCCCGCGACACCAGAGCTCGCCATGGCCTCGCCCTCACGAGCCCTCCCCGAACGATCCTGGACTTGGCCCACGAGCTCGCCCCCGAGGCGCTCGAAAAGCTGATAGCCGAGGCCGAGTATCGGCGTCTGGCCGGCCGGAGGGAGCTGCGCGACCAGCTCGACCGCAACCCCGGCAAGCGAGGCAACATCACGCTCCGGAAGGTGCTCGACCTGCCCGGCGGACCCCGGCACACCCGCTCACCCGCCGAGCACCTGATGGTGCGCCTGCTCCGCCGGGCCGACATCACCGGATACGAGACGAACGCCCGCGCCCACGGCTTCGAGCTGGACCTGCTGTGGCGCGAGCTCGGAGTCGCGGTGGAGATCGACGGCTACGGCGCCCACTCGGGGACGCTTGCCTTCGAGCGGGATCGGCTGAAGCTGGCGACCCTCAACGCTCGGGGCGTTGCGGTGATCCCGATCACGCCGCGCCAGATTCGGGACGATCCCGACGGCGTTGCGGCGAGGCTGCTCCGTGTGCTGGAGCTGGCGGGTCGTCGCGAACACCGCTGATCCCCCCGAGTACGTGGCGGACCTCGCTTCGCATCACCGCCACCGGGTCGGTTCGGCGGTCGACTCCGGTGGCATGGCGCCGACCCGCGCACGACCACCCCCGACTGGAAAGTTGTGTGTCGCATGGGCACGAAAACGTCCACTCGATCCGGAGAGCGCGAACCCGCGCGAGAATGGCGGAGCATGCGCGCGATGGTCCTCGAACGCCAGCGCGAGGCGCTCCGGCCCGCGGAGCTCGAGTCCCCCGAGCCGGGACCCGGCCAGGTTCTCCTGCGGGTCCACACCTGCGGGGTCTGCCGCACCGACCTCCACGTGGTGGACGGCGACCTGGCCGAGCCCAAGCTGCCCCTCGTCCCGGGCCACCAGATCGTCGCCACAGTCGACGCGGTGGGGGAGGGCGCGGAGCGCTTCGAGGTGGGTGAGCGGGCGGGGGTGCCGTGGCTCGGCTGGACCGACGGGGAGTGCCGGTACTGCCGCTCCGGGAGGGAGAACCTCTGCGAGCACGCGCTCTTCACCGGCTACCAGCTCGACGGCGGCTACGCGGAGCTCGCCGTCGCCGACGAGCGGTACTGCTTTCCGATCCCGGAGGGGTATCCGGACCTCCAGGCCGCGCCGCTTCTGTGCGCCGGGCTCATCGGATACCGGTCGCTCCGGCTCTGCGGCGACGACGCCGCCCGGATCGGCCTCTACGGGTTCGGGGCCTCGGCTCACATCATCTGCCAGGTGGCGGCCCACCAGGGCCGGGAGGTCTTCGCCCTCACCCGGCCCGGCGACAGCGAGGGGCAGCGCTTCGCGGTCTCGCTGGGGGCGACCTGGGCCGGGGATACCGAGGCCGGGCCGCCGGAGCCACTCGATGCGGCCATCATCTTCGCGCCCGTCGGCGAGCTGGTGCCGGTGGCGCTTCGGGCCCTGGCCCCGGGGGGGACCGTGGTCTGCGCCGGGATCCACATGAGCGACATCCCGGCCTTCCCCTACGAGATCCTCTGGGGCGAGCGCTCGGTGCGATCCGTGGCCAACCTCACCCGTCGCGACGGCGAGGAGTTCCTGACGCTCGCCCCCCGCGTGCCGGTGCAAACGACGGTGGCCGAGTACCCGCTGGCGGAGGCGAACCGGGCGCTCGACGATCTGCGCGCGGGTAGGGTTGAGGGCGCGGCGGTGCTGGTCATCTAGAGAGCGTTCGAGAAGGAGCCCCATGGCTGACGTCACGGTGAAGCGGCTGGACGAGTTCGAGGCGATCTTCGGCGGCGGCTTTCGCCGGGTGCGCGCCGGCCTCGGGGTCAGCTCCTTCGGCCTCTCGGTGATGGACTTCCCTCCCGGGTTCACCAAGTATCCCGAGCACGAGCACGGTGACGAGGGGATGGAGGAGGTCTACACCGTCCTGGCGGGGAAGGTGACGCTCACCGCGGGCGGCACCGAGCACGTGCTCGAGCCGGGCGTCTTCGCGCGGGTCGGTGCCGGCGAGCGGCGGAAGCTGAGGACCGGCGAGGAGGGAGCGCGCGTCCTGGCGATCGGGGCGTCGCCCGGGAAGGTCTACACGGCTCCGGAGTTCACCGAGGAGGGCCAGCCCGACCCGATGACCGGTAGCGCCTAGCGGAAGAGGTCCTCGCCCGCAGGGCGCTGCATGGCCCGGGCGCCCGGTCCGTCGTCCGCGATCACGTGCCGTTCGAGCCCGCGAATGACGCACGCGGGCTGCGCCGAGTCCTTGCGGCGCACCAGGTCGGCGGCGGCCGCGACCTCGTCGGCGACCGCCACCACCGTGGCCGAGAGCTCGCGTCCGGCGCGATCGCGGCGCCCGCGCCAGTCGTCGAGGGGGTCAAGGCCGGCGCCTCCGATCGCGACGTCGGACTGACCGACTCGCCACGGCCGGCCGAAGCTGTCGGCGATCACGACCGCGGGGGAGCAGTTCGAGGCGGCGCGAATCTCCCGGCGGATCCGCCGCGCCGAGCGATCGGCGTCCTCCGGGAGCAGGGCGACGCGATCGTCGCCCGGAACGTTCGAGGCGTCGATGCCGGCGTTCGCGCAGATCCATCCGCCGTGCGTCTCGACGATCAGGACATCGCGCTCGGCGCGGATCACGGCCCGCGACTCGGAGAGGATCAGCTCGACGAGGCGGGCGTCCTTGCCGAGCCGTCGGGCGAGCTCCCGGGCGCGTGCGCCGGGCTCCACCTCGGCGAGGTCACGGATTCGCCCCTCGGCCTTCGACACCGCCTTCTGCGAGACGACGACCGCGTCGCTCGAGGTGAGGTCTCCACCTCGGTCCCGAAGCGCCGCGACGATCAGCTCTCCGAGGCGGGCGCCGGGGGTCACCTCGGCGAGGCCGTCGACGGCGACGATCTCGAGAGCCCCGCTCACCCGCTGGCCGCGCCCTCCAGCCGACCGAGCCGAGCGAGGGCGCCCGCGGTCCCCGCAGCCCGCCCCGGGTCACGCTGGATGGTCGCGGCGAGGGCCGCGAGGTCGTCCGGGGTGTCGAGGTCGAGCGCGAGGGACGGGACCGGCTCGATCGCCACCTCGTGTCCGGCGCCGCGTGCGCGCTCGGCGTGTCGGTCGCGACTGCCGGGCCCGAACGCCGGCGCGATCGCGTCGGGGGGAGAGAGGAGGAGGGCGTTGGTGCCGGTTCCGTGACGATCCGGGACGACGGCGACGCGATTCGGTCGCATCCGCCCGAGAGCCGCATCGAGCTCGGCCGGCTCCAGCAGCGGACAGTCGCCCGGCAACAGGGCCGTGCAGCGGGCGCCGAGGGCCTTGGCGCGCACGATCCCGAGCGTCGCCGCCACCGAATGGCCGGCGTCACGAGGCTCTCGCAGCACCTCGATCGGCGTGGCGACGCGCCGGGCCAGCCGTAGGGCGATCCGTTCGGCGCGCCCCTCGCCGGTGACGACGATCACCCGCTCCACCCCTTCGGCGGCGGTGGCCGCTGAGAGCACGTCGGCGAGCATCGCGCGCACGAGCACGGCGCGCTGGGGCCGGTCGAGCGCCTCGAGCAGGCGCTGCTTCGCGGCGCCGAAGCGCTTCACCGGGACGATCGCCGTCGCGCGCACCCTCACACGTTCGCAGGCGCCGTGCGAAGACGGCTGCGCCGGCGCTCCGGATGTGGTGTCGTTGCCTGGATGGAGCAGATCTTCGTCTCCTCGCTGCCGCCGGATCGCTTTCGCGATCTGCTGGGAGCTCGTTATCGAGAGATCGAAGAGGCGATCGATCGCGCTCAACAGGTCTTCGCGGGCCGGGCCGTCTGGCACATCAACTCGACCGCGCGCGGGGGCGGCGTGGTCGAGCTCCTCCAGTCGCTGCTCGCGTATGCCCGCGGGGCGGGCGTGGACACGCGCTGGGCCGTGATCCAGGGCAACCCCGAGTTCTTCCGAATCACGAAGCGGATCCACAACCACCTCCACGGGTGGCCGGGCGACGGCGGCGACCTCGGTCCGGCGGAGCGGCGGGCCTACGAGTCGACGCTCGCCGAGAACGCCGCCGAGCTGGCCTCGATCGTCCGCCCCCGTGACGTCGTCTTCCTACACGACCCGCAGACGGCAGGGCTCGTGGGGCCGACGAACGCCACCGGCGCGGCGGTCGTCTGGCGTTGCCACGTCGGCCTCGACCTCCCCAACGACCTCGCCCGCCGCGCCTGGGACTTTTTGCGCCCCTACGTCGAGGACGCCGACGCCTACGTCTTCTCGCGCCGCGAGTTCGTCTGGGAGGGCCTGCCGACGGAGCGGACCTGGGTCGTCGCGCCTTCGATCGACGCGTTCTCGCCGAAGAACCAGGACTTGCCTCGCGCGGCGGTCGATTCGATCCTGGCGACGGTGGGGCTCGCCGAGGGCGACACGCACTCGCCGTCGTTCGTTCGCGAGGACGGAACCCCGGGACGGGTCGATCATGCGGCCGAGCTCTTCCAGGACCGGCCCCTCTCGCTCGGCACCCGTGTCCTGACGCAGGTCTCGCGCTGGGATCGGCTCAAGGACCCGGTCGGCGTCCTGCGAGGCTTCGCCGAGCATGTGGCGGACCCCGACGTGCACCTGGTCCTCGCGGGCCCCGCCGTGGAGGCGGTCTCCGACGATCCCGAGGGGGCGGAGGTGCTCGTGGAGGTGCAGCGCGAGCGGGAGGCGCTCAGCGCCCGGGTTCGCGAGCGCGTGCATCTGGCGTGCCTTCCGATGGTGGACGTGGAGGAGAACGCGGCGATCGTCAACGCCGTCCAGAGACGATCGCACGTCGTCGCCCAGAAGAGCCGCGCGGAGGGCTTTGGCCTGACCGTCGCGGAGGCGATGTGGAAGGCGAGGCCGGTGATCGCCACGCGTCGCGGGGGAATCCAAGACCAGATCGTCGATGGCGAGAGCGGGATCCTGATCGACGACCCCGACGACCTGGACGCATTCGGGCGGGCCTGCGACGCGCTGCTCGGCGATCCAGCCCGGGCCGAGCGGATCGGCGGCGCCGCCCGCGAGCGGGTGCGCGAGCGATTCCTCGGCACCCGGTCGCTGCTCGACTATTTCGAGCGGCTGCGAGACATGCTCGCCTAGCCAATCGGCGGCCGCCTTGACCGGCGCTCGCCGGCGCCCCCGCGCTTACTGCAGCACGGCGCGTACCTGTGCGGCGATCTCGAGGTCCTCGCGCGCGTGGACCAGGACCACGCGGACGCGCTTCCGGCCGGAGTCCAAGATCGCGTCCGCGCCCGCGCTGGCCCTCTCGTTAGCGGTCCCGTCGAGCTCGACGTCGAGGAACCCGAGCCCGCGGCAGGCGAGCGAGCGGACCTCGGGTTCGTGCTCGCCCACGCCGCCCGTGAACGCGAGCGCGTCGAGGCCCTCGAGCGCCGCCGCCATCGCCGCGATCCCGGCGCGCAGGCGATGAACGTAAACGTCCACCGCGAGCCCGGCTCGCTCGTCGCCATTCCTCGAGGCGGCAAGGAGGTCGCCCATGCGCGAGGAAGTCCCCGACAGGCCGACGAGGCCAGACTCGGCCTCGAGCGCCGTCTCGATCTCCGCGGCGTCCAGCCCGCCGCGGCGCTCGAGCCACAGGATGAGGCCGGGATCGACCGACCCCGATCGGGTTGCCATCACGAGCCCCTCGAGCGGCGTAAAGCCCATCGTCGTGTCCACCGAGCGCCCGCCACCGACGGCGGCGAGCGAGGCGCCCCCGCCCAGGTGCGCGCTCACGATGCGCAGGTCCGCAGCGGGCCGGGCGCAGAGCTCGGCGGTCCGCTGGGCCACATAGGCGTGGGAGAGCCCGTGGAAGCCGAAGCGTCGAAGCGGCCAGCGCCGGCGCCAGGCCTCGGGCAGCGCGTAAGTGGCGGCGGCGGCAGGTAGGCCGGCGTGAAACGCGGTGTCGAAGCACGCTACCGCCGGCAGCTCGGGGCGCAGTCTCGCGAGCGCGTGGATCGCCGCCAGCGCCGGGGGGTTGTGGAGTGGGGCCAGCTCGCGCAGGGCCTCGAGGTGCGCCTCGACGTCGTGGTCGACCCGCGTCGCGGCGACGTACTCGCTTCCCCCGTGCACGACGCGATGACCGGCGGCGTCCGGCTCGGGCGCTCCCGCGAGGAACTCCTCGAGCGCCGGGCGGGGGTCCTCGGCGGCCGGCAGCTCGGCGTCAGCCTCGAGGGCGTCGCCGGCGTCCAGGAGCCGCAGCTTCAGGGTGGAGGAGCCGGCGTTGACGACCAGGATATGGCGGGGCGGCACTTACCCGGGCCAGCGCCAGCCGGCGATCTCGGGCATGTCCTCGAAATGCTCCCGCACGTAGTGGTGGTGGCGGGCCAGCATCTCCTCGCAGTGCCGCTCGAGCTCGCCCGCTCCCGGCAGATTCCGCGGGACGCGCCGGAGGACGTCGATCGCGAGGTGGTAGCGGCTCATCTGGTTGAGGACGACCATGTCGAACGGGGTCGTGGTCGTTCCCATCTCGCTGTATCCGTGAACGTGGAAGCGCCCCGGGTGAAGCCTCCCGTGGAGAAGCTGGTGGGCGGCTCGCGCGTAGCCGTGGAAGGCCATGACGACCTCGAGGTCGGAACCGAAGAGCTCCGCGAAGCGCTCCCCGTCCAGGCCGTGGGGGTGGGCGTCGGGCGGCGTGAGGCTCATCAGGTCGATCACGTTCACCAGCCGGAACCTGAGGTCGGGCACCGACTCCCGCAGGAGCGCGGCGGCCGCGAGGGTCTCAAGCGTCGGCACGTCGCCGGCGCACGCCAGCACGATCTCCGGCGACTCGCCGTCGTGGCTCGAGGCCCACGGCCACGTCGAGGCCCCTGCCGCGGCGTGGGCGTAAGCCTCGTCGATCCCGAGGTATTGGAGGTGGGCCTGCTTGTCGGCGACGATCAGGTTGACGTAGTCGGTGCTGCGCAGGCAGTGGTCGGCGATCGCGAGCAGGCAGTTGGCGTCCGGGGGCAGGTAGACGCGGACGACGCTGCCGCGCAGCGAGATCATCGAGTCGATCAACCCGGGCCCCTGATGGCTGAACCCGTTGTGGTCGTTTCGCCAGCATGTCGAGGTCAGGAGGACGTTCAGGGACGCGATCGGCGCCCGCCACTCGAGCTCGCCGGCGGCCTCGAGCCACTTGGCGTGCTGGATCGCCATCGAGGCCGAGACCATCGCGAAGGCTTCGTACGTCGCGAACAGGCCGTGCCGGCCGGTGAGCAGGTATCCCTCCAGCCAGCCCTGGCAGAGGTGCTCCGAGAGCACCTCCATGACCCGGCCGCGTGGCGAGATCGCCTCGTCGTCCGGGCGGGCGTCCATCAGGCAGCGCTCCTCGACCTCGAACACCGCCCCCAGGCGGTTCGAGTTGGTCTCGTCCGGACAGAAGAGCCGGAACGAGCCGCGGTTCGCCGTGAGAATGTCCCGAATGAGCTCGCCCAGGGGACGCGTGGTCTCGGCCTCGTGGATGCCCGGCCGGTCGACCGGCAGCGCGTAGTCGCCGGGGCGGGGAAAAGCGAGGGGCCGCAGGAGGCGGCCCCCGTTCGCGTAGGGCTGGCTGCCGATTCGCTTCTCGCCGTCCGGCGCGAGCGCCCGCAGCTCCGCGGCGAGGCGGCCTTCGTCGTCGAAGCGCTCCTCGGGGCGGTAGCTCCGCATCCAGCGCTCGAGCTGGGCCAGGTGCTCCGGGTTCTCCCGGACCGCGGGAATCGGGACCTGGTGGGCGCGGAAGGTTCCCTCGACCGGCTTGCCGTCGACGACCTTCGGCCCGGTCCACCCCTTGGGGGTGCGCAGGACGATCGCCGGCCAGGCGGGGCGGTGCTCGGCGCGCTCGGCGCGGGCGCCCGACTGGGTCTCGCGAATGCGGCGGTCGGCCGCGGCGAGGGCGGCCGCGAACTCGCGGTGGACGCTTCGCGGCTCGCTGCCCGCCACGAATGTGGGCTCGTAGCCGTGACCGCGCAGCAGCTGGGCGATCTCGTCGTCGCTTGCCCGTCCGAGCACGGTGGGGCCGGAGATCTTCGCCTCGTTCAGGTGAAGGATCGGCAGGACGGCGCCGTCCCGCGCGGGGTTGAGGAATCGCGTCCCCTTCCAGGACCCCTCCAGTGGCCCGGTCTCGGCCTCCCCGTCGCCGATCATGCAGGCGACCAGCAGGTCCGGGTGGTCGAACGCGGCGCCGAAGGCGTGGATCAGGGCGTAGCCGAGCTCGCCGCCCTCGTGGATCGACCCCGGGGTGGGAACGCTCACGTGGCTGGGGATCCCCCCGGGGGTCGAGAACTGCCTCACGAGTCGGTGCAGCCCCGCCTCGTCGAGCCCCACCTCGGGATAGACCTCCGAGTAGGACCCCTCGAGGTAGACGTTGGCCACGAACGCCGGGCCGCCGTGGCCCGGCCCGGCGATGAAGACGACATCGCGGTCGGTGCCGCGAATCAGCCGGTTCAGGTGGGCGTAGACGAGGCTCAGCCCCGGCGAGGTGCCCCAGTGGCCGAGCAGGCGCGGCTTAACGTGCTCGGGCCGTAGCGGCTCGCGAAGGAGCGCGTTGTCGCGCAGGTAGATCTGCGCCACGGTCAGGTAGTTCGCGGCGTCCCACCAGCCGAGGATCAGATCGAGCTGCTCGTCGTCCAGCTCGGGGGCGAGGAGGGAGTCGCGAACGGCCACCGCGGCCATGATCGCGCATCGGGGTGGGGGGCTGGCCGGCACTCCTTGGACGTCCCCGGCCGAGGTGTGACACTACCCTGCCGATGCGGGTGGCCGTAGTGGGGCACGCGGAGTGGATCGAGTTCGCTCGGGTGGAGCGCGTGCCGGCACCCGGCGAGATCGTCGAGGCGCGGGACGCGTGGCAGGTGGCCGCGGGCGGCGGGGCCGTGGCCGCCGTGCAGCTGGCGCGGCTCGCCGGCGAGTGCCTGTTCCTCACCGCGCTCGGCGACGACCCGCTCGGCCACACCGCGAAGCGGGAACTGGAGGCGCTCGGGGTTCGGGTCGAGGCCGTGTGGCGTTCCGAGCCGCAACGGCGAGCGTTCGTCTACGTCGACGCGAACGCCGAGCGCACGATCACGCTGATGGGCGAGCGCTTGGCGCCCCGCGGCGATGATCCGCTGCCCTGGTCCGATCTCGACGGCATGGATGCCGTCTATCTCACGGCCGGCGACGCCGGCGCGGTTCGCGCGGCGCGGGCAGCGCGCAAGCTGGTCGCGACCATCCGCGCGCGTGAGCCGCTCGCTGAAGCCGGAGTCGAGCTCGACGCTTTGGTCTCGAGCGCCCGCGATGCGGGCGAGCGCTACCGTCCCGGCGACCTCGACCCGCCGCCGCTCCTCCTGGTCCGCACGGCCGGGGCCGCCGGCGGCTCGTTCATCGCGCGGGACGGGCGCAGCACGAAGTGGGCCGCCGCGCCGCTTCCCGGCGAGCCCGTGGACGTCTACGGCGCCGGGGACTCCTTCGCCGGCGGGTTGACCTACGGCCTGGCCGACGGCCGCTCGGCAGAGGACGCGCTCCTGCTCGGGGCGCGTTGCGGCGCGGTGTGCGTCACGGGACGCGGCCCGTATGAGCGCCAGCTCGGGCGAGGCGCGGCGGACATCGCCTCCAGACGCTCGGGCTCCTCCTAGTCACCCGACAGGACCTGGGCGAAGTCCAGCACCCGCTCGGCGAGCCCGCGCCGGCCTTCGGCACCTTCCATCAGGGTCGGGCAGGAGAGGAGCCGGAGCTCGTCCGGGCCGGGGTCGGGATCGTCGGCGTCGACGACCATCGCCCCGATCACCCCGGCATACAGCGAGGCGACGCCGGCGGCCGTGGAAGGCCGGCCGATCGCCTCCATGAACTTCTCGGTCGGCCCCTTGACAGCCCGCCCCGCAACGTACGGGCTGACGGCGATCACCGGCGCGCCCGGCGCCGCGATCGCCTCGCGCATGCCCGGCACCGAGAGGATGGGCCCGATCGAGATCACGGGGTTCGAGGGGCCGATCACGATCGCGTCGGCGGCGGCCAGCGCCTCACGGACCTCAGCCGTGGGCGTCGCCCGGTCGAGCCCCTGGACCTCGACCCCTTCGATCGCCGGCTCGGAGCGCTCGACGATCAGGTACTCCTGAAGGCCGTGCCAGCCGGACGGGGTTAGGACCCGGGTGTAAACGGGCTCTTCGCACATCGGCAGCACCGAGGCGCGAACGCCGAGGGCGCGCGCGATCTGGCCCTGCGCTGCGGTCAGGGTGCCGCCCTCGGCGACGAAGTGGGTCCTGTAGAGGCAGGTCGCCAGGTCGCGATCGGAGAGCTGGAACCAGCCCGGCGAGCCCAGCCTGTGGAGCCGCTCGTGGACCGTGAACGAGTCGCCCCGGATCCCCCAGCCGCGCTCCTCGTCGATCTCCCCCGCGAGCCAGTAGGTGATCAGGTCCGGGTCGGGCGATACGTGGAGGCCGTGGGCTCGGGTGTCGTCCGCGGTGTTGGCGATCACCGCGAGCCCGTCTCCGACGAGCTCCTGGATCCCGGCCGCGAGCTTCGCGCCGCCGGTCCCCCCGGCGAGCAGGGCGATCCGCATCAGGCTCCTCCGCGGATCGCGCCCTACTCCCAGTGGTCGCCCTCGGGCAGCTCGGTGATCCGGATCCCCGCATGCGATTTGTAGCGCGCGTTGATCGAGATCAAGAGCGGCGTCAGCTGCTCGACGATCCGCGCCGTCTCCAACCCACCTGCGTTCACCGCGCGGAGGCCGGGGACGAGCTCGACGATCCTCGCCACCCGCGCCTTGTCGGCCCGGCGATCGCCGCAGATCAGGACGTCCTCGTCAAGCTGCGCGCTGGGGTCGCCGAGCACCGGGGCGCTCACCGTGTGGAGCGCGGCGACCACGGTGACTCCGTCGGGAACCATCTCCTGGGCCTGCTCAGCCGCCGACCCCTGCCACACCCCGAGCGACCGCGTCGCCTTCCCGCCCACGGCGGCGGCGGTGGGGACGGTGCAGTCGACGAGGATCTGGCCGGGCTCGAGAGCGTCGCGCAGGTTGTTGAGGTTCTCGGATTGGGCGCGAAACGGCACTGTGAGGAAGACGATCGGGCCCCGCCGCGCCGCATCGTTGTTGAGGAGCCCCTCGACCTCGGCGCCGCCAACCGCCTCGACGAGCCTGGCCGCCGCATCGGCGGCGCGCTCGGCGCTTCGGGATCCGATCGCCACCGATTGGCCGGCCCCGGCGAGCCGCAATGCCAGACCCCAACCGAGCGCGCCGGTTCCACCGATGATCGGGATCGGTTCCGCCATCGCGCGGCAGCATATGCTGCCCCTCCCATGAGGCTCGAGGGACGCACCGCGCTCGTCACCGGGGGTGCAAGCGGGATCGGAGCGGCGATCGCCCGCCGGCTCGCGGCCGAGGGAGCGAGCGTCGTGATCGGCGACCTGAACGTGGCGGGTGCCGAGGCGGTCGGCGGCGAGATCGGCGCCGAGGCGGTGCCGCTCGACGTCACCGAGCCGAGCGCGGCCGCGGGCGTGGTCGAGGCGCAGGGCCCGTTCGAGATCCTGGTCAACAACGCCGGCACCGACGACTTCAGCTTCTTCACCGACATGACCCCCGAACGGTGGCGGCGGCTGATCGCCATCAACCTCGAGGGGGTGTTCGCGTGCACCCACGCGGTCCTCCCGGCGATGCAGAGGGATGGCTACGGGCGAATCGTCAGCATCGCCTCGGAGGCCGGGCGGGTCGGATCGAAGGGATCGGCCGTCTACTCGGCCGCGAAGGGTGGAGTGATCGCCTTCACGAAGACGATCGCGCGCGAGAACGCGCGATTCGGGATCACGGCCAACGCGATCGCCCCGGGCCCGATCGACACCCCCCTGCTGAGCGCCGCGCGGGCCCTCGGCGGCGGGGTCGGCGAGCGCATCATCGAGACCATGAAGGGGGCCACGCAGATGAAGCGCCTCGGCCGGCCCGAGGAGGTTGCCGCCGCGGTCGCCTTCCTCGCCTCCGACGATGCCTCCTACGTCACGGGCGAGACGCTCGGCGTGTCGGGCGGCCTGGGGATGGTGTGAGCGTGGACGGCGAGGGAGGGCACACGATCGATCCGGAAGGGAGCGTTCCGGGCGCGAAGTCGGGCGAGTATCACCACGGGGATGCCGGGGAGCTTCGCCCCGGGATCGAGCGGGAGTCCGAGTTCGAGGTCGACGACCGCCTCCTCACGGACGTCGGCGGCACGATCGGCGTGCGGGTGCTCTCCACCCCCGGGATGATCGCGATGCTCGAGCGAAACGCGGCGATCCTCGCCTACGAGCACCTGCCCGACGGCAAGGCGACGGTGGGCTTCGAGGTGTGCGTGAAGCACGTGGGGGCGTCGGCCGAGGGGGCGCGATGCACGGCCCACGCCCGCTTGCGCGAGGTGGCCGACGGCCGCAAGCTTCGCTTCGACGTCGAGGTGCGTGAGGGCGACCGGACGATTGGGGTCGGCACCCACGAGCGCCGCGTGATCGACGTGGGGGCTGTCAAGTCGGCTTAGCCGAAGGGGCGCGAGCGAACCGAGGCGTCCGCCGCCGGCACCGGATACCAGCCGCCCGCCCGACTCGCGAAGACCTTGCCCTTTCCGCGGTACAGGTGCGCCGAGATCGCGGGCCGGCCGGCGCCGAGTGCCGTGGCGATCACGCCGGCGCGCGAGCCCGGGTTCCGCGTCAGGTACTCGAAGACGTCCAGCCGGGTGATTCTCGGTCGTGGACGGAGGTCGGGCTCCGGTTCGTCGAGGATCAACGCTCTCGCTCGCAGCAAGCGTGCCCGTTCGTGTACGAGGGGCGCAACCGCGGCGATCTGGCGCTCGAGCTCGTCGATTCGATCCCCGAGGTCCTCGAGCAGGGATGACGCGTCATCGTCACCGTCATGGTCCCGCGGAGCCGCGCGCTGCTCCAGGAGGGAGCCACTGGAGAGCTCGGCGTCGTGCAGGTCGGCGTCGAGCGGCTCGTCCACCCGGACAGGGACGAGCGTCGAAGGCTGCGTGGCGAACATGTGTTCGTAACCGTACGCCGCGCCGCGGACGGAAGGAGGCCGGCGCCGGGCATGGGCGCAGGGGGTAGCCGACTAGCCTTCGGAACGTGAGCGAACTGCCCCGCAGCGTGCGGATACGCGAGGTGGGACCGCGCGACGGGTTTCAGAACGAGCCCGAGGTGATCGCGCCGGGCGACAAGGTGCGGCTGATCGACATGCTGGCCTCGACCGGGCTGCGGCGACTCGAGGTGACCTCGTTCGTTCGCGCCGACGTGATCCCCCAGCTGGCCGACGCCGAGCAGGTGCTGGATGCGATCGAGCGGCGGGAGGGGGTCGCCTACTCGGTCCTGATCCCGAACGAGAGGGGCCTTGCGCGAGCGCTCGAGCATCGCGACCGATTCGACGAGGTGAACCTCTTCCTCTCCGCCTCGGAGACGCACAACCGAAACAACCTGAACCGCTCCATCGCCGACTCTCTCGAGGGGCTGGAGCGGACGATCGCCCAAGCGCGACAGGAGGGCCTTCGGTGCGAGGGGGTGATCTCCGTCGCCTTCGGATGTCCCTACGAGGGCGAGGTCCCGCCGGACCAGGTGTTCGGGATCGCGGAGCGCCTCGCCGACGCGGGCTGCGTGGAGATCGCCTTCGGTGACACCACCGGGATGGCGAATCCGCGGCAGGTCGGCGAGTTCTTCGGGGCCGCGGCGGAGCGCTTGAACGGCGTCGAGCTCACGGCGCACTTCCACAACACGCGCGGCCAGGGACTGGCCAACGTGCTCGCCGCCCTCGAGCAGGGGATCGACTCCTTCGAGTCGGCGTTCGGCGAGCTCGGCGGATGCCCGGTGCCGCCGGGGTCGACGGGGAACATCTCGACCGAGGACCTCGTCTCGATGCTCCACGAGATGGGCGTCGAGACCGGGGTCGACCTCCCCCGCCTGATCGACGCCTCGCGTGCCGTCCAGGAGGTCCTGGGCCGGTCGCTGGGCGCGCACGTCCTGCGCGCCGGCCCGATCGACTGGCACCGGTAGGGTTGCCCCGATGAGAAGCGACGCATTCAGGAGGGCGGTGGAGGCCGAGGACGCCGATGCGCTGACCGCGTCGCTGGCCGAGGACGTGACCTTCCGGAGCCCCGTGGTGTTCAAGCCCTACGAGGGCAAGGCGGTGGTGGCGACGATCCTCACCGAGGGGGCCATGAACGTCTTCGAGGACTTCCGCTACACGGACCAGCTCGAGGACGGCGCGGCCGCCGCGCTCGTCTTCACGGCTCGGGTTGGCGATCGCGACGTGAACGGGCTCGACCTGCTGCGCTTCGACGGCGACGGCAAGGTCTCCGAGCTGATGGTGATGGTCCGGCCGATGAGCGGCCTGAACGCCCTCGCCGAGGCGATGGGACGGGAGTTCGAACGGCTCGGGGTGGCTCCGCCGGCCGGCGGATGACGCCCGGCCGGGGATTGCGAGCCCGGGCAAGCGGCCCGACCTGATCGCGCAATTTACGGGGATTTCGGTAAAAATCCGTTAAGGCTCCTTTACATAGGGCGCCATTTGGGGAAGGCTCCCTGACTCGGAGCCGGGTCGTGCTGCGTCCCGCGGGACGGCCGACGACGAGCCGTTGGAGGTGAGAGATGCCCGTAACGCGCCTGTCGGCGCTCGATGCTTCGTTCCTCGCCGTCGAGACGCCGACGGCCCACATGCACGTCGGCTGGGTCGCCGTGCTGGAGCCGGGGGCCGATCGGCCGACCCCGCTGTTCGCGGAGCTTCGCGACTACATCGCATCGCGGCTTCCGCGGGCGCCGCGCTTCCGTCAGGTGCTCCGCTCCACCCCACTGGGCTTGGGCGCTCCGGTGTGGGTCGACGATGGGCGGTTCGACATCGTGCGCCACGTCGTCCGCGGCAGGTCGAGGCGGCTCGGAGACGTGATCGCCCGGTTCATGTCGAAGCCACTTCCAAGGGACCGTCCTCTCTGGCAGATCTGCATCGCCGACATGCTCGAGGACGGGCGGATCGGCGTCATCGGGAAGGCGCATCACTGCATGGTCGACGGGATCGCCGCGGTGGAGTTGGCGACTCTGATCGTCGACCCCGAGGTCGATCCGGCTTCGCCCGAGCCGGACGGGTGGGTGCCCCAACCGCCTCCCGGTGGGGCCGACCTCGCGATCAGGGCCCTCGGCGACCTCGCGCGGCGGCCGTTGGACCTGGCGGCGATACCCACGAGCCTCGCTCGGTCGCCGGGCCGGCTCGTCGACGCGGCGGAGCGAGGGCGCCGCGCCGGCCTCGCCCTGCTCGACGCGGCGCGCCCGGCGCGGAGCAGCTCGCTCAACCCGCCGATCTCGCCGCTTCGCCACCTCGGCCTGCGGGGTCGCCCGATCGCCGACCTGATCGAGATCAAGGACGGGTTCGGCGTGACCCTGAACGACGTCGTGCTGGCGGTCTGCGCCGGCGCGGTGCGGGAGCTCCTGCGCGGACGTGGCGAGCGACCGATCCGCCTCAAGTCGATGGTCCCGGTGAACCTGCGGGGCTCGGACGAGCCCGGTGAGCTTGGCAACCGAATCTCGTTCATGTTCATCGACCTGCCCTGCGACGAGCCCGATCCCGTGCGGCGCCTGGCGGAGATCCACATGGCGACCCGAGAGCGAAAGCGCGCCGGCGAGCCCGAGGGCGCGGACGACGTCATGCGCTCGCTGAGCCTCGTGCCCTCGCCGATCCGGCGGCTCGTCTCCCGAATGATCGCGAGCCCGCGCGCATTCAACCTCACGGTGTCCAACATCCCGGGCCCGCGCGAGCCGCTCTACATGGCGGGCTGCCCGCTGATCGAGGCGTACCCGGTGGTGCCGATCGCCGACCGCCACGCCCTGTCAATCGGGGTGACCACCGTCGGCGATGGGGCGTTCTTCGGTCTCTACGCCGACCCGGAGACGCTTCCCGAGGTCGACGGGCTGGCGGAGCAGATCGGTCGATCGATCGACGAGCTGCTGGAGCTCGCCGCCCAGTCACGCTCGCGAACCCCGCTCGAGCGCCTCATCACCTCCAGCTAGCGCGCCGACCGACGGCGCCTGTCGCCCCTGTCCGCATCCGGACAGCGGCGACACCCTCATCTGTTGTACCTTGCGCCGCCCGCGGCAGGGCCGCCGGTTTCCGATACTCAGAGGGAGGCACCCCGAATGCGACTGATCTCGCCCCGACCGATCATGCTGCGCGCGCTCGCGCCGCTCACGCTGGCGATCGCCGCGCTCGGCGTCGCCGCCTGCGGCTCGAGCAGCTCGACCGAGCCGACGAAGCTCGCGGTGACGATCAGCGACACCGGAAAGGGCAAGTTCACGATGGACGCGCCGACGCAGATCGACGGCGGGCTCGTCGAGATGACCCTCACCAACCAGGGTAAGGAGCCGCATCAGGGCCAGCTCGTGCTGTTGAGCGGCGGTCACACCGTCCAGGACGCGCTGAGCACGATCGGAAGCCAGAGCTCGAAGATCCCCTCGTGGCTGAAGCTCGAGGGGGGCGTGGGAGTGCTCGCGCCCGGGCAGTCGGGAACCGCGACCATGAACCTCCCGGCGGGCAACTACGGAATCATCGACCTCGGCGGCGGCCCGGGCGGCGGGAAGCCTCCGGCGCTGAGCGGGTCCCAGGCCGAGATGACGGTGGGCTCCGGAGACACGGGCGACCTTCCGAGCACGAACGCGACGGTGACCGCCGACAAGGTCGGGAAGGACCGGTACCGGTGGGACGTCTCGGGCCTGAAGACGGGGGAGAACACGGTCACGTTCAACTCGAAGGGAAGCGACGCGGTGCATCACATCGTCGCCGCCCCGATCGTCGGCAACGCCTCGATCGGCGACGTGAAGAACGCGCTCGAATCGAACTCAGGCCCGCCGCCCGTCAACCCGAAGGGGATCCAGGAGACGACCGTCCTCGACGGCGGCACGAGCCAGACGACGCAGTTCGACCTGAAGCCGGGTCGCTACGCGTTCATCTGCTTCTTGACCGATCGCGACGGAGGGAAGCCCCACTTCGAGGAGGGCCTGCTGAAGCAGGTCACGATCCCGAAGAGCTGACTTGTAGGCTCCGCGGCCGCATTCGGACGAGCGGACGAAGGGAGCATTCGAAGATGGAGATCGACAGCGTTGGGGTCCTCGGCTGCGGCCTGATGGGCCACGGAATCGCCCAGATCTGCGCTCAGGCGGGGTGGTCCGTCACGGTCCGGGAGGTCGAGCAGGCGAAGCTCGACGCGGGGATCGGGAAGATCGAGAAGCAGCTCGCCCGCGCGGTCGAGAAGGGCAAGGCCGAGCGGTCCGACGCGGACGCGGTGCGCGCCCGTATCCAGCCGACGCTCGACTACTCCGAGCTCGCCCACTGCGACCTCGTGATCGAGGCGATCACCGAGGACCTGGCGCTGAAGCTCGAGATGTGGCGCGAGGTGGACGAGATCGTCAAGGAGGGAGCCGTCTTCGCCACCAACACCTCCTCGCTCCCGGTCATCGAGCAGGCGACCTCGACCTCGCGACCGGAACGCTTCCTCGGGCTGCACTTCTTCAACCCGGCGCAGGTGATGCCCCTGCTCGAGGTCGTCCGATCCGAGGCAACCGGCGAGGAGGCCGCGAAGATCGGCTTCGAGGTGGGCGCGAGGCTCGGCAAGACGACGGTCGCCGCGCGGGACAATCGGGGCTTCATCGTCAACCGGCTCCTCGTCCCGTACATGCTCGACGCGATCCGCGCCCACGAGCAGGGGGTGGGCTCGATCGAGGACATCGACACCGGGATGAAGGCCGGCGCCAGCCATCCGATGGGACCGCTGACGCTGGCCGACTTCGTCGGCCTGGACACGCTGGCGTCGATCGCCGACGTGATGGCGGACGCCTACGGAGAGGATCGTTTCAGCCAGCCGGAGTCACTCCGCAAGCTGGTCGACGCAGGCCACTACGGCCGCAAGTCCGGGCGTGGCTTCTACGACTACTCGGGCGAGCACCCCGTCCCCGCTGATCTGGGTTCATAGTCGCCTCTCGGAGGCCGCCGAGGCCGACGCATACGCGATGATCGCCGACCTCGACGCCCGTCGAGACGCGGTGCTGTCGGAGATGCAGCGCCTCTCGAGCGAGCTTGCCGGAACGGCGACCCAGCACGAGGCCTCGCGGTCGAGCGGGTAGGCATTCCCGGAATCGCCCGCGCCGCAGCGGCGTCCTAGACTCAGCGTCCCGTGAGCGAGAGCGAGACGCGCGAGGCGTCCAAACTGGCGGCGGCGCTCGAGGCGGCCCTGTCCGGCGGCCCCGAGCGCCATCATCAAAAGACAGCCGAGCAGGGAAAGCTCCCGGCGCGCGAGCGCGTCGCGCGGCTCGTGGACCCCGACTCGTTCGCCGAGGAGGCGGTGCTTGCGAACTGGGACCGGGAGGGGCTGGGCGCCGACGGAGTCGTCACGGGGCTGGCGCTGATCGGCGGACGGAGGGTGGCCCTGATGGCGAACGATCCGACCGTCAAGGCCGGGTCTTGGGGCCCCAAGACGGTCGAGAAGATCCTCCGCATCCAGGAGCGCGCGCTGCGGCTCGAGGTCCCGATGATCTACCTGGTCGACTCCGCTGGAGCCCGGATCACCGATCAGGTGCAGATGTTTCCCGGCCGCCGAGGGGCCGGCCGGATCTTCCATAACGAGGTCGTCCTCTCGGGGCGGGTGCCTCAGGTCTGCCTCCTGTTCGGCCCGTCGGCCGCCGGGGGCGCCTACATCCCCGCGTTCTGCGACGTGGTGATCATGCGCGAGGGGAACGCCTCCATGTATCTGGGCTCACCGCGGATGGCCGAGATGGTGATCGGCGAGAAGGTGACGCTCGAGGAGATGGGCGGCGCCCGGATGCACACCTCGGTCTCGGGATGCGGGCACTTCCTGGTCCCCTCGGATGCGGCGGCGATCGACGTCGCGAAGCGCTACCTGTCGTTCATGCCGCGGAGCTGGCGCGAGGCGCCGCCGCCGGCCCCTCCCGCAGCCCCCGCGGCTGAGCTGCCGATCTCGCGGATCGTGCCCTCGGACGAGAACGCGCCCTTCGACGTGGCGGACCTGATCGAGGCGCTCGTCGACGCCGAGAGCTTCCTCGAGGTCCACGACCGCTGGGCGAAGGAGATCGTCGTCGGATTCGCGCGGCTCGACGGCCGGGCCATCGGAATCGTCGCCAACCAACCCAAGGTGAAGGGCGGCGTGTTGTTTGTCGACTCGGCCGACAAGGCCGCCCGCTTCATCTGGACCTGCAACGCGTTCAACGTTCCCCTGCTCTTCCTGGCGGACGTTCCGGGCTTCATGATCGGGACCCAGGTCGAGCGCCAGGGGATCATCCGCCACGGGGCGAAGATGATCTCGGCAGTCTCCGAGGCGACGGTCCCGAAGCTCTCGGTGGTCGTCCGCAAGGCCTACGGGGCCGGGCTGTATGCGATGGCCGGGCCGGCCTTCGAGCCCGACTGCTGCATCGCGCTGCCGACGGCGTCGATCGCGGTCATGGGGCCCGAGGCGGCGATCAACGCGGTCTTCTACAACCAGATCCAGGCGATCGACGAGCCCGGCGAGCGCGAGGAGTTCGTCAGCAGGAAGCGCGCCGAGTACGCGGCGGACATCGACATCCTGCGCCTGGCCTCCGAGCTCGTGGTCGACGCGATGATCGAGCCCGACGATCTGCGGAGCGAGCTCATCCGCCGCTTCGAGCTGGCCGAGTCCAAGGACCGCGGCTTCAGCGAGCGGCGGAACCCGATCACGCCTGCATGAGCCCGGAGCCCGCGGTCTGACCAGTGGGGAGGCTCGGCCTGATCGCCGGCTCGACCATTCGCGGAAGCGAGCCGGTCAGCGGTGAGGACTGGGTCGTCCTCCAGCGACACCGGCTGGACCGCTACGCCCTCCCCCACCGGATCGATCACGAGGCGAACGTCATCCGTCTCCTGGACGAGGGCTGCGATCGGATCCTGGCGATCGGATCGGTGGGAGGCCTCCGCCCTGAGCTTGGGCCCGGGACCCTGCTGTGTCCCGACGACTTCATCGCGCTCACCGCCGCCCCGGCGCCCAGCTCGTTCGACGACGAGCGGGCCCACCGCGTGCCAAGGTTCGACCTCGAGTGGCGTCGCCGAGTGCTGGAGGCGTGGCGGACCGCCGGGGTCGAGGTGGTCGACGGCGGCGTCTACTGGCAGACCCGAGGGCCGCGGCTCGAGACCCGCGCGGAGATCCGCCTGATCGCCTCGCACGCGCACGTCGTCGGGATGACGCTCGCCTCCGAGTGGGCGATGGCCGACGAGCTGGGGGCCCCCTACGCCGCCGTCTGCGTCGTCGACAACCTGGCGAACGGGGTGAGCGAGCGCGAGCTGGCGATGGAGGAGCTCGAGTCCGGCCGCCGGGAAAACGCGGCTCGAGTCAGCGAGGCGCTGTCCCGCGTCCTGCCGGTGCTCGCCGACTCGCAGGGCGGGCCGTGAGCCTCGCGGTGGTCGGCGCGCAGCTCGACGGGGAGGTCGTCGGGCTGCGGTCCACCGGCGGGCGAATCGTCGAGATCGGAGCGGGCGTCGCCGCGGCGCCGGACGACGAGGTGATCGACGCCGGGGGAATGGCGATCACGGCCGGGCTGGTGAACGGCCACACCCACGCCGCGATGACGCTGTTTCGCGGGCACGGCGCGGACCTCCCGTTGATGGAGTGGCTGCGGACGGTGATCTGGCCCGTCGAGGCGCGGCTCGAGCCGGCGGACGTCTACTGGGGGACGCGACTCGCTTGCGTGGAGATGATCCGCACCGGCACGGTGCGGTTCTGGGACATGTACTGGCAGCCGGGGGCGGCCGCGCGGGCCGTCGAGGACGCGGGCCTTCGGGCGACGATCAGCGTTCCCCTGGTCGACGTCGGTGACGCACCGGTCGACGGGAGGCTGCGCGACGCCGCACGGCGAGGGCTCGAGGAGATCGGGGAGGCCCGCGAGCTGGTCACGCCGGCGCTCGGGCCGCACGCGATCTACACCGTGTCGGAGCCCTCGCTGCGATGGATCGCCGAGCGCGCCGGCGAAGCTGCACTGCCCATCCACATCCACCTGTCGGAGACCGAGGAGGAGGTCAGCAGCTGCGTCGCCGAGCACGGGGTCCGTCCCGCCGAGTACCTCGACCGCCTCGGCGTCCTCGGTCCGCGGACGCTTCTCGCCCACGGCGTCTGGCTCGACGACGCCGAGCTCGCGCTGATCGCGGCGCGCGGCGCGAGCGTGGTCACCAATCCGGTGGCCAACCTGAAGCTCGCGGTCGGCCGCGTGTTCCCGTACCGGGAGGCGCGGCGGCGCGCCGTCCACGTCGGTCTCGGCACCGACGGAGCCGGGACGAACGACTCGCTCGACCTGTTCCAGGACCTGAAGGCCTTCGCCCTGGTGCAGAAACACGAGACGCGCGACCCGGCCGCGGTCTCCGCGCCCGAGGCGTGGCAGGTGGCGACCGGAGCGCGCGCGCCGCTTCTCGACGGAGGAGGACGGCCGGCGGCGGGCGGGCGAGCGGACTTCCTGCTCGTCCGCCGGGACTCCCCCGAGCTCGGGATGGGCGACTTCCGAGCGGGACTCGTCTATGCGGCGAGCGGGTCGGTCGTGGACACCACGGTGGTCAACGGCGTCGTCCTGATGCGCGGGGGGGTCGTCGACGGCGAGGACGAGGTCGTGGCACGCGCCCGCGAACGCGCCGCGCGGCTCGGCCTCCGCTGAGCGCCCTCGCTCGGCCGGCGCCACTGTGGAGCGCCGCACCGATGAAGCTTGGCCGTTGCGACGGTCGAGGCCCGACCGCAGGCTCGTATCATTCCCTGACGCAGCCATGCGGCTGCAGGGGAAAGGTGCGGACAGAGGAGGCACGGATGCCGAAGCGGGGATCGATCGCGTTGACGGTGGCGCTCGCGGCGCTGTTCGCGCTGCCGGCGGTCGCGCAGGCGGCCTCCGAGGCACTGGTGACGAACGGCAGTCCGACGACGCCGTTCTCCCAGAACAAGCAGAACGAGCCCAGCGTGGCGGTCAATCCGCGGAACCACCAGGTGCTGGTGGCGGGCTCGAACGACAACATCGACAACACGCCGTGCGATGGGAACGATTGCTCGTTCACGCCCGGCGTTGGCGGGTCGGGGGTCTACTTCTCGTTCGACGGCGGCACGAGCTGGACCCAGCCCACCTATCAGGGCTGGAGCGGTCGGGACGGCACGCCAGGGCCCGGCCCGATCGGGACGCTGCCGCACTACTTCGAGCACGGCCTGGTAGCCGACGGCGATCCGGGGATCGCGTTCGGACCTCGGCGAGAGAATGGCGTCTTCCGGTGGAGCAATGGAGCCCGGGTCTACTACTCGAACCTGGCCTCAAACTTCTCCACCGAGCGCTCCGAGTCCACGTTCAAGGGGTTCGAGGCGATCACGATCTCGCATGCCGATCGGCTTCACCGCGCCGCGAACGACCATGCGGGAGCGTGGAGCGATCCGGTGATCGTCACCCAACGTCGGCAAAGCCAGACTACGTTCTCGGACAAGCCGTCGATCGCGGTCGACACCGCGAGGAGCAGTCCCGGTTTCGGCAACGTCTACAGCTGCTACTCGCGGTTCAACAGCCAGAACCCCATCGGCCCGATCAAGATCGCATTCAGCCGCTCCACCGACGGCGGGAGAACGTTCAGCCGACCGAAGGACCTGAGCTCGGCCGCCAGCCAGCCGACGCAGGATGGGCGGCAGGGCTGCGCCGTCGCCACCGACAGCCACGGCGTCGTCTACGCGGTCTGGGAGGACATCGTCCAGAAGCACTCCGTGTTCCGGATGGCGAAGTCCTTTGACGGCGGAAGGACGTTCGGCAAGTCGAGGGTGGTGGCGCAGGTCACCGACGTCGGCACGTTCGACGAGGTGCGGTCGTTCTCGTTCGACGGCATCGCGGGCGCGCGCACGAGCTCGTTCCCGAGCCTCAGCATCGCCAACGGCGCGCCGAGCGGGAACAACGCGCCGAACACGATCGCCCTCGGGTGGTCCGACGGCGACCTGAACGACGAACACGCGCTCGTCCAGCTGTCTGACAACGGCGGACAGACCTGGAGCGGTCCGACCGAGGCCGAGCAGTCGGGCGATCGTCCCGACTTCGCGTTCCTGGGGATCTCGCCGAACGGTCAGGACCTCTACCTGGTCTATGACGCGTTCCTCGATCCGTTCCGCGACGACACCACGTCGGCGCGGCGCTTCCAGGGAGTCACTCGCCACGCGGACGTCTCCGGGACGACGCTCAGCAGCCTGTCGACGCTCGACCGCGGCGGGATCGGCGACGCTCGTGCGTCAAGCGCCAACGCGCTGATCGACGAGTTCATCGGCGACTACAACGCGGTCGCGGCGACGAACGGCGGCGCGGTGAGCGTCTTCAACGACGCGCGCAATGCGGCGGTCTGTCCGAAGATCAACACGTTCCGCCAGGACGTGGCGACTACCGGCACCGCCGATCAGTTCGGCGAGGACGATCGAGACGCCCCGCCGGGCGGCGGCACGCCCCCCACGGCACCCGCGCCCGGGACCGACTGCGGTCCGACCTTCGGCAACACCGACATCTTCGCGGCGGTGGTCCCCTAGCGGGCTGCGGATCAGTCCTCGCGCGTCCCGACCCTCGCCCAGTGGGTGGGGGCCGGGCCGTTGCCGTTCGCGCTCGCCCGGGCGGGAAGCGCGGACGTGCCGGCCCAGCCAGGTCGTTCGGCCGCGCGCCGAAGCGCCCCATCCAGGTAGCCCTCCAGCAGGGTCAGACCCTCGAGGCCGGGGACGTCCGCGATCGTGCGGTCGAGCTCGCGGATTTGCTCGCGCCCCTGGGGACCGTCGCCGAACAGGTAGAGGGCCAGGGCGTCGACCTCCTCCTCGGTCTTGACGCCGGCGCCGACGGGCGTCCACAGGTTCTCCAGCGCCCACCGGACGATGCGACGCGCGGCCCGGCTGCGCTGCATACGGGCCTTCGCCTGGGCTCGGTAGAACGCGAAGTGTCGCCGCTCGTCCCGGATCACCTTCCGTAGGAGCTTGTGCAGCTCCGGATGCTCGGAGCGTCGAATCAGCGCGTGGTACCCCGTGAGCGTGGTGAGCTCGTTGACCGCTCCCCACATCATGTGGATCGCCGCGAAGTCACGGGCCGCCATCGAGCCGAGCATCGTCGGCAGGATCCCCAGCCCGTTGCCGACCCCGATCCGCACCCGGAGCTCGCGCCACCGGTTGGGGCGGGTCGGCATGGGCGTCGACCCGTCTGGCAGCCTCGGCTCCGCGGGCACCTCGATCCCGTAGGAGCGCAGGAAGTCGGAGAAAGCCTCGCCGTGCCAGAGCTCCTCGTATACCCAGCAGCTCAAGAACGCCGTGATCTGCGGGTCGGCCGCAACCCTGGTGGCGAGCAGGTCTCGCAGATAGATCACGGTGTGCGTCTCGATGTCCATCATGTAGTGGAGGCACATCACGTCGCCGTCGGTCAGCGGGTGCTTTCGGACCTCGTCCCACGAGATCCCGCTCAGATCGACCTTCTTCGAGTTCCGGAGGTAGCGGTCGAGATCGAACTCGACGATCGTGGGCTTGCTCATCGAATCTCCTGTGCGGTGCTCGTTTCGGCTGCTCTTATGAACGCGGGTGGCGTCATCGCCAATCTACGATTTCGGTGTGGATTCGGTTCACTCGATGAGCGTGTCCCCGGGCACGATCGGTTGCGAAGCCCCCTCGTGTGGCGCCCCGCGGGAGTCGATACGTGGATGATGGGGACGATCATCCCGGGAATCGGCCGATGAGCCCAGCCTCGGTTTCGGAGCAAGCCGGCGCCATCCGCCGGGCCGCGTCTCGCCGCCTCACCTATCCCAACCCCGCCGGGGGCAAGCCGACCGTCGACGACCCCGCGACGATGGCGCGGACGTTCGCGTACCTGTTCGGGGCCGGCGCCACACTGATGCTCCTGACGCTGCCGCTCCCGCACTCGCCGGAGCGGAACCTGACCGGGCTGGCGGCGGTCGCGGGCGCGGCGTACGTGCTCGCGATCCTCCTTCTCGCTCTCTATGACCGCTTGCCCGCCTGGGCGCTCCAGGCGACGCCCGTCTTCGGCACCGTTCTCGTCAGCCTCGCGGTCTATTTCGGTGGCGACGTCGCGGCGACCGTGTACGCCGCGTACCTGTTCTGGGTCACGCTGGCCGCCGCCTACTTCCTCAGGCCCGCCGTCGCGGCCGCGCAACTCGTGCTCGCCTGCGCGGGCTATGGAGTTGCGCTGCTGGCCGACGGAGACGTGCCCGTGGCGTGGCTGGCGTGGGTCCTCGTGTCGGGGTCGCTGCTCGTCACGGGCGGGGTGACGATCGCGCTGCGACGGCAGATCCGAGGGCTCTTCGATCAGCTTGCGGCGGCGGCGCGAACCGACTCCCTCACCGCTCTCGCCAACCGGCGTGAGCTCGAGGACCGGTTCGCGGCCGAGCTCGAGCGCTCGACGCGCACCGCGCGGCCGCTCTCCATCCTCGTGCTCGACCTCGACTGGTTCAAGGAGTTCAACGATCGCTTCGGCCACAGCGCCGGCGACGTCGCCCTGACCCAGCTCGCGGACGCCCTCCGGCGAGCGACGCGGACGAGCGACGTGGTCGCGCGCCTGGGAGGCGAGGAGTTCGCGGTCCTCGCCCCCGAGACCGACGAGGAGGAGGGGTTCCAACTCGCGGAGCGGCTGCGGGCCGAGGTTAGGGTCGGGTTCGCCCGGGAGCCCGAGAAGATGACGATCAGCTGCGGGGTGGCGAGCTTCCCGGTTCACGGGATCACCTCCGGGGAGCTCCTGCATGCGGCGGATCGCGCGCTCTATGAGGCCAAGGAGGCCGGCAGGGATCGGTCGATCGTCTATCGCCATGCGGCGCCTGCGACCGAGGGGGAGCGGGTTCACATCGAGAGCAAGAGCCCGAGGCTCGTCTCCCTGGTCTCGCTCGCCGAGGCCGTCGACCGGCGCAAGGGCGCGCCCGCCAATTCCCGCCGTGTCGCCCAGTACGCCGAACAGCTCGCGCAGGCGCTCAACCTGCCGGATGAGGAGGTCGAGCGGGTCAGGCTCGCGGCCCTGCTCCGCGACGTGGGCGAGGTCGGGGTGGCGGAGTCGATCCTCAACAAGCCGGCGCCGCTCACCGAGGAGGAATGGCGGGAGCTCGAGCGCCACCCGGAGATCGGCGCCCGGATCGTGGGCGCTGCCCAGCTCGGCCGGGTGGGCGAGTGGATCCTCAGCCACCACGAACGCCCGGACGGCCGCGGATATCCACGCGGGCTGCGCGAGCACCAGATTCCGCTCGAGGGGCGGATCGTCGCGGTCGCCGACGCCTATGCGGCGATGACCGCGCCCCGTCCCTACCGAGCCGCGTTGTCCTCGAAGCGGGGCAGGGCCGAGCTCCAGGCGCGGGCGGGCAGCCAGTTCGACCACGACGTCGTCGAGGCGTTCCTGTCGCTTGAGGACGAGCTCCCCCGCCAGGACGAGCGGGACCTCTCCTCGACCGCCGGAAGCTAGGTTTCGCGTTCGAGGCGGGCGGCGAACCCGACGAAGTAGTCGAGCGCCGCGGGGTTGGCAAGCGAGTCGCGGCTCGCCGCCTGATCGGGCGGCGTTCCCATGAGGATCCTCTTCACGGGGACCTCGAGGATCTTGCCGCTCAGTGTGCGCGGGACCTCGGCGATCTGGAACACGGCCTGCGGGACGTGCCGCGGCGAGCAGTGGTCGCGAATCCGCTGCTTGATCGTCGCCTCGAGCTCGTCGTCGAGCGTCACGCCGTCCGCGAGAACGCAGAAGAGCGGCATCCACCCCTCGGTTCCGGGCCGGGGAACGTCGACGACGAGCGCGTCCACGACCTCCGGCACCGACTGCACCGCGCGGTAGATCTCGCTCGTGCCCATGCGTACGCCCTGCCGGTTTATGGTCGAGTCAGAGCGGCCGTAGATCACCGCGGTGCCCCTCGAGGTGATCTCGATCCAGTCTCCGTGACGCCACACGCCGGGGAATTGCTCGAAATAGCTCGAGCGGTAGCGCGAGCCGTCCTCATCGCCCCAGAGGTACAGCGGCATCGACGGCATCGGCTCGGTGATCACGAGCTCTCCCACCTCGTCGATGAGGGGAGTCCCCTGCTCGTCGAACGCCTCCACCGCGGCCCCGAGCGCCCGCGCCTGGAGCTCGCCGAGATACACGGGCAGGAGGGGGACCCCGCCGACGAACGCGGTGCACACGTCGGTGCCTCCGCTGGTCGAGAACAGCCAGGTGTCGCGGCCGAGCTGCTCGTAGACCCACGCAAAGGCCTCGGGGGAGAGGGGGGAGCCGGTCGAGCCGACCGAGCGCAGGTGGGTGAGGTCGCGGCCGGCGGCGGGCTCCACCCCGGCCTTCATGCAGGCGGCGAGGTAGCTCGCGCTGGTCCCGAAGCAGGTGATTCCCGCCCGCTCCGCGAGGTCCCAGAGCGCGCCCATGTCGGGGTGGCCCGGGCTGCCGTCATAGAGGACGATCGGCGCCGGGGTCAGGAGGCACCCGACGAGGAAGTTCCACATCATCCAGCCCGTGGTGGTGAACCAGAAGACGCGCTCGTCGGCCTGCGCATCGACGTGGAGATGGAGCTTCTTCAGGTGCTCGAGGAGGATCCCGCCGTGCCCGTGCACGATGGCCTTCGGCAGGCCGGTGGTTCCTGAGGAGTAGAGGACCCAGAGCGGGTGGTCGAAGGGGACCTGCTCGAACTGGAGGGCCGCTCCGTCTCCTGCGGCCATGAGCTCCTCCCAGGAGATCGCCCCTTGGATCGAGGAGAGGTCGGGGGTGGTCGTCAGGTAGGGGAGGACCACCGTGCGCACGAGCGTCGGCATCTCGCGAGCCAGCCCGGCGACCGTCTCGATCCGGTCGAAGTCGCGGCCGCCGTAGCGGTACCCGTCGATCGCGAGCATCACCTTGGGCTCGACCTGCGCGAAGCGATCTACGACGCTGCGGGCGCCGAAGTCGGGCGAGCAGCTCGACCACACAGCCCCGATGGACGCCGCGGCCAGGAAGGCGATCACCGTCTCGGGGATGTTCGGGAGGTACGCGACGACGCGGTCGCCGCGCCCGACCCCCAGCTCGCGCAGGCCCGCGGCGACCTGGGCCACCTGGGCGCGCAGCGTCCCCCAGCTCAGCTCGTCCAGGCCGCGGAGCTCGGAGGCGTGGACGATGGCCAGGGCGTCGTCAGACCTGTCTCGAAAGATGTGCTGCGGGTAGCTCAGCTCGGAGCCCGCGAACCAGCGCGCCCCGGGCATCGCGCGCTCGGTCAGGACGCTCGAGTGGGGGGAGGAGGCCTCCACCGAGAAGAAGTCCCAGATCGAGCCCCAGAACTCCTCGAGCTCGCTGACCGACCAGCGCCACAGCGAACCGTAGTCGTCGAACGAGCGTCCCCGCTCGGCCGCGAGCCATCTCATGTAGCGCGTCATGGTGGCGCGCTCGACGCGCTCCGGCGAGGGCTCCCAGAGGAGCTCGCCGCGACCGACATTCGCGCTCGCGGTCTCCATCGGGGCGCTTATATCACCGCATCATGCGCCGGCCGACGTCGGCGTCGATCGCCCGCGCCAACTCGACTGTGAAGGCGTGGGCGCGCTCGAGGGCGCCTTCGTCGAGGGCGCCGGGGCGGTCCTCGGGGCGGTGGTAGTTGGCGGGGGCGAGGGCGCCGTCCTCCAGGCAGGTGAGTCTGATGGCGCGGAGCTTCGCGAGTCGGGCCGGCAGGGCGTCGCTCCCTACTCCGTTGCGAAACGGCTCGGCGCCGTAGCGGTCCCCGTCATCGCGGTCGGCAGCCGCGATCGCCTCACAGAGCTGCACGAGGCGCCGGTCCATCTCGTAGGTGACCGCCGGGCCCTCGCCGGTCTCGTAGCGGATCGTTCCCCGACCGACGGAATCGAGGACGACGAAGAAGGTGCCCTCCCGGTCGAGCTTCTTGCGGCGCGAGCGGACGAAGGCTCGCATCCCCTCCATCAGGCACTCCTCGCCCCCCGTCAGCAGGACCCATACCTCGAGGTTCGCGGGAGGGTCGGCATCGAGCTCCTCCGCGGCGGAGAGGACGATGGCGACGCCGGAGGCGTTGTCATTCGCGCCCGGGACGACGTCGGACAGCTCGATGTCCGTGAGCAGGAAGACGCCGACGAGGAGGACGATCGTGGGGAGGAGCTGGAGCAGCGAGAGGAGGCCCGAATCCACCCCCGCCATCCGAGCACCGAGGATCGGGAGGAGGATGGCAAGCGACCAGAACAGCACCCGGAACGGGCCGAGCGGGACGGGCGAGCGCTGGGCGAGCCTGGTGGCGCGCGCGACGCGCTTGGGCTCGAAGGCGGCGCCGGTGCGGGCGGCGTCGTAGTGGGCGCAGAGGAAGAGGCGGGCGGGAGCGTCCGGGCCCTTGCCGGGCGAGACGACGTTCTGGGACGCGCGCCGGAAGAAGAGCCGGCGCAGGAGGTAGAAGCGGGCGTTGACGTCCAGGTACATCGATACCGCGGCGACGAGCACGATCGCGAACCCGAGGGGCGGCACCGGGATCGCCGCGAGGCTGCCGGCGAAGCCGAGCGCGCAGTGCGCGGCCTCGACCAGCGCGTACTGCGGATGGACGTGCGTCGGCTCGACCTCGGCGCGCCGCCCGCGTGCCCGCAGGCGCTCCGCGAGCCAGTTCGCGGCCCGCCGCTCGGCGTCGGTGCCCGCGAGGCGGTTCTCGAACGAGCAGAGCTCGCGGACCACTTCCATTCGCTCACCGACGTCCACGGGCGGGGGATTATCCAGGGCCGGCCTGCCCCGCCGGCCGCCTCGGCCGGGTCAGTTCGATGCGGCGGGTGGGACTCGAACCCACAAGCCCTTTCGGGCACGGCCTTTTGAGAGCCGCGTGTCAGCCAATTGCACCACCGCCGCTTGCTCCCCTTAATTGTGGCGGCTCGCGTCGATCCATCGCGTTAGCCTCGAAGGTCATGTGCGGTCGCTACACGCTCGCCACCACCGACCCGGCGCGGATCCGCGCTCGCTTCGGGCTCGACGAGGCGGCAAAGGTCGAGGAGGAGCCGCGCTACAACATCGCGCCCACCGATCCGGTGCTCGCGATTCGACGCACCGGCGCGGGGCGGCGTGAGCCGGGCCGGCTTCGGTGGGGCCTGCTCCCGGGGCGCTGGGCGGAGCGCTCGGGGCCGCCGCTGATCAACGCCCGCGCGGAGTCCATCCAGCGCCAGCCCGCGTTCGCGGAGTCGTTTCGCGAGCGGCGCTGCCTGATCCCCGCCGACGGCTTCTACGAGTGGCGCGCCGAGGGGGAGGCGAAGACGCCGGTGTGGCTGAGCCGGCCCGATGGGGACCTGTTCGCGTTCGCCGGCGTCTGGGCGGCCCTGCCCGCTCGGGACGGCTCGAACGAGCTTCACAGCTGCGCGATCGTGACCTGCGAGCCGAACGGCCTCATCCGTCCGATCCACGACCGGATGCCCGTGGTCCTCCATCCGGACGTCGAGGCTGATTGGATCGAGCCGGGCGCTCCCGAGGACGAGCTCATGCGCCTCCTGCGGCCCGCGCCGGAGGGCTTGCTCGTGGCCCGCGACGTCGGCGACTCGGTGAACGACGTCCGCGGCGACGGCCCGCACCTGATCGAGCCGCGCGCGTCCCAGCCGCAGCTGTTTTAGCGCTCCTCGTCCTCGCCGGCTAGGGGAACGCCTCCCACCGGGCGTTCTTCCTCGACGTGCCAGTTCTGGTTGAAGCCCACCATCGCCACGGCGATCAGGAGGAGCTGCACCGGGATCACGAGGATGACCAGGAGGCCGATGAGGTCGTCGGGAAGCGGCGGCGGGCTGAGCCCCTGCTTGGAGCGCGCGAACCACGTGGGCGCGGCGACCGCAGCGAAGATCACCAGGATGATCGCCAGCGCCGACGCCACGGGGAGGAGGCCGCGGTTCCAGCGGGCGACGAGGACCGCGAACACGATGTAGAGAATCGCCCAGATGATCGTCGCCACCCCGACCGCCGCGCCCTGGAGGCGCGGCCATCCGCCGATCGTGATGATCAGCAGCAGACCGGCGGAGACGAGCAGCAGAAACGCGACGATCGCCTTGGTCGTCTTCGCCTCGGGCTTCTCCCGGTTAGGCCGCCAGAGCTCGTATCCCTCACGGACGCTCGTGGCCTCCATGGGGCAAGTCTAGAATCTTCTGCGGCCGCGCGCGACGGTTCTTTAGGCCGCAAACGCGCGTCCTTTCGCCCCTCTGCGGACGTGGCGGAACTGGTATACGCGCCAGGTTTAGGTCCTGGTGGGCCTCACGGCCCATGGAGGTTCGAATCCTCTCGTCCGCACTCAAGCCTTCGGTCCGACAAACGAGTCCAGCAGGGCGACGCTGTCTCGATGCGAGATCGAGATGTTCTTGAAGCTCGACTGCGTCCACCTGATTCCGAGCAGATCGCAGTGCTCGCAGAAGATCCCGCGAATGTCCGCCGAGTAGTTCGTGAAGAAGTAGCGCGTATACGCGTATTCGGCGACCCGCCCGGAGGGCAAGCGAGTCTTGAACCGGTTGGTGCATCGAGAGCCGTCCGAATGAATCAGGCCGCGGACGAGGGGCTTCGGATGCTGCCGGGTGATTTCGAGCTGCCAACCGACGAGCTTGATTGAGCGAGTGTGCTTTCGGCCCGGGCCGTGCTGAGGAAAGGCAGATGGCCAAACGGGGTGGGTCACGACCAGCGCGATGCAGCCGTCCCTGGTATTCCGGCGTACGTCGATCCCGGTGACTACCCGCCGAATCGCCGCATCGGCTTCATCAAGGATCCGCCCGTAGCGGGCATCCAGTACCAGCACGAGACGTGGGGTACACCTCCTGACCTCGACGATGCATCCGTCCCCGAGATACAAACCGAGTAGGTACGCGTAGGCGCGTAGATCTGCAGGACGCCAGGCGCGAAGCGCAACCGGGGACATGAAGAGGCGTCGATTCACTGGAGGCGACGTCCGCCGCCTCCAGTTCAGGACGGTCGATCGGGGAATCCCGGTTCGCCGCCCGACCTCGTAGTCGCTGAGGCCATCGTCGAGTAGGCGCATGACTTGGCGATACTGGTAGTCGGGTCGACCCGCGGGCACGAACATATGTTCGCGTTTGCACCGGACGCCCACGGACGCGGCTGGCAACATAGGCTGCCCACGAACGCTGCCCGGGGGAGTGATCTAACGGCATGAGCGCGGTCTCCAAAACCGTGAATCCGGGTTCGAATCCCGGCTCCCCCGCTCACCTCGCATCGCTAACCTGACTCCCGATGGCCAGGGACAGCGCCACGGAGGTGGGACGGACGCGCATGGGCGGGGTGGCAGTGCTCGCCGCGGCCGGCGCGGTCGTTTTGTTCCTGCTCCTCGGACCGGGAGTCGCGCCCGCGAGCGCCTCGTGCCCGCACGCGGGGGCGCATCCCCACGACGTGTCGCTGGCGAAGCTGCGAATGGCGGTCACCTGCATCGTCAACAACGAGCGGATCCGGCACCACCGCCACGGGTTGACTCCCAACAGGCAGCTTCGGCGCGCGGCCCAGAAGCACACGAACGTGATGCTCAGGAAGGACTGCTTCAAGCACGCATGTGCGGGCGAGGTCGGCCTCAACCGGCGGGTGCGCCGCAGCGGCTACACGAAGGGGCAGAAGGCGTGGCACTTCGCGGAGGACCTCGGCTACGACAACAGCCCCCGCCAGATGGTGAAGCTCCTGCTCCAGAGCGCCTTCAACCGCCGCAATCTCTTCAACCGGGCCTTTCGCGACGTCGGCGTGGGCGTGGGGTGGGGGACCCCCAAGACCGGACTCGACGACAGCAAGTTCGAGACGTACACGCTGGTCTTCGGCTGGCGGCGAGCCCACCGCTAGACACCGCCCGCCGCATGGGGAGTCGGCCCACGCCCGCCGCGGAACGCACCGGGGCCACGACCAGGGCGAACCTATAATCGATCCCGCTTCGCGGGCGTGGTGTAGTTGGTAACACAGGAGCCTTCCAAGCTCCCGTCGCCGGTTCGACTCCGGTCGCCCGCTTCGACCCGAATGCGCCATCATCCATGCCGAGGGCGGCCGAATAGCCGTCCATTCATCGGGGCGTGGCGCAGCTTGGTAGCGCGTTCGGCTGGGGGCCGAAAGGTCGCCGGTTCAAATCCGGCCGCCCCGACTCCTACCTTTGGAACCTGCGTCCCCCGCGTCCCCGCCCTCCCCACTAGCCCTGCGGGTCCCCGCGCGTTGAACACTCGCTCGCTGTTACGCGGAAGGAGAAGCGCGGCAGAATTCGCAAAACACAGCTGGGATCTGACGTATCCTGCATAGGCGGTGCCTAGGCAGAGCGATGACCTGACAATCGGAGGGGCCGCCGCCGAACTAGGCGTGAGCGCCGACACGATCAGGCGCTGGGATCGGGTTGGGCGGATCAAGACGACCCGAGATGCTCGCAACCGACGGCGGGTCACCAGACGTGAGATCGAACGGCTCCGTGCCACACCCGGGCGCCACCGCACGGGTGACCGGTTCTCCGCTCGCAACCGGTTCCCCGGCGTGATCCGGTCAGTGGAGGTGGCTGGGGTGATGGCGCTCGTCGAGATTGAGGCCGGTCCTCATCGTGTTACCGCGGCGATCACCCGCGACTCAGTCGAGGAGATGGGGCTCGCTGAAGGCGTGGAGGCAACGGCCATGGTCAAGGCCACCTCCGTGATGGTGAAAAGGAACGACTAGTGCAGCGAATCGCGGCGGGCGTTGTCGCCGCGCTCGCCGTGGCCGTGATCGCGGGTTGTGGCTAGTTCGGGCCAAAAGGAACTCCGGGTCTCTGCTGCATCCTCCGTTCAGCCGGCGTTCACAGCCGGTCGTCCCGAGTTCGGCGGTGCCGCTCTAGCCTTCAGGCATGAGCGGGACGGTCGCGTATGAGCCGCTGCGCGGTGAGCTCCACCGCCACGGATCGCTGACGCACTCGCACCCGCACGCCGGGGCACACACCCATGAACCCGAGCCCGCGCCTGAGCATCACCACCACGCGGAGGCGCATGGACACTCCCACGGCCTGATCGATCCGACGATCAAGCGCTCGCACGAGGGGATCAGGGCGGTGGCGCTCTCGCTGCTCGTCCTCGGGCTCGCCGCGGGAGCACAGACGGCGATCTTCGCGCTGACCTCGAGCGTGGCGCTGCTCGCCGACCTGATCCACAACTTCGGTGATGCCGCGACGGCCTTTCCACTCGCCGCCGCGTTTGCCCTGCGAAGCGTCCGGGTCGAACGATGGGCCGGGCTCGCGGTGGTTTTCGCGATCGCCGTCAGTGCCGCGGTCGCCTGCTTTGAGGCGATCGACCGGCTGATCAACCCGAGCGACGTGACCCACCTGGGGGCACTGGCGGCGGCCGGCGGCATCGGCTACGGCGGCAACTGGATCGCCGCCCAGATCCGGACTAAGGCCGGCAACCGGCTGAACAGCCCTGCGCTCGTCGCCGATGGAAACCACGCGCGAGCCGATGCGTACGTCAGCCTCGCGGTGGTAGTGAGCGCCGTCGCGGTCGCCCTCGGCGCGCAGGTCCTGGATCCGCTGATCGGCCTCGGGATCACCCTGGTGATCTTCCGGATCACCTGGCAGTCGTGGCAGACGGTCCGCGCATACCACGGGCACGTGCACCCCCAGGGCTAGTTCGCGAGACTCCCGGGATGGAGGCTCCCCCCGCGGCTACCGCCGCAGATGCCCCGCCTGCTCACGACCCGCCGTGGTCGATCTTCCTCCGTTTCCTCAAGTTCGGGGCGCTCGCCTGGGGTGGGCCGGCGGCGCAGATCGCGATGATCAAGCACGAGTGCGTCGACCAGGAGGGCTGGGTCTCCGAGGAGACCTTCCAGAAGACCCTCGCCGTCTTCCAGGTCCTCCCGGGACCGGAGGCGCACGAGCTCTGCGTGTACTTCGGCCGGGTGCGCGGCGGCAAGCTCGGCGGCTTCCTGGCGGGCCTCGGCTTCATGCTGCCCGGCTTCCTCCTGATGCTGGGGCTCTCGATCCTCTACGTCGAGGCGAACCTGGCGACCCATCTCGACGAGCTCTTCTATGGGCTGAAGGCGGCGGTTGGTGCGCTGGTGGCCCGGGCCTTGGTCCGCCTGGCGCGATCCTTCATCGAGGACGTGCCGCTCGCGCTGCTCGCAGTCGCCGCGTTCGCCCTGACACAGTTCGCGTCGGCGAGCTTCGTCCTGGTGCTGGCGGGGGCCGGGTTCCTCTACGAGCTGTGGACCAACGGCGGGCGCTGGATCGGCCGGACCAGCTCGTTCTTGCCCGCCTCCGTCGCGCTATTCGTGGTGCTCGGAGCGGTGACGATCTCGCTGAGCGCCCAGATCTTCCTGGAGGGGTTGAAGGCGGGCCTGCTCACCTTCGGCGGCGCCTACACGGTGATCCCATTCCTGCAACAGGCCTCCGTCGACAGCCACCACTGGCTCACCGACGGTCAGTTCGTCGATGGACTGGCGATCAGCGGCGTCCTGCCGGCGCCCCTGATCATCTTCTCGACCTTCGTCGGCTACCTGGCCGGAGGGCTGAGCGGCGGGCTGCTGATGACTCTCGGCATCTTCATACCCGCCTTCGTCTTCCCGATCTTCCTGCACCGCTACCTGGTGGCGATCGCCGAGAATCCGCGGATCCGACCGTTCCTGCTCGGAGTGGCGGCGGGAGTGATCGGGCTGATCGCGTCGGTCACGGTCCAGATCCTCGACACGAGCGTCGTCGACGTCTACACGGCGATCCTCGCCGTCGCCGCGTTCGCGTTCCTCTACCGCTTCCATGGCAAGCTCACCGTGCTCTACGTCGTGCTCGGCTGCGGGGCGATTGGGGCGCTGCTGCAGGCCACCGTCGTCTGACCGATGCGGTTTCCCAGTCCTGCTGTGCGCGAAAAGCGAGAGGCGTGAGTCGCCCGCACCAGTCCGGCTATCCGTGTCCTGGCGATAGACATGCCGTCCGGCCTGAGCTGAAAGCCGACCGTGGTACCGCTTTGGTACCGACTTCTACGTCCGATGCGTCCAGATCATCCACGAGCGCGGGCGCAATGGACGATCTGGACGCTCACGGACATATCGAGACCGATTGCATGTCGGCTGGGGGCCGAAAGGTGGCCGGTTCAAATCCGCCCGCCCCGACTGGCGAAAGCCCGCTCGGGAGGGCGATCTCGATGGCTAGTACCCGCTCGGGAGGGTCCTGGTGGGTCCCGTTTGACACCGATCCCGCGCAGCTTGAGGTCGACAACCTGGCGTGGGCCGCCGCCCGACGGCGGGAACGGCCTGCTACCAGCGGCGCTGCTGCTCCGCGCGAGTTCCGAAGCGCCAGCCGTGCCGAGCAAGATGCCTGCCGCCCGTCGGAACAGGCATCAGGCGGGAGCCCGTCCACACGCTCGCTCACCGCGCGAAGCAGCAGCGATGCCCAGCCGCGCAAGTGCTCTGATATGCCTACCTCGTGAGATCGAAGCTGATCGCGGAGTCCGAGTTCGGACGCCGCTACGTCTTGGTGCTCGAGCGCGGGGACGAGGTCATGGCCGAGGTCAAGGCGTTCGCGGAGCGTGAACGTCTACGGGCCGCCGAGTTCAGCGGAATCGGCGCGGTCTCCTCAGCCAAGCTCGCGGCATTCAATCCCGACAGTCGCGAGTACGTGGATATTCCCGATCCGGGCCAGACGGAGCTCGTGTCGCTGAACGGGCGGATAACCCTGCCGAAGAACGCGGACCCTAACGACCCGCCGGCGGAGCGCCAGCTCCATGTCCACTGCGTCCTCTCGCGGGAGGATGGCTCGACAATCGCCGGCCACGTCTTCGAGCTCGTGATTCGCCCGACCTGTGAAGTCTTCGTCGTCGAGTCAGCGGAGAACATCACACGCATGGAGGACCCTGACTCCGGGTTGCCGGTGATCTCGCTCGATTAAGCGCAGCGCGCTTCCTGTTTACACGTTTCCGGCTATTGCGCTATCGCGCTAAGCGGCAGTGCACCGATTCCGGGGAAAGGCACAGTCGGGGAAAACGACGGTCCGTTCACCGCTTGCCATTGGGGCATAAAGCGACCGTGTTCGGGTAACGGGTCACCCAGAACCGGCCCTTCAGCGGTCGCGCGCTAACGCGGCAGGGAGAGAGCGAGGGGCGAGAGATGTACGAGCAGATCTACGACCCGGTTGCCAGCTCACTCGGATGGTCGTCGGTCTTCGCGGTGCTGCCGCTGGTGGCGCTGTTCATCATGCTCGGAATTCTGAGAATTCCCGCGCAGTGGGCGGCCATCACGGCTCTGGGAGTGGCAATCGTCGTGGCTCTGGCCGCCTACAGCATGCCCTTGGGGCAGGCGCTCGACGCCGGCTGGGAGGGTGCGGCGTTCGGCCTCTTTCCGATCATGTGGATCGTCGTCAACGCGATCTGGATCTACAACATGACCGTCGAGAGTGGTCACTTCGAGGTCTTACGTCGCTCGTTCGGCGTGATCTCCAGCGACCAGCGAGTCCAGGCGGTGATCATCGCGTTCTCCTTCGGGGCGCTGATCGAGGCGCTCGCCGGCTTCGGCACGCCGGTCGCGATCAGCTCCGTGATGCTGATCGGGCTCGGATTCCGGCCGGCCAAGGCGGCCGCCGTGTCGCTCGTGGCCAATACCGCGCCCGTCGCGTTCGGTGCGATCGCGATCCCGATCACCACGCTCTCGGAGGTCAGCGGACAGTCGGTGGACAACCTCGGCTCGATGGTCGGCCGCCAGACCCCGTTTCTCGCCCTGATCGTCCCGCTGATCCTGGTCGGCATGGTGGATGGGCGTCGCGGGATCCGGCAAGCGTGGCCGGCCGCTCTCGTGGGCGGCCTCGCGTTCGCGATCGGCCAGTTCGTGACCTCGAACTACATCTCGGTCGAGCTCACGGACATCATCGCGTCGCTCGCCTCAGCGGCGGCAATCGTCCTCCTCCTGCAGGTATGGCAGCCCGGCGAGGTGGTTCCCGCCGAGGGCGAGGTGGGGCCCCGTCCTGCCATGGCCGGGGGGTCCGCCGCCGACCCGGCTTTCGAGCGCCGTATCGCAGGCCGCGGCGGAGGCGAGCGCGATCGGGGCATCGAGGTCGTGCGTGCCTACGCGCCTTACCTGATCATCATCCTGGTCTTTGCGCTGGCGGAGATCAGCTGGCTGCCCTTCGTCGACTGGCTCGACAAGCCGACCAAGGAGTTTCACTGGCCCGGCCTCCACGTCGTCAACCCGGACGGCGAGGAGCCCAGCTCCGCGATCTTCAAGTTCAACTGGCTGTCGGCAGCCGGGACACTGCTTCTCATCTCGGGGCTGCTCACGATCCCGGTGCTCGCGATCCGTCCCGCGCAAGCGGTGCGAGCCTGGCTGCGGACCGTCTACCAGCTGCGGTGGGCGATCATCACGGTCGCGTCCGTACTGGCGCTCGCCTTCGTGATGAACTTCTCGGGCGAGACGATCACGCTGGGCCTCTGGATGGCCGGCGCGGGTGGCTTCTTCGCGTTCCTGTCGTCGCTCCTGGGCTGGTTCGGCGTTGCCGTGACCGGCTCGGACACCTCCTCGAACTCGCTCTTCGGCGCATTGCAGGTCACTGCCGCCAAGGACGCGGGCCTCGATCCGGTGCTGATGGCCGCATCCAACTCGTCGGGCGGCGTGCTGGGCAAGATGATCTCGCCGCAGAACCTGGCGATCGGGGCCGCCGCCGTCGGCATGGGAGGGCGCGAGGGGGAGATCTTCCGGCGCGTCATCGGGTGGAGCCTGTTGCTCGTCCTGCTGATGTGCGTGCTCGTGTACCTGCAGTCCAAGGGCGTCCTGTCGTGGATGGTTCCCTAGGGACCGAACGAGAGGCGGAAGGGGCGGCGCAGGAGGTGCCGCAGCCAGGGCCGCTGGGCGGGAGGCCCGACGAGGAGCCAGGCGCCAGGCCGCACCCGCCGATCCCGGAGACCCGGACGGTGGAGCGTCTCCTGGAGCGGCTGCGCGTCATCTGCGGGGAGGGCAACGTGATCGTCCACGAGCACCAGCTGCGGACCTATCAGTCCGACGGCCTCCTCCAGTACAAGGTGCTCCCCCGTGCGGCGGTGCTCCCGAGCGATGCGGAGGAGGTACGCGAGGTCGTCCGCGCCTGCTACGAGTCCGAGGTGCCGTGGGTGGCGCGCGGAGCGGGAAGCGGCCTCTCCGGCGGCGCCCTGCCGATCGAGGACGGCCTTTTGATCGTGCTCACGCGGTTGCGGCGAATCCTGGAGGTGGACCTCGAGAACCAACGCGTCGTCTGCGAGCCCGGCGTCAACAACGTCGCGATCTCCCAGGCCGTTGGTCCCACCCACTTCTTCCCCCCCGACCCCTCGAGCCAGATCGTCTGCACGATCGGCGGCAACGTCGCCGAGAACTCTGGCGGCGCGCACTGCTTCAAGTACGGGTTCACCACCAACTACATAACGGGGCTCGAGGTGGTGCTGCCCGACGGCGAGGTGGTGACCCTCGGCGGCAAGGAGGTCGACCATCCCGGTTACGACCTCCTGGGGGCATTCGTCGGATCCGAGGGGACGTTGGGGGTGGCCACGAAGATCACGCTGCGGGTGATCCCGAAGCCCGAGGTGGCGCGCACCTTGGTCGCCTTCTTCGACACGACCGCGCAGGCCGGCCAGGCTGTCACCGACATCGTGGGCGAGGGCGTCGTTCCCGGCGCGATCGAGATGATGGACCGGCTCTCGATCCAGGCGAGCGAGCAGATGGCCCACGCGGGTTTCCCGCTCGATGCGGGAGCCGGGCTGCTGGTGGAGCTCGACGGCTCGGAGGCTGAGTGCGAGACCCGTTTCGAGGACGTGCGCCGGATCTGCACTCACGTCGGCGCGCGCGAAGTGCGGGTGGCGCGCGACGAGGCGGAGCGCGAGCTCATGTGGAAGATGCGAAAGGCGGCGTTCCCGGCGATGGGCCGGATCAGCCCCCACTACTACGTCCAGGACAGCGTCATCCCCCGTACCCGGCTGCCCGAGGTGCTCGCGCGGATCGATGAGCTCCAGGCCGAGTACGGGCTGCAGGTCGCGAACGTCTTCCACGCCGGCGACGGCAACCTCCATCCGCTCGTCTGCTACGACGGGCACTCGGAGGGGGAGGCCGAACGGGCCGAGGAGCTGGCCGGCAAGATCGTGCTCGCGTGTGTCGATGCGGGTGGCTCGATCACCGGCGAGCACGGTGTCGGCGTGGACAAGAAGCGCTACATGCCGAATCTGTTCGACGAGGCCGACCTCGCCGCGTTCCAGAAGCTCCGTTGCGCCTTCGACCCGGCGCAGCGCGCCAATCCCGGCAAGGTGATGCCCACGCCACGGCTCTGCGGGGAGGTGCCCGGCCCCTATCGCCGGCACCCGCTGGAGGTCGCCGGGCTGGCCGAGCGCTTCTGATGGCCCAGGCGGTATTGCGTTCCGAGAGGCCGGCATCGGCGCCCGATGCCGCAGCGCTGCTCCGCTCGGCATCCGAGGAGGGGCGCACGGTGCGCTTCCGCGGCGGCGGCACGAAGCTTGGTTGGGGGCGCCTGGCGCCCGAACCGGACCTCGCGGTATCGACCGGTGGCCTCGAGCGGCTCGTCGAGCACAACGTGGGCGACCTCACCGCGGTGGCGGAGGCGGGCGTAGCGCTGGCGCGCGCGCAGGAGGCCTTCGCCGCCGAAGGGCAGATGCTGGCCCTCGATCCGCCGGCGATCGACGGTTCCACCATCGGGGGGGTGATCGCGACCGGCGACTCTGGCCCGCTGCGCCATCGGTTCGGCTCGCCGCGCGACCTGATCATCGGCATCAAGGTCGCGCTCCCCGACGGCACGATCGCGAAGGCGGGGGGCAAGGTGATCAAGAACGTGGCCGGCTATGACCTCGCCAAGCTGTTCAGCGGCGCGTTCGGAACCCTGGGGCTGATCACCGAGGTGGCGCTGCGCTTGCATCCCCGGCCAGCCGCCATGGCCACCGCGCTCCTGCGCGGCGCCGACCCGGGCGCCCTCGCGGCTGCGGCTGCGGCTCTTTCACACGCCCCCCTCGAGCAGCTCGCCCTCGATGTCTCGTGGGCCGGAGGCCAGGGTGCGGTGCTGTCCCGCTTCGGGGGGGCCACCGCGCGCGAGCAGGCCGAGGCGGCCCTGCGCGAGGGCCGCGACGCTGACGGCCTCACCCGCGAGGTCGTCGACGACGACGAGCAACTCTGGCGGGAGCAGTGCGCCCGCCAGCGCTCTCAAGGGGGGATGGTCGTGCGCGTCTCCGGCCTTCAGTCGCGGCTCGCGGACATCCTTCGCGCCGCCGAGGGCCACGGCGCCACCATGGCCGGGCGCGCCGGCAGCGGGCTGTGCTGGCTGGCACTCGATGAGCGCGAGTCGCATGAGGCTCTCGCCGCGGTGGAGGACCTGCGCCGCGAGCTCAAGCCGCTTCGGTGCGTCGTCCTGGACGCGCCCGAGGACGTGCGCGCGGCGCTCGACCCGTGGGGGCCGCACGACGATCGAGCGCTGGCGCTGATGCGGCGAGTCAAGCAGCAGTTCGATCCGCAGGGAGTCTGCAATCCCGGGATCTTCGTCGGGGGGATGTGATGGCGGCGCGCGCCTTCGACGATCGGCGGGCACCTGAGCTCGACCTGATCGACGTCTGCGTGCACTGCGGCTTCTGCCTGCCGACCTGCCCCACCTACGACCTCTGGGCAGAGGAGATGGATTCGCCGCGCGGGCGCATCGTGCTGATGAGCACGGCGCTCGAGGAGGGCAGCGAGCTCACACCGGAGCTGGTCACTCACTGGGACCGCTGCCTCGGATGCATGGCGTGCGTGACCGCCTGCCCCTCGGGCGTCCAGTACGACAAGCTGATCGAGGACACCCGCCAGCAGGTCGAGCGCAACTACCGCCGTCCGCTCGCGGAAAGGCTGTGGCGACGGGGCCTGTTCGCATTGTTTCCACACCCAGGAAGGCTGCGGGCGTTGATGCCGGCGATGGCGCTCCAGCGCGCGCTCCGGCTCGGCCCGCTTCTGGGACGCAGCCGACTCGCCGCCCGCTTCCCGCGGCTTCGGACGCTCCTGCGCCTGGCGCCGGACACGCCGCTTCGAAGCGCGCTCGCGAGACTGCCGGAGCGCACGCCCGCACGCGGCGAGCGCCGGGGGCGCGTGGCCTTTCTGCGGGGGTGCGTGCAGCGGGTGTTCTTCGGCGAGGTCAATCGAGCGACCGTGCGAGTGCTCGCCGCCGAGGGCTACGAGGTGCACGCACCGCGGAAGCCCCGGTGCTGCGGGGCACTCCAGCTCCATACCGGCTTCGACGATCAGGCCCGGGCACTCGCCCGCGAGACCATCACGAGGTTCGAGGACTTCGACGCCGTCGTGGTGAACGCCGCGGGCTGCGGGTCCGCGATGAAGGACTATGACCACCTGTTCCGCGACGATGACGCCTGGCGAGAGCGGGCCGGCGCGTTCTCCGCAAGGGTGCGCGACGTCACCGAGCTGCTCGCCGAGGACGCCCCCGTCGCCCCGCGGCGACCGGTCGAGCTCACCGCGGCCTATCACGACCCCTGCCACCTCGCGCACGCGCAGGGGGTGCGCGAGCAGCCCCGCGAGCTGCTGCGCCAGATTCCCGGCCTCGAGCTGCGCGAGCCCGACGGCTGGGAGCTCTGCTGCGGGTCGGCGGGCGTCTACAACCTGCTCGAGCCGGAGGCGGCCGCCGAGCTGGGTCGCCGCAAGGCCGAGCGGCTCCTCGCCACGGGCGCCAGGGCGGTCATCGCCGCCAACCCGGGCTGCGTGCTGCAGATCGCCGCGCATGCCGAGGAGCTCGGCGAGCCGCTCACGCTGTACCACCCGATGGAGCTCCTCGACGCCTCGCTCGGGGGCGGGGCGCTACACAACGGGAGCGGGAGCGGATGACGCAGCTCTCGGTCAGGGGAATCGAAGTCCATGGGGCGGTCGAGGATCGCGCCTCCGAGGTGCTCTCGAACGACGCGGTCGAGTTCGTCGCCCTGCTGCACCGTGAGTTCAACCCCCGAAGGAGGGAGCTTCTCGGGCGACGGGCAGAGCGACAGAAGCGGCTCGATGCGGGCGGGACGCTGGACTTCCTCGACGAGACCCGTGAGGTCCGCGAGGGCGACTGGCGGGTGGCGCCAGTGCCTTCGGACCTGCAGGACCGTCGCGTCGAGATCACCGGACCGACCGATCGCAAGATGGTGATAAACGCGCTCAACTCGGGCGCGCGCGGGTTCATGGCGGATTTCGAGGACTCGAACTCGCCAACCTGGGACAACATCGTCGGCGGTCAAGCGAACCTGATCGACGCGGTCGAGCACACGATCGAGTACACCGGGCCGGACGGACGGGAGTATCGCCTCGGCGACACGCTCGCCACCCTGCTCGTTCGCCCCCGCGGCTGGCACCTGGTGGACAAGCACCTGCTGGTGGATGGCGAGGCGGTGGCGGGCGCGTTGCTCGACTTCGGCCTGTTCTTCTTCCACAACGCCGACCGCCTGCTCGAGAGGGGCTCAGGCCCGTACCTCTACCTGCCCAAGCTCGAATCGCACCTCGAGGCGCGCCTGTGGAATGACGTGTTCGTTCGCGCCCAGGAGGCGCTCGGAATCGATCGGGGCTCGGTCAAGGCGACGGTGCTGATCGAGACCATCCCGGCCGCATTCGAGATGGACGAGATCCTCTACGAGCTGCGCGACCACTCGGCCGGACTGAACGCGGGGCGCTGGGACTACATGTTCTCGATGATCAAGTGCTTCCGCGAACGGCCCGAGTTCATCCTCCCCGACCGCAAGAAGGTGACGATGACGGTGCCCTTCATGCGCGCCTATACCGAGCTGTTGGTCAAGACCTGCCATCGGCGGGGAGCGCATGCGATGGGCGGAATGGCCGCAGTGCTGCCGAGCCGGAAGGATCCCGAGGCCAACGAGAAGGCGATCACCGGCGTGCGTGAGGACAAGCGCCGCGAGGCAGGCGACGGATTCGACGGGACATGGGTCGCCCATCCCGACGTCGTGAAGGCCGCGACCGAGGAGTTCGACCGCGTGCTCGGCGATCGGCCCAACCAGCTCGAGCGGCAACGCGACGAGGTGGACGTCGGAGCCGCGGACCTGCTCGATGCCCGCTCCGCCGGAGATGAGGTCACGGAGGAGGGCCTCCGAAGCGACGTGAACGTCGGCATCCAGTACATCTCGTCATGGCTGCGCGGGAACGGCGCCGCCGGCATCTACGGCCTGATGGAGGACGCGGCGACTGCGGAGATCGCGCGATCGCAGGTATGGCAGTGGGTGCGTCATGGCATCGAGCTCTCGGACGGGCGGCGGATCACCCGCGATCTCGTGCAGGAGCTCGAGGACTCCGAGCTCGAGCGGATCCGCAACGAGATCGCGGATGACCGCTGGTTCCAAGAGCAGGGAAGGCCGGATCTGTCGCGGGAGCTGTTCGAACGCGTAGCGCTGGCTGACGAGTTCGTCGACTTCCTGACCCTGGTGGCGTACGAGCACCTCGAGTGAGTCCGCGGCGGGGCGCTAGGCGACGAGGGCGCGGCCGGCCGCCGTGAATTCCTCCAGCGTGGACGCCTCGATCACACTCGCGAGGCCGAGGAGATCCGGCGCGCGCAGGGCGTCCTGGCCAACGATCGCGTGACATGCGATGCCGAACCGCGAGCAGCGCTCGGAGACCTCGGCGACGGCTTTTCCGGCGAGCGTCTGCGCGTCGAGGGCTCCTTCGCCAGTAACCACGAAACTTGCGTGCCGGGCTCGCTCGTCGAAACCCAGGGCGTCGAGCACGAAGGCGGCCCCAGGCAGGAGTTCCGCGTTCCGGAAGGCCCACAGTCCACCCGACAGTCCTCCGGCGCAGCCGGTCATCGGCACGCCGCGCGGATCACGAGGCGCTCGTTCCGCAAGCTCGTCAAGCCGGCGTTCAAGGCGCTTGACGGTCTTTGGGTCGGCGCCCTTCTGGGGTCCGAATACCCGGGGAGCGTCCTCCCAGGGGGTACCCACATCGCAGACGACGCGCAGCCGGGGCGAGACGCCAGCCTGTTCGAGCGCGGCGAGTGCCCCTTCTCCGCCATCCGTCGTCGCCGAGCCGCCGACCGTCACGATGACCTCGTGGGCTCCGGCCCGTACCGCCGCGGCGATCAGTTCGCCGGTGCCGCGCGTCGACGCCCGCCATGCATCACGCTCGGCCTCCTCGAGACGCGACAACCCACTCGCCTGGGCCATCTCGACGATCGCAACATCCTGGTCCGGCTGAAGGGCGAAGTGAACCCCGACGTCACGGCCAAGCGGATCGCTAGCTATCGCGCTGCGCAGCTCGCCGCCGAGGCCCGAGACGAGGGCGTCCATGGTTCCCTCGCCGCCGTCTCCGATCGGCAACTCCTCGGCCTCGGTGCCGGCCGCGCGGACGCCGGCCGCGATCGCGCCCGCCACCTCGACCGCCGAGTATGTCCCCTTGAAGCTGTCGGGGGCGACCAAGACCCGATTGGTTAGTGACTTAGTAGTCATCGATCCCCCAGGTCTAATGCGTCCAGATCATCCATGAGCGGGAACAATGGGGACGCGGGGGACGCTCAGGGACGCATCAACACCCATTGTGGCCCGGCCGGGGGCCGAAAGGTCGCCGGTTCAAATCCGGCCGCCCCGACTACTCGGAAGCTGGGTTCGGAGATCGGCAAGCTCACCGCCGGGTCCTCGCCGAACTGATGCGCCGTGGCCAAGCCATTAGTTTGGGGGCAGGATTGATCAGACTTCGCGGTACTTTCGGGTGCAAGGACTGCAGCAAATGGCTTCTGTGAGGCTCGCGCCGGCCCCGTGAGGGCGGTAGTCGTCGGCGCCGGGCTGGCGGGGCTCGTAGCGGCGGACGAGCTCACGCGCGCTGGCGTCGAGGTGGTGGTCCTCGAAGCGCGCTCGCGCGTGGGCGGGCGGGTCTGGTCGCAGCGGTTGCCGAACGGCGCCGTGATCGAGATGGGAGCCGAGTATCTCCTCCCTGGGAGTACCGCCATCCGCGAGCTGGCCGCACGCTTCGGGCTCGGCTTGTGGGACAAGGGCATGCGCTACGGGCGGCGCGACCCCAAGGGCGGCATCGGCACGACCCACGAGGAGCTCGCGGCCGCCATGGCGACCGCGGAAGCAGAGCTCGAGGCGGCTGGGCCCACGCGTCAGAGCGCTGAGGCCTTCCTCGACTCGATCGACATCCCGGCGGGCGCCCGGGAGGCGATCCTCGCGCGGGTCGAAATCTCGTGCGCGAAGACCGCAAACCGCGTCGAGGCGACGGAGCTCGCGGGTGTCGCGCACATCGACGACAAGCCGTCGCCGAGCATCGCCGGCGGCAACCAGCGCCTGCCGTTTGCACTGGCGGACGAGCTCGGCGACACCGTGCACCTCGACTCGCCAGTCCATGCGATCGAGTGGGCGGACGGCGTGCACGCGTCGACCCCCGACGGTTGGGTTGAGGCCGACGTCGCCGTTATCGCGGTGCCCGTGAGCGTGCTCGACAGGATCGCCTTCGAGCCGCGCCTGCCTGACCCCACTACCGCCGCACTCGGTCTCGTCGAATACGGCCACGCCGCGAAGCTGTTCGTGCCGCTCATCGGTCCGGCGCGGCCCACGGCGACGATGAACGTGCCCGACCGCTACTGGACGTGGACCGCGACTGGCGACGGGGGCGAGACGCAGCCGGTGGTCAGCGCGTTCGCGGGCTCGCAGCCGGCTCTTGAAGCGCTCGAGGTTCACGACGGACCGGGACGCTGGGTGGCGTCGCTCGAGCGCCTGCGCGACGATCTCGATCTCGACCCGGCCGGGGCCGTCCTCTCCACCTGGGACGACGACCCGTGGGTGCGCGCCGCCTACTCGACCTCGCCGCCTCCGGAAGTCGGCGCGACGCTCGAACGGCCCACCGGTCCGCTCGCCTTCGGGGGCGAGCACACCGCCGGCGAGTACGCCGCGCTGATGGAGGGCGCGATCAGGAGCGGGCGGCGCGCCGCGCGCTCGTTGTTGCAGCCGTGACCTCCGCGTAAACGCCCGCCGGATCCACCCGCCGCCCGCAGGTGGGCATACGACTGTGTCGGGCGCCGCCAGTCGTCTGGGCCAGCGGTGCGCCACTGGCGTACGTCGTCCCGGCGGCGAGGGTCTGCCCGCCGGGCGCTCCGATGAAGCTCCGGATCAGTCGCGCCGTCTTTCGGGCGCCTCGGGGAAGGGAAAGTGTCCGACCCCCGGCAGGTGCTCGAAATTTGCCGTGGTGATGCGCTGGGTCGCCGTACGTCCGTCTTCGGCCGGGGCTATATGACCCTCTCCCCAGGTCACCAGGGTCGTTGCTCGATCCGAGGTCGGCGACCTTTCGGCCCCCAGCCGACATGCGCGGTTCAAATCGGGCCGCCCCGACTAGTCGGAAACCCGCTTCCGAACCGGGTTTCGGCGCCTAGAGCGTCAAAGCGGAAGCGCTCAATGGTCTCGGTGGCACTGCGTGTAGCCACTCGAGTGCGGGGGGGCTTGCATGAGCAGTCGATGACGTTTAGGTTCTGGATGACGGTCCCGACCGCGAGGTAGGCCAGATGCAGGACATCGCGGAGTTCCTGAGAACCCACGAGCCGTTCAGCGGACTCGACGAGGAGGGCTTGGAGCGGCTTGCCGAGCTGGCGGAGGAGGAGGTCTTCGAGGCGGGGGCCACCATCTTCAAGGAGGGCGAGCCGTCTCAGGACCGGGTGCTCATGGTGCGACGAGGGGCGATCGAGCTGGCCGAGGGTGGTCGGGTGCTCGATCTGCTCGGGCAAGGGGAGCTGTTTGGACACCCCTCGATGCTGGTGGGTCTGCCGTCCGGGCTCGAGGCTCGCGCTCAGGAGGAGAGCCTCTGTTATTCGATGGCGGCTTCCGATGTGATCCCGCTGCTGGAGCGGCCATCGAGCCCGTCGCGTCTGAACCGGTCGTTGCTGCGGCGTCGCGAGCCGGGGGGCGCGGCCGCCGAGGCCAACGTCGCCAGCGCCGAAATGGCACAGCAGGCGGCCAGGGCTCTGATACGCCGTGAGCCTGTGACCTGCACAGCGGATCGCCCCCTTCGTGAGGTGTCCCAGGTGATGTCGGACGAGAACGTCAACTCGATGATCGTCCGGGCGGAGAGCGGAGAGCTGGGAATCGTCACTGACGGCGACCTGCGCTCGCGAGTCATAGCCGAGGGGATGCCGGTGGACACGCCGGTGGGCGAGGCCGTGTCGGCACCCCTGACCACCGTCGGTGCGGACGCTGCCGGCGCCGACGTGATGCTCGCGATGCTCGACCACGACGTCCGCCACGTCGGCGTTCTCTCTCCCAGGGGCGAGTTGCTCGGAGTGCTAGGCGGGATCGACCTGGTGGCCGCCGAGGCTCGCGCGCCGTTTGCGCTTCGGCGCGAGATCGCGCGGGCGCGGGACAAGGAGGAGCTGAGCGAGGCGGCACAGCGCCTGCGGTCCACTGTGGTCGCGCTGCACGCCACGAAGCTCCCTCCCCAGCAGATCGGCCGCGTGATCTCGGTCGTTGCCGATGCCTTGATCCGGCGCATGATCGAGCTGGCGATCGAGTCCAAGGGCGCGGCGCCGGCGGAGTTCGCGTGGCTTGCGCTGGGCAGCCATGGCAGACGGGAGACGGTGCCCTCCTCCGACGTCGACTCGGGGATGGCCTGGGGGGACGTGTCCGAGCAGGAGTCAAGCGGACCAGACCCGCAACGCGTGATCGCTCCCGAGGGCGGTGTGGGCTACATGCGGGCAATCGCCGCCGACGTGGAGGACTGCATCCGGGTCGTCGGCTGGCGTCTCGATCCACACGGCGTGACGGCGTCGGGTGAGTTCTCCGCCAGCTCGATGGACACATGGCGCCGGTCGATCGGACATTGGCTGGAGAACCCGGGCGACGAAAAGGTCCTGATCGCATCCTCGATCCTGCTCGACGGCCGAACGGTTTATGGACCGGCGGAGCTGGACCCGCGGCCGATCCTGCTCGAGCCCGCCAACCGCACCAGGCTGCTGCCATCGATGCTCCGCCTCGCGCTGGCGGTGAAGCCACCGACCGGATTCAGGGGCAACATCGTCGTCGAGGACTCCGGCGAGCATCGCGGGACCTTCGACATCAAGCGCGGGGGACTACTTCCCGTCGTCGATATCGCCCGCTTCGGGGCACTGAAGGCGGGTGCCACGGTCACCACGACAATCGAGCGGCTGCGGGCGGCATCCGAGCTCGAGGCGATCGAGCCCGTACACGCCCGGACGCTCGAGGAGGCCTACGACCTCTTCTCTTCGCTCCGGCTCGAGCACCAGATTCAGCAGCTCGAGCGGGGAAACGAGCCAAGTGACTATGTCGACCCGAAGGAGCTTTCAGAGCTCACGCGGCGGTATCTGCGGGATGCGTTTCACGAGGTCGCCGCTGTGCAGAAGTCCCTGTCGAGCGGACGCGTATAGACAACCTAAGTGCCTGAGATCGAGCGCAGTCTCGCCGAGCGCCCGCGTGTACTCGCACCTGTGACCTTGAAGCTGTGACCTTGCTCGTGGTACCGGTTTGGTACTGACTGCTACGTCCGCTGTGTCCGGTTCGTCCAGGACCGCGGACGATGGGACGCGGGGGACGCTCACGGACGGATCCATATGAGTTTCGGCTCGGCTGGGGGCCGAAAGGCCGCCAGTTCAAATCCGGCCGCCCCGATTTAGCAAGCAAGCCATCGCCAGGCGGCAGCTCCCGCTTACACGCCAAAGCGGCTGCGAGAGGTCGTAAAGGAAACCCTGGTTTCGTATACGCCCGGCGGCGCTAGAAACGGCCTTGGCCCGCCATCGATGCCCGGGGTCGCGGACGACGCACCCCTCTGCGAAGGCCGGTTCGGGGTAGGGTTGCCCGCCGACCGCCCAGCGATGACCGACGAACCCGAAACCAGCCCGGCGCCCGAGCGAGGCCCCGAGTCCTCGCGTGACCCCTCGCGGAGCGCGGCTCAGCGAAGCTCGCAGGGCCCGGAACCCAAGCATCCTCGCCGCGCGATCGTCTGGCCGCTGATCGTACTCGCGTCCTTGGTCCTGGTTCTCTCGATCCTGGCGAATTGGGTCCAGCGCGAGGCGCTGGACACGAACCAGATCAAGAACACGACCGACCAGATCCTCAAGGACCCCGACGTCCAGCAGGCGCTCGCCACCTTCACGGTCGATCAGCTCTACGCCAACGTCGACGTCCAGGGCCAGATCCAAAAGGAGCTGCCGAGCGCCGCCAAGCCGCTGGCCCTTCCGGTCGCGGCGGCGACCAGGCAGCTCGCCACCAACGCGGCCGAGCGGGCCCTCGCCTCGCCACAGGTCCAGACCCTGGTCTCGACGGCGATCGCTGGGGCCCAACAGCGGTTCGTCAGCCTGATCGAGGACAAGAGCGAGTTCGTCTCGACCACCGGCGGGAACGTGACCCTCGAGTACGGAAGCATCGTCGCCGACCTCGCCACCCGGCTCGGCGTCGACCCGGCGACGATCTCCGAACTCCAGGGAGTCGTCAAGAGCTTCACCCAGGACCTTAACCAGCGCCTCACCACGGCCCAGGGCCAGATCGCGTCGGTGCGCTCGACCCTCTCCCAGCTCCAAGCGGGCAAGCTGACCCCAACCCTGAAGCAGAACCTCCAGGCACTCCACAAGACCACGAGCGAGCTCCAGGCGAAGATCGCAAGCCTCGAGGAGACGATCAAGGGCCTTGAGGGGAAGGTCCCCGATCAGCTCAAGGGCCGGCTGTCGCAACTCCAGGGTCGACTGTCGAAGGCCGACGCCAAGGTGACTGCGCTCAAGCAACGAACGGCCGCGGTGCTCGCAAACCCCAGCAGCGCGAACGTCTCAGCGCTCGATGCCGCGCTCTCCTCCGCCGAGTCTCGGATCAACACGGTCCTCAGCCGCCAGGCCCTCCAGACCCCCGGCGAGCTCGTCCTCATGGACTCCGGTCAACTCTCCGGGCTCCAGAAGATCGTCAGCTTGTTGCGCAACCTCGGCATCGTGCTGCCGTTGCTGGCGCTCTTGCTCTACCTCGGCGCCCTCTACCTGGCCAAGGGATGGCGGCGCGAGGCCTTGATTGCCGCCGGCGGCGGGATCGTGATCGCGACGATCTTCATCCTTTTGCTCCGTCGTCTGATCGGCAACGGAGTGGACTCGGTGGCCGCCTCAGACACGGTCAAGCCGGCGATCACCTCCGTCTGGGACATCATCTCGGCGGGGCTTCGCCAGCGGGCGCTTTTCGTCCTCGCGATCGGCATCGCCTTCATCGGCGGCGGCGCCCTGGCGGGGCCCGGGCGCCACGAGGTCGCGGTCAGACGCTTCCTCGCCCCGTACCTGCGCGACCATCCGGTCGCCGTCTACGCCGTCGTCGCCGTCCTCTTCTTGCTCTGGCTGTCGTTCATACCCGGGATCAGCAACCTCGGGCAGGTCCTGGTGATCGTCGTTCTCGCGGCGCTGGCCGTGGTCGGCATCGAGATTCTGCGACGGCAGGCGGCGCGGGAGTTCCCGAGTCCCCCGGGCCGCACCTGACCACCCTGTTGCCAACCCCTGACTTACCGCGCTAGTCGCGCATGAACCAGGCGCGTACCTGTGCCTCGTGGTCGATATACGGCTCCCCGGTCACGTCGACGATCACCTTGTCAATGGTCCCGCCGGTAAAGCGGAACGGCGGCTGGTACTCCGGGGTCACCGGCGAAGCGCTATCGCGCCCGACGCAGATGCCGTCCCCGACGAGACAGAAGACACCGGGCTGGGTGACGATCTCGCCGCTCGCGACCTGTTCGCCGTCCATGTAGAGGTTGAGGGTTCCCGCGAAGCCGGGCATGGCGGGATCCTCGTTTTGGCCCTTCATCGAGAACTCCGCCGCGTAGACGTGCTCTCCCGCGGTGATCTCGCGGTCGGCGACGAGGTCCTGGAGGTGGGTTCCGACCCAGTTGAACGTATAGCGGAGCCGACCGTCCTTGATGTAGAGGCTGTGGCCGCCTGCCACGCCCCCGTGCGCGTAGAGCACGCCTTGAGCATCGGGCGAGTCGATCTCGACCCCGGCGGCGATCATGTATGAGCGGCCCGTGATCCGGACGCCACCCTCTTCGGGGACGTCGGCGGTGTCGGGGAAGTAGACGTACCGATCGCGAGGCTTGCCGGCGTGCGGTCGCTCGGCGAGCATCTGCTCGAGGGCCGTTCTGTCGTCGAGCGGCAGCCCGTTGTAGATGCCGGCGTACTCGAACCAGAGGCTCTTGAGCTCTTCGAGTCGGTCTGGTTCCCGCTCGGCGACATTGGTGACCTGGGCCCGGTCGTTTTCGAGGTTGTAGAGCTCCCAAACATCCTGTTCGAACTTGCCCCAGCCGCTGAGCGGCGGGTGCACGGTGCACGCAAGCCATCCCTGGTGATAGATCGACCGCTGTCCGAGCATTGCGTAGAACTGACTCACCTTGGCCGGGGCGTCGGCGTCCGATAGGGAGGCGGCGAAGCTCTGCCCTTCGATCGTGCTCTGTTCGTAGCCCCGGATGACCTCCGGTGGCTCGATCTCCAGCAACTCGTAGATCGTGGGGACGACGTCGACGGCATGGATGTACTGCTGCCTCGGGGCTTCCTGTGGCTCGATCTTGGCCGGCCAGGAGATGAAGCACATGTCGGCCACGCCACCCTCATAGCCAGCCCATCGCTTCCAGTAGGGAAACGGCGTGTCGAA